>JACPJE010000072.1 GCA_016187725.1 Candidatus Latescibacterota bacterium
CGGTGGGTCCACCTTGGCTCCCTCCAAAGAGAAAGTGGACCTCTGACGCTGATAGAACACTTCCCACTGAGCGCGTCTCTCGACTTCCCCTTTGGCTCCGGTAGGACATGTCGTAGGTCCGCCGCTCCAGGGGTCGCCAACTCCTCTGCCGAGATTCGTTCTGGAAATGGAAGTCAGGACTCCTGCCGGGAGAGTTCCTTCAGAAAAGGCGGCCAGGAGGCGCAGTTGATCCCCTCGCTCTGCAGGTGGTGCAGCAGGCGGAGTCCCTCCCTATTGGCAAACCCCACTGCGGATAGATCCAGTGTCAACGGAAGGTCCAACTCGCCGCGATGCGCCTGGCAGGTCTGCCTGAGCAACTCCACCCATGGCTCCACCAGCCGGCCCTCCAGCTTGAGGCAGGTTTTCCCGTTATCACCAGGTATCGCAGTAATCCTGAGCATCGCCCCTCTCCTCGTTCTTCCCCCTCGCTTAAACAAGATCCATGCCAAAAGGCAAAAGCCACTCGGGAGACACTCCCAAGTGGCTTTGCATCAATCGGTTGGCGCAATACTCAGCACCGGTGATACCAGCGCTCAGACCTCGCCTGGCTCCCGATATTTCGTGAACTCCCGAAATATCGGGAAGCTCAGCGACCCTCTGGGCGCAATCCCAGTTTCTTCATCCTCGACTCCAGGGTAGTCGGTTTCAGACCCAGCATCTCGGCAGCCCCACCGCGACCGCTCACCCTCCCCCCGGCTGCCCGCAAGGCCGCCAGGATATGCTCCTTCTCCACCTCTTCCAGGGAGCGCACTCGGGCTTCAGCCGGCGCGACAGGATCGATCTCCACCAGGATGTGCTGGCGGTCGATGGTGCGTCCTCTGCACAGGATGAGGGCTCGTTCGATGATGTTCTCCAGCTCGCGCACATTCCCAGGCCAGGCATAGGCCAACAGGCGTTCCCTGGCGGCCTCGCTGATCTCGCAAGGGGGGTAGCCCAACCGACTCCCGATGCGGTGGGCGAAGTATTTTGCCAGGGCCAGGATGTCCTCCCGGCGCTCCCGCAAGGGTGGCAGGCTGATGGGGAAGACATTGAGCCGGTAGAAAAGGTCCCGGCGGAAAGTCCCCTCTTCGACCATCCTCCCCAGATCGCGATGGGTGGCGGCGATCACCCGGACATCGACCTCGATGGTCCGCGTGCCTCCCACCCGCTCGAATTCCCGTTCCTGCAAGAGCCGCAGGAGTTTAGGCTGGGTCTCCAGGGGGATGTCGCCGATCTCGTCCAGGAAAATGGTGCCGCCGTGGGCCAGTTCAAACCGGCCCCGCTTCTGGGAGATCGCCCCGGTGAACGCCCCCCTTTCGTGGCCGAACAACTCACTCTCGATCAATCCCGAGGGGATGGCCGCGCAGTTCAGCTTCACCAGGGACTCGCTGCGGCGCGCACTGGCATGGTGGATGGCGCGGCAGATCAGTTCCTTGCCGGTGCCGGTTTCGCCGAGCAGAAGCACCGAGGTGTCGGTCGCTGCCACCAGTTCGACCTGCCCGAGCACCTCCTGCAGCGCGGCGCTCTTGCCAACGATCTCCTCGTAGTTGTACCTGGCCTTCACCTCATCGGCCAGGATCTGCTCGGCGCGCTCGCGCTCGGTGAGGTCGCGGACCAGGGCGATGATGCAGCGCCTTCCGGCCAGATCGACGACTGAGGCTGAGATCTCTGCAGGCAGGACCTGGCTGGTGCTGGTCAGGCATTTGAGTTCGTCGGTCCATCCCCTGCCTTCCGCGAAGACCGCTTGGGCAAATTCCCGGAGTTTGGACATCTCGTGCGGATGGACCGCTGATATGGGCAGGGATAGCAATTGCTTCCGAGTGTACCCGAGGAGACGACAGGCCTTGGAGTTGATGTCTATGATCTCATCCTTTGCTGGGTCTATCAGGAAAATCGCATCGTTGGAATGCTCGAAGATGGCGTGAAAGCGCTCCTCGCTCGACCGCACCGCTGCCTCGGCGCGCTTGCGTTCGGTGATGTCGTGGGCATAGATGCGCACCAGGGCGCTCTCGCACAAATAGATGACCTTCTGCTCGTAGACGAATTCTCCGACCGCGATTTCGCGCAACAGGGCTTCTGTCTGCCCCTCCTGTAGCGGACGGAGCATTGAGGGCAGACCGCTCAACATCGGGTGGTGAAGCCCGGCTGCCGGCAGATCAGGAAAGCGTTGCTGGGCCAAGGGGTTGAGGTAGGTCAGATTGCCATCGAGGTCGAGTTCGATGACCGGGTCTGGGTTGTACTCCGGGAAAGAGCCCAGCCGGACGAGTTTCTCCCGTACTTCTGCGGTTGTTCCTTCCTCTAGAGTTGCCCTTTGCTGGCGCAGCTCGCGCAACTCTTCCAGGAGCTGCACTCTCGTCTTACCCCTGCCTTCCATCGGCGGACCTTTTCCTCGTTGATCCCGCGGTTGCCTCGCGCGGCGAGGTGAATACTTCACAGAACATAGGTCTAGATCGGCATATCTTGAAGATAAGCACACTATCACCGCAGCGTGCAACCGGGCAAGCGCAACCCCGTGGCCCCAGGACCAGGCCTTACCTCGATTAATATAGGAAGGAAAGCATGGCCCTTTACCTGCTTATCATCGCCGGCGCCCTGTTCCTGGCCTATGCCAATGGCGCCAACGACAACTTCAAGGGTGTGGCTACCCTCTACGGCAGTGCCACGGCCTCGTACCGCAGCGCGCTGGCGCTGGCTACGATCACTACCCTATTGGGATCACTGGCCTCCTTACTGCTGGCCCAGGGCCTGCTGGTGGCCTTTTCCGGCAAGGGGCTGGTTCCAGATGCCCTCCTTCAGACCCGGAGCTTTTCCTTTTCCGTGGGCCTGGGGGCGGCTGCGACGGTCTTCCTGGCCACCCGGCTGGGGTTTCCCATCTCCACCACCCACGCCCTCATCGGAGCGTTGGCAGGGGCTGGGGCCCTAGCCGGCTCCTTCCATCTGGAGTATCTCAGCTCGACCTTTCTCCTCCCCCTGCTGACCAGCCCGATCCTGGCGATCGGCCTGGCAGTAAGCGCCTACCCCCTCGCGCGCACCCTGAGAAGGCGCTTCGGGGTTGAGCCGGACACCTGCGTCTGTGTGGGACAGCCCGAACTCGCTCTTGCCCCCGCACCAACGGAGGCGGGGCGCAGCGACGCACTGCAGCGCGTCGTCGCGGAACCCCGCATCGAGATTGGGACCACTGCTGCCTGCCAGACCCGTCTTGGCAGGTCTGCCCTGGGCCTGGACGCTGCCACTGGGGTGGACGCCTCTCACTACCTCAGTGCCGGCCTGGTCTGCTTTGCCCGCGGCCTCAATGACACCCCCAAGATGGCCGCTGTCCTCTTGATGGCGACCGGGGCGAGTGCCCTTTCCCCGGGAATGGCCGTCGCCGGCATTGCCGTGTGCATGGCACTGGGCGGGGTACTCTCTGCCCGCAAGGTCGCCCACCGAATGTCCAGGGACATCACCCCCCTCAACGCCGGCCAGGGACTGGCGGCCAACCTGGTGACCAGTGCGCTGGTGCTGGCGGCCTCGCGCCTGGGGGTGCCGGTATCCACCACCCACGTCTCCTGCGGCGCCCTTTTCGGCATCGGTCTGGTGACCGGCGAGGGGCGCTGGCGCACCATCCTGTCCATTCTCACGGCCTGGGTCGTCACCTTGCCGTTGGCCGCCGCGACGGCAGCGCTGTTCTATACCCTCAGCCAATAAACCAACCTTACCGAGGAGCCCTGTATGACCGCCCATCTCGTCGAAAAGCTTGTTGTCGACCGCTACAGCGCCGCCGCCCAGCAACCGGAAGCGGCACTGTGCTGTCCAGTGGATTACGACCCGCGTTATCTGGAGATCCTCCCTGCGGAGATCCTCGAAAAGGACTACGGCTGCGGGGACCCTTCCCGATACCTCAAACCCGGGGATACAGTCCTCGACCTGGGCTCGGGAGGAGGGAAGATCTGCTACATCGCCGCCCAGGTCGTCGGTCCCCAGGGGCGGGTCATCGGGGTGGATGTCAACGACGAGATGCTGGCGCTGGCCCGCCGCTATCAGGGCGTGGTAACCGAAAGACTCGGCTATGCCAACGTCGAGTTCCGCAAGGCCCGGATCCAGGATCTGGCCCTGGACCGGGAAAGGGTCGATACCTGGTTGCAGGAGCATCCGGTGGGTGACGAGGCTGGCCTGCGGCGGCTCGAAGCGTTCATCGCCGCGCAACGGGCGGCCCATCCGCTGATACCCGATCAGTCCGTGGATGTGGTGGTGAGCAACTGCGTGCTCAACCTGGTCTCCGACGCGGAAAAACACCAGCTCTTCAGGGAGATCCACCGCGTGCTCAAGCGGGGGGGCCGGGCGGTGATCAGCGATATTGTCGCCGATGAGCCGGCGCCAGCGCACCTCAAGGCGAACTCCGAACTGTGGAGTGGCTGCATTTCTGGAGCGATGCAGGAGGGGGAATTCCTGCGGGCCTTTGAGGAAGCCGGCTTCTACGGCATCGAGCTGCTCAAACGCGACCTGGCCCCCTGGCGCACGGTGGAGGGCATCGAGTTCCGCAGCGTCACGGTGAGGGCGTTCAAGGGCAAGGAGGGGGTCTGCTGGGACCACGGCGAGGCCCTGATATACAAGGGCCCCTTCAGGGAGGTGGTGGACGACGACGGCCACGCCTTTCGGCGTGGCGAGCGGATAGCGGTGTGCCGCAAGACCTTCGAGATCTATTCCCGGGAGCCTTACACCCCCTACTTCGAACGCATCGAACCTCTGAACCTGGTCGCCGATCCACAGCCCTTCCCCTGCGATGGGGGGATGCAGGTGCGCCATCCCCGCCAGACCAAGGGTCAGGATTATGCCCTTACTACTGAGGCCGCCTCCTGCTGCGGCCCCGGACAGCCCTGTTGAGGTCCCTGTTGACCGTTGGAGGGAGAGAAATGCGCTCGACGAAGAGTGGATGGATACTCGCCGCCACCTACCTGTGCCTGTGCTGGACGACCGGTGGTCAGGCTGCAGGCCAGGACGAAGCACAAGAGCAGCAGCTGAAGGAGGCCCTGCGGCGCAAGACCCCCAGCGAACACTACATAGATCCAGCGAGTTTTTTCCGCTTGCACGGCTACGTCACCCTCAGCTACACCGAGGCCGGCCGGGAGCTGGGCGCTGAACCGGGCGGGGAGTCGCAGATCCTGGTCCCAGGCCTCAGCCCGCGTACCGGCAGGAATGAGGGCGGATTCAAGAATGACGCGGCCTTGTTCGTGGGCGGCGAGCCCTTCGAGGGGGTCGGCACCGTGGTCGAAGTCCACTTTGTCGGCGATGCGGCAGACCCGGTCCTGACCGAGGCGAAGATCGTCTGGGATCTGGCTGGCAAAGAGGGAGGGAGTGCGGCCTTTCGCCTGGTGGGAGGGCGGTACTGGTGGCCCTTTGGCATCCACAACGACGAGTGGTTCAGCGCTGTCAACAGCTTCAGTCTGCTCTCCCTGGCTGCCATCAGCGTGGTCCCGGCACACTACAATGAGATGGGCCTCATGGGCGAGGGCGAACTCAAGTTGGGAGATCAGGCAGGCCTCAACTACGTGTTCTCCGTGGGCAATGGCGTGCCTGGCTTTGGGCTCAAAGACAATGTCAGCAACACCCAGTTCGACGCCAATGGCAACCGAGCGCTCACCGGGCGCGTGGGGCTGGTACTGTGTAGCAGCCTCAACTGTGAACTGGGGCTCAGCGCTTCCCGGAGCCGATTGCGCTCCGGCGAGGACCAGCGCATCGCCGCCAGCGAGCCCGGGCACTATGCCGCGGACTTCACAGCCTGGGGCCCGGACCTATCCCTGAAGTGGAAAGCCATCAAACTCAGATCCTATCTCTATGGCTCCACCGAGGATCTGGAGAGGGCTCCGGTGGACAAACTCAGCCGCAGTGGCCTGACGGTGGAGCCGAGCTACACCCTCAGACGGACTGGCAGGCGCCTGGAGATGGTCAGCCTGGTCGGGCGCTACAGCCGGGCCGACGAGGAGACCCTGGGCGGCCCAAAGCTCAGGATGACCCAACTTGGCATCGGCGCCAACGGCCAGATCACCAGAGCTTTCAGGGTGAGGCTGGGGTTCGTTTCCCAAAAAGAAGGCAAGGATCTCCCTGATCTGGACAATGACGCCTTCAGCCTCGGGCTGACGGCCGAGTTTTGAGCAGGTCTACCGGTCGCCAGTAGACAGGAGCCTCGCCCCCATGCCCTGCGCTGGAGTGATACAGGAAGGAAAGATCGTCTTGGTCGCCTTGTTGTTTGCCGCCGGCGTCTCGTTCGGAGATGAACCCCCGATCCCCGTTGACCGACAGGCTGCCATCCTGCTCAAGACGCTGGCCTACGACCGCAACCTGGAGACGCGATCCGGGGAACGCGTCAAGATCGCGGTGTTGTACCAGGAGGGGGAAGGGACAGCCTTGGAGGCTGCTGAACTCGCCGAAGCTTTCAATGCGGCCGGAAAGGACGGGATCAAGGGCCTGCCGGTGACTGCCCAGGCCCTCGCCTTCACCTCCATCGAGGCCCTCCTCAAGCAAATAGACACCTATACCCTTAACGTCTTCTATATCCATAC
>JACPJE010000073.1 GCA_016187725.1 Candidatus Latescibacterota bacterium
CCCAGGACAAATCCGAGGACCCGGCCTCTAGGAGCGCCACTGCCCGCTGCCCGGCCAGATCCCACAGCCGCACCCCTCCCTCCCCATCCGCCGCCGCCGCCAACAGGCGGCTGTCCGGGCTGAAGGCCAGGGCCCGCACCCGGCCCTCGTCCGCCCCCAGCAGGCCGAGCTGTCTCAAGGTCCCCGCCTCGTGCAGCCAGACCCCGACGCTGCTGGCCACTGCCAGCAGACGGCCGTCCGGGCTGTAGGCCACCTGGCCAACCTCTCCTCTTCCCAGGCGCACCACCGCGCTGTCGCCGGCAATTTCTCCCTGAGGAGCGTAGACCTGGACGGTCCGGAGGGGACTCCTCCCCTGATTTCCCCTGCTGTCCTCCACCTGGCCGAGCACCCAGTACACCCCTGGCTCTGGTCTGGGCCACGTCCCTGCAAACCACCCTCGCGCCAAGGTGAGGGAAATCGTTGCGAGCAGGGCCGTATCCGCTCCGCCGAAAACCAAGGCTCTGCCGGCGTTCAGCCCGCTGCCGTCGAGCACCCGCCGGCTCGGCAGGGAGACGTGCAGAAGGTCTTCCTGGAAGGTCACCACCGGCACGCTCACCCTGGGCGGAGTCTGGTCCGATCCCTCTCCTACCTCGATGGACAAGGTGTCCACCCAGGTGCTCCGGCCGTCGGTGGCCTCGAATTCAAAGGGCAGCAACGTCCCCGGCGTCAGGGAGGAGGGGAGCAGGAACTCAGGGGCCCTGGCCGCCTGGCCGCTCTGCGGGTCGAAAGTCAATTCCGGCCTGGTGGATGCGGGCCGGCTTGGCCGCGGTGCCTTCGGGATTTGCTGCCCAGGCCTGGAAACCAGCGCAGCGGAACTCCGCCAGGGCCGGTGTGGACCACCACAAAAGAGCGCAGACCAAGAGCCAGATCATCGGGTACTCCCTTCTGGGATAATGGTACCTGACTGCCTAGTCCTACTCAAATTTATTTTTGGCTACCTCCCCAGCGCTTGCGCCGGCTTCCTGCCGGATATAGCCTTGCAGGGTAGTTTCTGGTGCTATTCACTACTGCAGGAGGAGGTGTCCATGGATCACGCCCTGCCCATCCAGGTGTCCGCCAACGGCCGGTACTTCGTCGACCGCGACGGCCAGCCCTTCTTCTGGCTGGGAGACACCCAGTGGAACCTGTTCCGCTGCCACGATTTTTCCGAGGCCAGGCTCATCCTCGACGACCGCCGGGCCAAGGGCTTCTCCGCGGTCCAGGTGATGGGCCTGTGCTCCTCCCATCCAGACCCGGCGAAACCCACCGTCTCGTCGAGCATCGCCCACCACGAGCGCTGGTTGGCCTTCAACAGTCGTCGAGTACGCCGGGCAAATCGACATGATCCTGGCCACCGGCCTCGACCATCCGGCCCTCCGGTTGACGAACCTGGCCAATGCCCGCGCCTACGGCCGCTGGGTCGGCCAGCGGTACCAGCGCCACGCGCACCTCATCTGGATTCCCACCTACATCATTCCCGATCAGGAGCACCTGCCCGTCATGCGCGAGCTGGTGGCCGGACTGCGCGAAGGCGGCGGCAAGGGCCTGTGCTCCTCCCATCCAGACCCGGCGAAACCCACCGTCTCGTCGAGCATCGCCCACCACGAGCGCTGGTTGGCCTTCAACAGCATCCAGACCTTCAAATCCACTTCTGCTGGCAACATCAGTACTTGCGCAGGTCTGCAGAGGAATATAGTCTTTGGCGGAACTGTGGGCGCAGGCGCGCCAGCAGGGCTATCCTACAGCCGACCCCCAGGCGCTGGACGGGGATGTCATCCTCGCGACGCAGGCCTGGCCCTGCACGGCACCGTGGCGACCGACAATGTAGGCCACCTTAGCTCGCTTCGTAGATGCCCGCCCGTGGCAAGAGATCACCGTCGCGACTGCTCTGTAGCCGTACCCCACCTGCCCATCTTTCCGCTGTAGGTGCCGGCCTGGGAAAGACTGGTGGCCACCCTGACGCGGGCAGATTTTCTGACGGTGGGCGACTGCAAGCTGGCCAGTCTGGCCAATCGCGCCCACCTGGAGCGTCACGGGGGTTTCTACCTGGCCCCCTTGCCGCTGACTGGCCATACCCCTCGCTCTGATTAGCCGGCCAAATCCGCCCCATCAGTTTTTCTCATCCACCCGACCTTGAAGGGGCACCGGACTGCCCTTAGATTAGCTGCATTCTGCTCCCTCCTCCTTTCCCGCTGTGGTCCTATGCTCCTGAAATTCGCCGGCCCGCCGGCGCTCTCGCCCTTCCGCCGCGACGCCCTGCTGGCCCGCTGCCGCGCCCTCTTGCCCCAGCTCACCGGCCTCGAAGTCCGCTTTCTCTATCTGGTGCACCTGAGCCGTCCCCTGCAGGGGGCCGAAGCCGAGCGCCTGGCCCAGGTGCTGGGCGCTGATCCGGCTGCCGCTGCCGATGGCGAAGTGCTGATCTGCCCGCGGCCTGGCACCACCTCCCCCTGGTCTAGCAAGGCCACCGAGATCCTGCGCCGCTGCGGGCTGGAGGCGGTGGCGCGCGTCGAGCGAGCCTGGGCGTACCGCTTTGCCGCTGAAGGGCCGCTCAAAAGCGGGGCGCTGGATCCGGTGCTGCCCCTCTTGCACGACCGCATGACCGAGGCGGTGGTGGCCGATCCCGAAATCCTCTTCCGCCAGGTGGAGCCCCTGCCCCTGATCCACATCCCGCTGCGCAGCCAGGGGCGGGCAGCGGTGGAAAGAGCCAACGCGCAGATGGGGCTGGCGCTCTCCCCCGAGGAGATCGAGTACTTCCTCCAGGTCTTCGCCGGCCTGGACCGCGACCCGACGGACGTGGAGTTGATGATGTTCTCGGTGGTCAATTCCGAGCACTGCCGGCACAAGATCTTCAACGCCACCTGGGTGATCGAGGGGCAAGCTCAGGAGCACACCCTCTTCGCCATGATCCG
>JACPJE010000064.1 GCA_016187725.1 Candidatus Latescibacterota bacterium
CCGGGAAAGGCCTCGGGGTCATCTCCCCTCCTCATCTTTCTAGTTGCCAATTCTGCCAGGATTATTACATCTTAGAAAAGCCCGAATTTTGCCAAATTCCTTTTTCCGCCGAGGGTCCTTCGATGTCTTTGAGCACTCCGCAACTGCTGGAAGCCCTCAACTCCGTCGTCTCCGTGCCCATCGTCCCCTTCAAGGGCGACCAGATCGACTGCGAAGGCCACGCCAAGAACATCCGCTACCTGATGCGCAACAACTACCTGGAGGGCGGGCGGCCCCGGGTCATCGCCATCGCCGGCACCAGCCTGGTCCACCACATCAGCCACCAGGACCAGGTCAGCCTGATCGACTTCACCGGCCAGGAGATGGGCGGGGCGGGGGTGCTCATCGCCGGCATCGTCCCCAACCCCATCGGCGACGCCGGCCGGCTCATCGAGTCCATGGCCCGCCTGGCCCGCCCCCCAGACGCGTACCTAATCATGCCGCTGAGCGGGGTGATCAACCCCGAAGGGATCTACCAGTACTATCTGGAATTCGGCAAGCGCTACGGGGCGGGGCGCGGGGCGCGGTTCTTCTATTATCTGCGCCAGAAGGCCGAGCGCGAGGCCGTGGTGCGCCTGCTCAACGATTCACCCCATTTCCTGGGCGTGAAGGTGGGCACCGCAGAAGACGATGTGGCGCCCATCGTCGAAGGGGTGAATCCGGGCTGCGGTATGGTGATCTGGGGCATCGGCGACCGCTCCACCCGCGCCGCCCGGGCGGGGACCAAGGGCCACACCTCGGGAGTCAACGTGGTGTACGTGCGGGCCTCGGATGAGATCAACAACGCCCAGCGCCGGGGCGACTACCAGCTGTCGCTGCGCCTCGAGAACGAACTGGCCGCCCTGGAGGAGATCCGTTTCCGGGAAGGCCGCATCTACAATTACTCAGCCGTGGTGGAGGCCATGCACCTGGGGGGCTTCGCCGACGTGGAGGGCGGGACCGGAGGTCCCTTCAACCCCCGCGTCCCCCCCCCAATCGCCTCCCAGATCCAGGCCGCCATCAGCGGCCTCAACGCCTACCACTGAGTTTCTGCCATGAGCGGCCACCGACACCGCCGGCGGCACAGCCGCAAGCGCCGTCCCATCAACTACCGGATCTACGCCGTCATCACCCTGGCCTGCGGGCTGCTGGCGCTGCTGGTCCACTTTGCCTTCGACGTGACCGGCAAGGCCAAGGACTACGCCGACGAGGCGGCCAACTCCATGGTGCAGGACGCGATCAAAAAGGAGGCCCAGTCGGCTATTAAAGGACGCTGAGGAAGAACTTGAGGAATACCCTAGAGGAATACCCCCCGCCTGCGGCTGCGCTGCACTGCCCCGCCGCCCAGCCTCCGCAACGCCCCATACGTTGGGGCGTTGCGCCCTCGCCGCCCGCCCCGCTGCTAACCCTCGCCGCCCGCCCCGCTGCCTCACCCCCGTCTCAGTCTTTCTTCCAGATATTCCGCCCATTCCACCGGTAGCAGATAGCGTTTCTTGCTGTTGCACTCCTTGCAGCAGGGCACTACATTGGACTTGGCGCTAACACCTCCCCTGACCAGCGGCACCAGGTGGTCCATGGTCAGTTCCCGGGGAGGGAACCGGCCCCCGCAGTAATGGCATTGCCCGGCGCCGCAGCGGTTCTTCCACCACTGGCTCCGGCGCAGCTGTCTGGCCTTGCGCTTTTCGCGGGCCAGATGCTCCTCCGAAGCCGGGGTGAAATAGATCTCGTCCATCGACATGGGGTCCATCCTCAGCGAGCAGTCCTGATGGCAGCATCCGCGCTCATTCCCCTCTTCCCCCTGGAACTGGTCGTCTTTCCGGGGCAGCTCCTCTCCCTGCACATCTTCGAGGAGCGCTACGAATCCATGATCGCCGACTGCCGGGCCGGCGACCTGCCCTTCGGCATTTGCCTGGAGTGGGAGGGGACGGTGCGCGCCACCGGCTGCGCCGTCGCCATCCAGGAGATCCTGCGCGAGTACCCCGACGGCAAGCTCGACCTGGTCGCCGTGGGCCAGCGCCGCTACCGGGTGCTGGACACCTTCGAGGACCGGCCCTACCTGAGCGGGATGGTCGAGTACTTCGACGACGAACAAGAGCAGGTGGACCTCGGCCTGGTGGCCCAGGCCGAGGAGCGCTTCCTGCAGCTACTCACCCTGGTGGGGGCCGAAACCGGACTACCCCAGACCTGGTCTTCCTTCCACCTGGCCCAGCGGCTCGACTTCGGCCTGGAAGAGCGCCAGGGCCTGCTGGAAACTACCAGCGAGAACGCGCGCCTGGGCCTGCTCATCGAGCGGCTGGACCAGTTGCTGCCCGCCCTGCAGCAGCGGCGCGAAATGCGCCGGCGCGCTCAGACCAACGGGCAGCTGAAAAACTAGATCACTTCCACGTAGATGTTGCCGGCCACCTCCAGGCCCAGGAACTGCTTTTTCCTGCTGCCGTCGATCTTCAGCAGCAGGGGGCCCTGGAAGGGGGCCTTCTCCCGCACCTCGACCTGGACCCCCAGCTTCAGCCCGATCTCCTCCATATAGCGCAGCATCTCCGGAAAGCGGTCGCTCACCCGGCGGACCACGGCCCGCTGGCCGGCCTGCAGTTCGGCCAGGGGCTGGTAGCGGGCCAGGTCCATGTCCCCCTGCTTGCTGGGGATGGGCTCGCCGTGGGCGCCCACCCTGGGATGGCCCAGGGCCTGGTCGATGCGGTCCTCGAATTCCTCGGAGATGGCGTGCTCCAGGCGGTCGGCCTCGGCGTGCACCTGGTCCCAGGCATAGCCCAGGGTCTCGGCCAGGTAGAGTTCGAGCAGGCGGTGGTGGCGGATGATCTCCAAGGCGATCTTCTCCCCGGCTCCGGTCAGCTTGACCCCCTGGTACGGGGTGTGCTCCAGCAGGCGCATTTCGGCCAGCTTCTTGACCATGTTGGTCACCGAGGCCGGGGCCACTTCCAGGCGCTCGGCGACCAGGGAGGTGGTGACGGGTCCCTCCTCCCCCTGTCCCAGTTTGTAGATGGCTTTCAGGTAGTCCTGTACCGCCTCGCTCAGCATAGGGGGTTCCGCGCTAAGGGCTAGGTCGGCCCGGAGGTCCGGGGCAAAGCAGGGAAAAATATGGAGGAGATCGGGAAATTCAGCAATCCCTTGACAAATTTTTAGCTTATACTAAAATATATACATAATAGTGCCTAAATAATCCAGGGCCAGGTGCGAGGACGGTCAAAGACCTGGGGCCTGTTTCAGGAAGCGGTAGGTATGGCGACCGAGACAAAAAGCGAAGATTCCCCTGACCTTGAGGGCTGGCGGCGGCCGAAAGAGAATCTCAGCCTGGCGGAGGTCCACAAATCCATCGCGGTGCCGGCCGGGGGAGGATTCTGGAAGAAGATGCTGGCCTTTGCCGGTCCCGGGTACCTGGTGGCCGTGGGGTACATGGATCCGGGCAACTGGGCCACTGACCTGGCGGGCGGTTCGGCCTTTGGCTACACCCTGCTCTCGGTCATCCTCATCTCCAACCTGATGGCCATCCTGCTGCAATCCCTGTGCGCCAAGTTGGGCATCGTCGCCGGCCGCGATTTGGCCCAGGCCTGCCGCGACCACTACTCGGCGCCGGTCTCCTTCGCGCTGTGGGTGCTGTGCGAGATCGCCATCTGCGCCTGCGACCTGGCCGAGGTGATCGGCTCGGCGGTGGCCCTCAATCTGCTCTTCGGCCTGCCGCTCCTCTGGGGGGTGTGCCTGACCGCCCTGGACGTGTTGGTGGTGCTCTATCTGCAGAACAAGGGTTTCCGCTACGTCGAGGCCCTGGTGATCGGCCTGATCAGCCTGATCGGCACTTGCTTCGGCCTGGAGCTGCTCTTCTCACAGCCGGCGCTCAACGAGGTGCTGGCCGGCTTTGCGCCCAGGCTGGAGATCGTCCAGAACACCGAGATGCTCTATATAGCCATCGGCATCCTGGGGGCCACGGTCATGCCGCACAACCTCTATTTGCACTCCTCCATCGTGCAGACGCGCAACTTCGAGCGCACCCCGGCCGGCAAACGCGAGGCGATCAAGTACGCCACCATCGATTCGACCGTGGCGCTGATGCTCGCCCTCTTCATCAACGCCGCCATCCTCATCGTCTCGGCGGCCACCTTTCACGTGCGCGGCAGGCACGACGTGGCCGATATCACCGACGCCTACCAGTTGCTCTCGCCCATGCTCGGCATACCCATCGCCAGCACCCTCTTCGCCCTGGCGCTGCTGGCCTCGGGCCAGAACTCCACCCTCACCGGCACCCTGGCCGGCCAGATCGTCATGGAGGGGTTCCTCAACATCCGCCTCAAACCCTGGCTGCGCCGGCTGATCACCCGGGGCATCGCCATCGTGCCGGCGGTGATCATCACCGCCCTGTACGGCGAGAGCGGCACCGCCAAACTGCTGGTGCTAAGCCAGGTGGTGCTCAGCCTGCAGCTCTCCTTTGCGGTCATCCCCCTGATCGCCTTCACCGGCGACCGGCAGAAGATGGGCGAGTTCGCCAACCCGCCCTGGATCAAGGCCCTGGCCTGGATCACGGCCGCCATCATCGTGAGCCTGAATGTGAAGTATCTGGCCGATTTCTCCGGCCTGAGCGAGCTGATCTACACCCTCATCACCTGAGGAAGGACCTATGTACCGCAAGATCCTCGTCCCGCTGGAGAACACCACGGCGGACCAGACCATCCTCGACCACATCCGTCCCCTGGCCAGGATGACCGGGGCCGCGCTGCTGCTGGTGCACGTGGCAGACGGCTGGGTGGCGCGCAACTACGACCGCCTCAACCTGGTCGAAAGCGACGAGATCAGGCAGGACCGCGCCTATCTGGCGGCCAAGGAGCAGGAACTGCAGGCCGAAGGCTTCGCGGTGGAGCACTACCTGGCGATGGGGGAACCGGCCGACGAGATCGTCAGGCTGGCCCAAGAACATCAAGTGGACCTGATCGCCATGTCCACCCACGGCCACCGCTTCCTCAGCGACCTGATCTACGGCAGCACGGCCAACAAGGTCCGGCACTTGGTGCCGGTGCCGGTTCTGCTGCTCAAAGTTTCCGCCGCCTAAACTTCCTGCCTCTCGATCACCTCCTTGACCCAGGTGTGGGCCGCCACGGTGGAGGGCAGGCCCAGGGTGCCGGCGGCCAGGGCCACCACCTGCTCCAGCTCCTCGGTGGTGATGCCCAGGCCCAGGGCCTTGCGCACGCTGGAGTGGACCGCCCCTTCGCGCAGGGCGCCGATGGCGATGCCCAGCTTGATGAGGCGGCAGGTGCGCTCGTCGAGAGGGCCCTGGGCGCCGGCCTCGTTGATCAGGTCCCAGGCCTCGCCGAGCTGGGGAAAACGCTGGACAAAATCGCGGTACGCACGGGGGGGTTGGTTGGGGGTTTTCATGGGTTCTCCTTTCGGTGGGGCAAAACTACGGCGAGCCGGGCGGCGAGGCAACGGCGCTCCATTGCGGGCCGTCGGGGCTAGGCGTATTTTTGGTGCGCGCCAGGTCGATGGGCGCGCCAAAAACCAGCGAGGAGAACGCCGATGTCCCCGGTTCTGTTGACCGCGCAACAGCTCGATTTCTTCCGCACCTTCGGTTACCTGGGATTCCCCGGACTGCTGGCCGACCGGGTCGGCCAGATCACCGAGGAATTCGAGGCGGTCTGGGCCAGCCGGGGCGGCGGCCATTACGGCAAGCCCCACGACGGCAAGGCCCGCTCCTGCATCGTGCCCTTCATCGACCAGCGCGAGTACCTCTGCTCGCTGCTCGATGACCCGCGCATCCTGGGCATCGCCACCAGCCTGCTGGGCGAGGACTTCAACTACATGGGCAGCGACGGCAACTACTACGCCGGCGACACCCACTGGCATTCGGACGGCTGGCACCGGGAAATCTCTCACCTCAAGATCGCCTTGTACCTCGATCCGCTCACCCGCGAGAGTGGGGCCCTGCGGGTCATCCCCGGCAGCCACCAGACCGGTGACCACTATGCCGAAAGGCTGCAGCAGGAGATCCGCAAGAGCGAGGAGTTGTGGGGCCTGCACGGGCGCGACCTCCCGGCCGTGGCCCTGGAGACCCGGCCCGGCGACGTGGTCTGCTTCAACCACAACACCAAGCACGCCGCCTTCGGGGGCAGCGCCCGCCGGCGGATGTTTACCATCAACCTGGCTCAACGCTACCCAGAAGAACGCCTGCAGGACCTGCGCGACTACCTCAAGGGCTTTGCCCGCTTCTGGGTGGACCGCCCTTACAGCGAGGTAATGATAGGCAGCGCCGGTCCCGAGCGGCAGCGCCACCTGGAGCAGGTGATGGCCAACGACGGCCACATCGCCGAACTCTCCCGCCAGGCCAGGCAGACCATGAGCGAGCCTTCGCGCGGCTGAGTCCATGGATCCTTTCCTGCCTCAGGCGCAACACGGCCTGCACTTCACCGCCCCGGTCGAGGTCTGGGACGAGGCCCTGCCCCTGGGCAATGGCCTGCTGGGGGCCCTGGTGTGGGGCGCTGGCCAGCCCCTGAAGATCTCCCTCGACCGCACTGACCTGTGGGACCTGCGCCTGGTGCCCGAGTTCAACGGGCCCGATTACACCTGCGCGCAGATGCGGCGCTGGCACGCCACCGGGCGGCACGAGGACCTGATGGCGCTCTACGAGAAACCCTACCACCGGCCCGCTCCCACCAAGATCCCCGCTGGCCGCCTCGAACTGCAGTTTGGCGGCACCCCCCGTTTTGTCTCCACTGCCCTGACCCTGCTGGATGCCCAGGCCACCGTCGATTTTGCCCAGGGCATCCAGGTACGTGTCTTCGTACATGCCTTCCGCCCGGTGGGCATGATCCGGGTGTGCGGCGCCGCGCCCACCCCGCACCTGCGGGTGCCCCCCTTTGCCGGCCAGGTCAGCGAAGAGGCCCAGGGAGGCATCGGCGCTGGCGACCTGGGACAGCTGGGGTACCTCCCCGCCGAGGAGCGCCAGGGGGAAGGATTCCAGAGTTTCTGCCAGCATGGGGCCGAAGGTTTCAGTTTTGCCGTGTACCTGGGCTGGCGCGCCGAGGACGATACCTGGCTGGGGGCCTGGTCCATCACCTCCAGCTTCGATCGGGGCGCCCCCCGCACCCTGGCCCGCCAGCAGGTGGATCTGGCTCTGGCTGAAGGCTTCGAGTCGCTGTTGGCCGAACACGCGCAGTGGTGGGCTGCGTACTGGAAAAAGTCCTCCCTGCAGGTGCCCGACGAGATCCTGCAGCGCCAGTGGTACCTCGACCAGTACAAGTTCGGCGCTGCCAGCCGGCGGGGCGCTCCCCCCATCACCCTGCAAGGCCCCTGGACTGCCGACGACGGCAAGCTGCCCCCCTGGAAAGGGGACTACCACCACGACCTGAACACCCAGCTGAGTTACTGGCCCTGTTACAGCGGCAACCACCTTGAGGAGGGGCTGAACTTTCTGGATTGGCTGTGGGAGACCAGGCCGGCCTGCTTCGACTGGACGCGACGTTTCTTCGGCCTGCCCGGCCTGAACGTCCCCATGACCGCCGATTTGGGCAACAACCAGATCGGCGGCTGGCGGCAGTACACCCACTCGGCCACCACTGCCGCCTGGCTGGCCCACCACTTCTACCTCCACTGGAAATTCAGCGCCGATCCGGAGTTCCTGCGCCGGCGGGCCTATCCGTACCTGCGGGACGCGGCCGTATTCATCGAGGCGATCACCGCCGAGCGCGACTCAGAAGGCCGGCGCAGCCTGCCCCTGAGCGCCTCGCCCGAGATCAACGACAACCGGCCCGAAGCCTGGTTCGCGCAGATCACCAACTACGACCTGGCCCTGTGCCGCTGGCTGCTGGGGGCCGCCGCCGAACTGGCCGGGGCAGTGGGCCGCACCGAGGAAGCAGCGCGCTGGAGACAGGTGCTCTCCGAATTTCCCGACCTGGCCCTGGGCAGCGATGGCCAACTGCTGGTGGTCCCCGGTGAAGCGCTGCAGGCTTCGCACCGGCATTTCTCCCACCTGATGGCCATCCACCCGCTGGGTCTGATCGACCCGGAGGACGGCGAGGCAGCGCAGCGCACCATCCGGGCCTCGCTGCAGGAGTTGGAGCGCCTGGGCACTGACTGGTGGACCGGGTACAGTTTCTCCTGGCTGGCCTGCCTGGCGGCCCGGGCCCGCGACGGAGAACAGGCCGCCCGCGCCCTGCGGCTCTTCGCCACGGCCTTCTGTCTGTGCAACAGCTTTCACTGCAACGGCGACCAAAGCGGCCAGGGGCTTTCGCGCTTCACCTACCGGCCCTTCACCCTGGAGGGCAATTTCGCCGCAGCGGCGGGCCTGCAGGAGATGCTCCTGCAGAGCCACCGGGGCAAGATCCGCATCTTCCCGGCCATCCCGGCCTCCTGGCAGGATGTCGCTTTCACCGACCTGAGGGCCGAGGGGGCCTTCCTGGTCTCGGCGTGGCAGGCAGGGGGGAAGGTCCTTCAGGTGGAGATTCATGCGGAACAAGGTGGCCGCTGTGTGCTGGTTTCGCCCTTCAGCGGCAGAGAAATCACCTTGCAGCTGCAGGCGGGCGAGCGGCGCACCCTCAGCGCCGATCCAGCCTGAGTTCAAAAGAGAGGAGTAAAGTCATGATCGACACCGCGCGTCAGCACCAGCTCCTCACTCAGGGTTTTTGTCATTTCCCCAATATCCTCGACCGACCTCTGCTGGAGGAACTGATCCGCGTCACCGACGGATTGCTGGACGCGGAAACGCCCGAGCACAACCGCAAGTTTCGCTACCAGGGCAGCAATATCAACGTGGCGTACCAGGATCCGGTCTTCGCCCGGCTCTTCGCCTGGCCCAAAACCATAGAGGCCCTGGCATCCCTGGGCTATAACGACCCCAAATGGTGGAGCGGGTATCTGTTGAGCAAGCCGCCCTTTGGCCCGCCCCTGTACTGGCACCAGGACTGGTGGGCCTGGGACCATTCCCGCAGCGCCGACCCCCATCTGCTGCAGGCCTTCCTGATGTACTATCTCACCGACACCACCAGGGAGAACGGCTGTCTGCGGCTCATCCCCGGCTCCCATGCCCGGCGCGTGGACTTACACGAATTGCTGCCACCGGCCCACAGCGAGGAAACCTACGAGGCCCCGCTGGATTCGCCCATCTTTTCCCACCACGCCCAGGAGATCGACGTGCCGGTGAAGGTCGGCGACCTGGTGGTGGGGGATGCGCGCCTGCTCCACGCCGCCCACGCCAACCAGACCAATCAGCGGCGCTCGCTGCTGACCCTGTGGTACTATCCAGATTACGAGAATCTGCCCGAAGTTCTGCGGGCCTTCATCGCCCGCAAGAAGCCACTCAATCCACCCGACTGGTGGGAAGGAGAGGCCGGCAAAATCGTGGAACCGCTGGTCCCCTATTATACCGGCGACGCCGAGCCGGCCAAGTGGAACCGGGTGCCCGCTGAGCACCTGAAATACTGATTGGTTCTTCTCTTCAGGGCAATGTGGGCCTCTGCAACTTGTGTGGTGCAGGGGTCATTGCTGTTTCTTCGGCGTAACACTTTCCCCCGCGTACCTAGCGCCCCGTTGCTGTTTTCTGCTCTGTGAGGCGGGCATTCCTCCACTCTGGCATAGAGTTTGTTCCCTGTCCCTGCCTAATATCTCTGGACAGGAGGAGGAGCATGAACAAAGGACAGGCAACACCCTTACTCCCAAAAATCAACCAGCTCCCAAAGATTACCCTGAGACTCGGGACGCCGGGTTATTGGAAGATCTACATACCCTATCACTTCGAGACCAATAACCACCTAAAAAAGGATATCCCCGGTTGTTATTGGAACTGGCAGGGAAAGTACTGGCAGGTGCCGGCTGGCCCAGATACACTGAAAGCCTTGATCGACCATTTCGGTGAAGATCGAGTGGTGGTAGATCCAGCTATCAAGACGCTGGAGAGAATGCGGAGACAAGCTGAACTCCTCGACCGCTTCTCCCAGGAACTCCACCTGCGCCGCTACAGTCCGAAGACCTGCAAGGTGTATCAGGGGGCCGTGCGGCGTTTTCTGGAGTGCTTCAAAAAGGATTACTCTCAGCTTACCACCAACGAGATCCGCACCTATCTGCTGCGGTTGGTAGAACGAGAGGAAATCTCCGCCTCGTTTCAGAATCAGACCATCAGCGCCATCAAACTCCTATTCGAATGGGTGATCAAACGCCCGCAACTCCTGGAGGACCTGCCGCGCCCGCGCCGGGGACGCCGCCTGCCAGCCGTAATGAGTCGGAATGCCACCGAGAACATCCTGAATGCAGTGGTCAACCTCAAACATCAAACCCTGTTGGTTTTGATGTATTCGGCAGGTCTGCGGGTAGGGGAGGTGGTCCGCCTGCAAGTCGACGATCTGGACGAAGGTCGAGGCCTGATCAGGGTGAAAAGCGGCAAAGGAGACAAGGACCGGTACACCCTGTATTCGACCCTGGCCCGGCAAATGGTGCGGGCCTACCGGCGCGAGTACCAGCCACAGAAATGGCTTTTTCCCGGCGCCCTGCCAGGGCGGCATGTGACCGAGCGATCCGTGCAACAGGTTGTCGCACAGGTGCGAAAAAAAACGGGTCTAGGGCCCCAGGTGACCAGCCATACCCTGCGCCATTCCTTTGCGACGCATCTACTTGAGAATGGTACAGACCTGAGGTATATTCAGGAACTTCTGGGCCACAGCAGCCCCAAAACCACCCAGATCTATACCCATGTGAGCCGGCGTGACCTGGGACGCATCCAGAGTCCGGTGGAGGGATTGTCCGTGAGGCAAAAAGGGGAAGTGAGAAAGGGGGGTTCGCCTAATCAGCCCGGTAAATAGATAATACGAAGTTAGCCTGGCTAAGATATTGTGGATTTGCCAGTTCGAGTGCTTCGCAAAACAGGCCTCAGTGGTGGGGTTATAGAACTCCTGCACAAATGAAATAGTTAGCGGAAATGCGCCTTTAGAACTGCAAAAACAGAAAGGCAGAACTGGCAGAACTATGCGGGAGTATCCCAAACACA
>JACPJE010000065.1 GCA_016187725.1 Candidatus Latescibacterota bacterium
GGCGGGAGAGGGGGCGCACGTTGCCGCCGTGGCCGTTGAGGATGAGGATGTTCTGAACACCGGCGCGCTTGAAGGAATTGCACACGTCGAAGACGTATTCGCAGAAGATCTCCGGGCGCACCGTCAGGGTGCCGATGTGCGCCATCCAGTGCTCCGAGACCCCGATGGGGATGGGGGTGGCCACCACCACCTGGGGGAGCAGGCGTTTGGCCGCCTGCTCGGCCATGTAGGTGACGTGCAGGGTGTCGTGGATCATCTCCAGGTGCTCGTTGTGCTGCTCGGTGGCGGCCACCGGGACCACCGCAGCCTTGATGGTGCCGGCCTTCATCCGCTCGCGGAATTCCCTGCGGGTCAGATCGCCGACAAAGACGCGTTCGTCTGCCATAAAGGGCTCCTTTCTCCGCCCTGAGCTTAAATCCTGTCGCCCTAGGCGTCAAGCGCCTTGACACGAGGGAGCCCATGCTCTTTGTTTGTGGGCTGTCGATCAGGAGCGACTGATATGAGCAGTCTGTTTTGGGGGTTGAACCGCAACTTCACCCTGCTGGCCATTGCCACCTTCTCGGTGGGCATCTTCTTCGGGGTGCAGATGACCCTCTACAACAATTTCGTGGTCGAGCGCCTCGGGATCGACGCCCACCAGCTGGGCACGGTGGAGGCCCTGCGGGAGGTGCCCGGCTTTCTCAACGCCCTCTTCGTCGGCCTGGTCATGCACCTGGCCCCGCCCCTGATCGCCGGGGCGGCCCTCATCCTTATGGGCCTGGGTTTTGCCGCCTATGCCCAGGTGGACTCCATCTACTCCCTGGCCCTGTTTTCGGTGGTCTGGAGCATCGGCTTCCACTGCTGGCTGCCCATGGAACAGACCATGTCCCTCACCTTCACCCCCGAGGGGGAAAAGGGCAAATGGCTGGGGCGGCTGCGCAGCGTGGGGGCGGTGGCCTGGCTCCTGGCCATCGGCGGCTGCATACTGCTGCTGGACTACGTGCAGTACGAGGGGATGTTCGTGGTGGGTGGGGCGGCGGCGGCGCTGGGCGGGGTGGCCATCCTCTTCGCCGAGCACAAAAAGCCGGCCCAGAAGGAGCGGGCCTGGGTCCTCAAGCGGCGCTACGCTCTTTTCTACCTGCTGCAGATGCTCCAGGGCTGCCGCAAGCAGATGTTCCTCACCTTCGCCATCTTCGCCCTGATCAAGATCCACGGCATGCCGGTGGGCACCACCATGGTCCTGGTGCTGATCAACCAGATCCTGGTCACCCTCACTGGCCCGCTGATGGGACGGCTGGTGGACCGCTGGGGAGAGCGGCTGATGCTGAGCCTCAGCCACCTTGGGCTGATCTTCGTCTTCCTGGGGTACGCCCTGGTCCAGCACCGGCCCACCCTCTACACCCTTTACTGCATCGACAACCTGATCTTTTTTGGTGCCATCGCCCTGACCACCTACGTGCACAAGATCGCCCCGGCCGACGAGTTGAAGCCCACCTTGTCCATGGGGGTGACCATGAACCACGTGGCCTCGGTCTTCGTGCCCCTGGTGGGCGGGGTGGCCTGGCACTATTTCGGCTACCAGGTCATCTTCCTCAGCGGGGCGGTCATCTCCTTCCTCTCCCTGATCGTCAGCCAGTGGGTCGATCCAGAAGCTGAACTGGCCCGCCAGCACGCCGAGGAGGAAGAGGCGCGACTGCAGCCGGCCGCGGCCGGCACCTGATCCCACACCAGAAAGGAAAAAAAGTGATGAAAATCGGCACTCGTCTCCCGGGCTTCGCCCGCCAGATCGGTTTCGACGGCTACTGCCAGTGGCTGGCCGACAAGGGCTTCGAGGCAGTGGACACCCCGCCCCTGACCAGGGAGATCAGCCAGACCTGTGAGAAGCTGGGCCTGAGCATCGGCACCTGCGACGGGCGGGCCGGCGGCCTGCTCAGCGAGGACAAGACCAAGCAGCGCGAAGGGCTGGCCAGCCTCAAGAAGGACCTGACGGCCATCGCCCGCCACGGCGGGCACACCTTCTTCGCCATTCTGCTGCCCGACAATCCCCTGCAGCCGCGCGCCAAGACCTTCGAGATCTTCTGCAACGTGTATCCCAAGGTGGTGGAGCACGCCGAGAAGGAAGGGGTGCAGATCGCCATCGAACCCTGGCCCGGCCCGGGTCCGGCCTATCCCAGTCTGGGCTGCAGCCCAGAGAGCCTGCGCCGCATCTTTGCGGCCATCCCCTCGCCCAACCTGGGCATCTGCTACGACCCCTCCCACTTCGTCCGCATCCAGATCGACTACGTGCGGCTCTTGCACGAGTTCGGCGGCCGGGTCAAACACGTGCACCTCAAGGACACCGAGATCATCCAGGAGAAGCTCTACGAGAGCGGCATCCTGGGCGAGAGCTACGGCCACACCTACGGCTTTGGCGAAGGCTGGTGGCGGTACACCATGCCCGGCGAGGGCTCGGTGGACTGGGAGCTGGTGCTGCGCCGGCTGGAGGAGTTCGGGTACGACGGGGTGCTGAGCGTGGAGCTGGAGGACCACCACTTCTGGGCCACTGCCGAGCTGCAGCAGGAGGGCATCCTGCGCGCCCGGGATTATATCGTCCAGTTCCTCAAGGGGCGGGACTGATGGGGGATGGGGATGCGGTCATGAAAAAGCGCCATCTGTCCCGCATTGTCCTGGCAGAATCCAGCGGAGAATCAGCGCAAGGGCTGGAGTTCTTTGCGCTGCTGAACCTGGGCCTCGTTCAGTCACTAGCCAGCGGGGTGCTGAGTCCCACAGAAGCGATTCAGCGTTTTTATCACGCGGATAACTGTTTCTATGTCCGCAGGCATTTCCGCAACAAAGAGGCCAATGCGGTCATGAGCCATGGGGTGCAGTTGCCGGACCTCTTTGATAGCCTATCTGCAGAGGAAGCCCAACGCGAATTCTACCGCGAACTAGAGGCGATCCGATCCCTGTGCTTGAGGTTGCTGGAAAAGGAGCGCCCTGCCAGCGCCGCAGTGCGGGTGAGGGCATAAGATCGAAGAACAAGGGGGTTGACTGATGGAATACCGCACCCTGGGCAGCACCGGCCTCAAGCTCTCGGCCCTGGGCTTTGGCTGCGGGGCCGTGGGCGGTCTTTTGGTGCGCGGCGAGTACCCGGCCATGCGCCGCGCGGTGGAGCGGGCCATTGAGCTGGGGATCAACTACTTCGACACGGCTTCCATGTACGGCAGCGGCCAGTCCGAGGCCAACTTAGGGGCGGTGCTGCGCGAGTTGGGGGCCCCGGTGCTGGTGGGGACCAAGGTCAGCTTGGGACCCGCTGATCTGGAGCACATCGGTGAGGCGGTGACCGCTCATGCCGAAGCGAGCCTGTGCCGGCTGGGACGGGACTGCGTCGAGGTGCTCTACTTCCACAACTTCCTCGGGGCTCAGCGCCAGAAGGGGCAGGCCGGCATCGCGGATCTCGAACTGGTGCTGCGGGCCCTGCAGCAGCTCCAGGAGCAGGGCAAGACCCGCTATGTGGGATTCAACGGCCTGGGGGACACCGAGGCCGTGCACCAGGGACTGGGTCTGGGGGGCTTTCACGCCCTCCAGACCTGTTACAATCTGCTCAACCCCACTGCCGGCCGGCCGGCCCCCGCCGGGTTCCCCTTCCAGGACTACCGGCAGGTGATCGACCGGGCAGCCGGCCAGGGCAAGGGCGTGGTCGCCATCCGGGTGCTGGCCGGGGGAGCGCTCAGCGGCAGCCTGGAGCGGCATCCAGTGGCCACGGCTCAGGTGGGGCCTATCTCCACCTCGGCCGACTACGCC
>JACPJE010000066.1 GCA_016187725.1 Candidatus Latescibacterota bacterium
GCATCCTCACCTGCTGGGCCAAAACCACCCGCAAGGTGATCGAGGCTGCCTACCCGGAGTTGAAGGTGATCGTCCGCTACGGCATCGGCCTGGACAACATCGACGTGGACTTTGCCACTGGGCAGCACGTCCCGGTGCTCAACGTGCCCACTTACTGCGTGGTGGACGTGGCCGAGCACACCCTGGGCTATATCCTGGCCCTCTCGCGCAAGATCGCCTTCTTCGACCGGCGCGTGCGCCAGGGCAGTTGGAATATCCAGGAGGCGCTGCCCCTGCGCCGCCTGAAGGGCAAGCGCCTGGGCCTGATCGGGCTTGGGAACATCGGCAAGGAGGTGGCCCGCCGGGCCCAGGCCTTTGGAATGGAGGTCTGCGCCTACACGCCGAAGCTCACGCCGGAACGGGCCAGGGAGGTCGGGGCTCTTGCCCTTTCCCTGGACGAATTGCTCTCCACCGCTGACTTCATCTCCCTGCACCTGCCCCTCACCCCCCAGAACACCGGGATGATCGGCCAGGACCAGCTGCGGCGGATGAAGCCCACGGCCTTCCTGATCAACACCTCGCGGGGAAAGTTGATCGACGAGGAGGCCCTGTACCAGGCCCTCACTGGCGGGGTGATCGCCGGGGCAGCGCTGGACGTGCGCATCCAGGAGCCGCCGGCCGCCGGGGACCGCCTGCTGCAACTGGAGAATATCCTCCACACCCCGCACGCCTCCTTCTTCTCCCGCGAATCCATCGAGGAGTTGCAGGAACAGGCCGCCTTGGAGGCGCGAAGGGTGCTCAGCGGCCAGGCCCCGCTGAATCTGGTCAATCCGGGGTACCGCTGAGTTTCCCCCGCCCCTGGGCCGCATAGCGCAGCACCACCCCCAAGAGCACGATGGCCCCCCCGATTTTGGTGGATGAACTGGGCAATTCCCCGACAAATACCGCCACCCAGATGGGGTTGAGCAGCGGTTCTAGCAGGGTGATCAGCGCCCCTTCCCTGGCCGACACCCGCTGCAGGGCCAGGAAGAAGAGCAGGTAGGGAATCCCCAGCTGCACCACCCCCATCAGGATCATCAGCAATACCTCCCGCTCGGCAGCGCGGGGCTCAGGTCCCAGCCAGGGAAGGAGCAGCAGGGCCACCACCAGGTTGCTGCCGCCCAGGACCCAACAGGGGTCCTTGTGGCGGTACCGGCGCTGCAGCAGGATGAGCAGGCCGAAGGACAGGCCGCTGGCCAGGCCCAGGGTCACCCCCAGGCTGTCCGCCTCTCCGGCCCCGGCGAAGATCCACCCCACCCCGGTCATGGTCAGGATCAGGCCGGCCCAGTCGGCCGGTCCTGGCCTTTCCCCCACCAGGGGAATGCCCAGCAGGAAGACAAAGATGGGAGCCGTGTACTGGAGGAGGATGGCATTGGCCGCGCTGGTGGCCTTGGTGGCCCCCACCAGCAGGGTGACAGAACCAGTGTACGCCAGGGCCAGCCACAGATTGCCCCAGTCCAGGGGCTGGCGCCTTTTCCAGGCCAGGGGCGCCAGGCACAGGGCCGCCACCAGGCTGCGGCTGAAGGCGATGCTCAGGGCGCTCAGTTCCGCAGACTTGATGATCACCCCGCTCAGGCTCCAGCCCACGGCCGCCGCCGCCAGCATCAGCCGCCCCTGTGCCAGGGAGGAAGATTTCATAGGGACCCAAAGATAGGGCAAATCTGGCGGTCAGGGGGCGGAATTAGCATATTATACCGGCCTTTCCCAGACCTGCAAAAAACCCATGAGCACACCTATCCCCAATATCCTCGCCAGCCGGTACGCCAGCCCCGAGCTGTGCGCGTTGTGGTCCGAAGGGGGCCGCATCCTCCTGGAACGGGAGTTTTGGATCGCGGTGCTCAAGGCCCAACACGAGCTGGGTCTGGACATCCCCGCCGAGGCCATCGAGGCCTATGAAAAGGTCAAGCATCAGATCGACACCGAGTCCATCGCCCGGCGCGAGGCCCAACTGCGCCATGATGTCAAGGCCCGCATCGAGGAATTCTGCAGCCTGGCTGGGTGCGAGCACATCCACCAGGGCCTGACCAGCCGCGACCTGACCGACAATGTGGAGCAGTACCAGATCCTGCGCTCCTTGCAGTTGGTGCGCCTCAAGTACGCCGCTTTGCTGCTGAGCCTGGCCCGCAGGGCGAACCAGTGGAAGGGGGAGGTGGTGGTGGGCCGCACTCACCACGCTCCGGCCCAGCCCACCACCCTGGGCAAGCGCCTGGCCATGTTTGGGGAGGAGATGCTCCAGGCCTTTGGCCGGCTGGAGCGCCTCATCGATCACTATCCCCTGCGCGGGCTGAAGGGGGCGGTGGGCACGGCCCTGGACCAGGCCACCCTTTTCGACGGTGATCTGGATAAAGTCAATACCTTGCAGCAGAACGTTTTAACTCATCTTGGCTTTAAGAGACAGTTAAATGCCGTGGGCCAGATCTACCCCCGCAGCCTGGACTTCGAGGTGCTCTCCTGCCTGTATCAGTTGGGAGCCGGGGTCTCCAGCCTGGCACGCACCCTGCGGCTGATGGCCGGGGCCGAACTGGCCACCGAAGGTTTTGCCCAGGGCCAGGTGGGGTCCTCCTCTATGCCCCACAAGATGAACACCCGCACCAGCGAGCGCATCAACGGCCTGCAGGCAGTGCTGGGGGGGTACGTGCACATGGCCGGCGCCCTGGCCGGGGATCAGTGGTTCGAGGGGGACGTGTCCTGCTCGGTGGTGCGGCGGGTGGCCCTGCCCGATGCCTTCTTCGCCTTCGACGGCCTGGTGGAGGCCGCCCTGCACGTGCTGGACGACATGGGGATCTTCGAGGTGGTGATCCGCGCCGAACTGGCCCGATACCTGCCCTTCCTGGCCACCACCACCCTGCTGATGGAGGCCCTGCGTCTCGGGGCGGGCCGCGAGCAGGCCCACCAAGCCATCAAGGAGCACGCCGTGGCCGTGGCCCTCCAGATGCGGGAACAGGGTCAGGCCTGCAACGACCTGGCCCGCCGGCTGGGAGCGGACCCGCGCTTCCCTCTGGCGACTGAGGAGATCGAACGAATCCTGCAGCCGGGCCAGGACTTCATCGGCCTGGCCATCGCCCAGGCCGAGACCTTCGTCGCCCAGGTGGAGGAAGTGGGCCGGCGCTATCCAGCAGCCAGCCAGGTGCGCAAGAGCCGCCTGCTCTGAACCAATCTTTTCGGGGGTTTTGCGATGCGCTACCAGCGGGTCCTGATCAAACTGAGCGGTCGAGCCATCTCGGGCAAACAGGAATTCGGCTTTGACCCCGACGCCCTCAACCACGTCGCCGACGAGGTGCTGGGCATGCACGCCAGGGGGGTCCAGATCTCCATCGTCGTCGGCGGGGGCAATATCTTCTACGGCACCCTGGCTGCCCACTGGGGCATCGAGCGGGCCGAAGCCGACAACATCGGCATGCTGGGGACCATCGTCAACAGCCTGATGCTGCGCGGGGTCCTGACCTCCCATTCCAAGGGGCAAGTCGAGGTGAGGGTGCTCAGCGCCATCCCGGTCAACACCGTGGCCGAGCCCTTCATCCGCCTGCGCGCCATCCACCACCTGGAAAAAGGCTATATCGTCATCTTTGCCGGCGGCACCGGCAACCCCTACGTGACCACTGACTATACGGCGGCCCAGCGGGCCATCGAGACCCGCTCCGACGCCCTGCTCTTCGCCAAGAACCGCGCCAGAGGCATCTTCACCGCTGACCCGCAAAAGGACCCCAAGGCGCGCTTCTACCGCCGCATGCGCTACAACACCATCTTGCAGAAAGAGCTGGCCATCATCGACCAGCCCTCGGTCATCCTGGCCCGCGACCACCGCATGCCCCTGCACCTGTTCAACTTCACGGAGCGGGGCACCATGCTGCGCATCTGCCAGGGCGAGGATGTGGGCACCCTGGTGTCGGCCGTGGACGGGGAGGTGTTGGAGTGAGCGTTTCTCAGGGCGCGAACTTTTGTATCCTCCGGTTGAACACCTCCGCCACGTAGATATAGCCCTCCCCGTCCACGGCCACGCTGCCCGACAGGGCTTCGACGCTGAACCCGGTCCCAAAATCGAATTCCCCCTCGCCGCTGCCCTTGTGCCCCCACTGCAGGCGCTCACAAAGGAGTGAAGACTGCCGCTCACTTCAACGCTGGAGACTTCCTCGTCCCGCTCCGTCAACACCTTCACCTGATAGAAGTACTCGGTGTTCCCCAGCAGGCCCGGGTCCACAAAAGAGGTGTCCGCCAGGTCTGCTCTTTCCACCACCACCTGCGCGGCCAGTTCCGCGGTGCGCCGCAGCACCTGGTACGCCTCGAAGC
>JACPJE010000095.1 GCA_016187725.1 Candidatus Latescibacterota bacterium
AAAGGAGGTGGCCAGGGCCCTCAAGGGTGGCGGGGTGGTGGCTTTGCGCTGAATCGGGGTTGGGGAGGATGCCGGCCGGTCCCGGGTTTCCCGGGGCCGGTTTTTTTATGGCCCCAGCACGTTGAGGTACCCGTCGAGGGTACAGACCACCACCTCGCTGGTCCCGTCCCGGTCCAGGTCGGCGAGGAGCGGGGGGCCACTGCCGGCGGGCAGTTCGGCCTACCACTGGAGGCGCGGCTGGCCGCTGGTGGACCGGGTAGGGGCTGACCACGTCGGCCTGACCCTGGTCAATACCGACCCCGTGGAGTCGCGCACAGTGCTGATCCAGGCCGGGACCTTCGGGGAGCACGAGTTTGCCGAGGCGCTGCTCACTGATTCAGGCAAGGGCGAGCAGCGGCTGGCGATCCGGGGCAGGCACCTCCGGGTGCACCTGGGGCCCGCTGCCCAGGCCCGCCTCGACCTGGGGCTGAAGCGTTTTGTCCACCGGCCCTCCTACGCATTCCCGGCACTGTCTTGAGTGAGCGGTGGCTGCGGAGCCTGCCATGATTCCTGCCGAAACCGGGCGGCGCCCAGAAGGGGAAGCGGTTGAAGGGGGGGGGCTTGGAGCGGTCTGAGACTGCCCTGGCTGCCGCTGGGCCGGCCCAGCGGTCTGGCATCACCCTAACCAGCCGCTGGGCGGTTCCTTTGTCTGACCTGCCCGGGGGATTGAGGAAAACCGGGCCAGACCCGATATTTGGTCAACCCAACCACCCCTGCCCCTGCATGCAGATATCCTGGAAGCGCAACTTCTACACCCTGTGGATCGCCGAGGTCATCGCCATCGTCGGCTTCCAGTCCATCCAGCCCTTCCTGCCCTATTACATACAGGAGTTCGAGGTCGAGAACCTGGGCGAGACCCTGATCTGGGCCGGCCACATGGGCACGGCCGCGGGTCTGGCCATGGCCCTGTCCTCGCCCTTCTGGGGCGCCCTGGCCGACCGGCTGGGCCGCAAGCCCATGGTGGTGCGCTCGATGATCGGCGGCGGGCTCACGGTGGTCGCCATGGCCTACGTGACTAGTGTCTGGGAACTGATGGGGGCCCGCCTGCTGCAGGGGGCCCTGGCCGGCACGGTGACCGCCTGCCTGACCCTGGTCTCCACCACCACCCCCAGTCCGCACCTGAGTTTTGCCCTGGGGATGATGCAGGGGGCCTTCATGCTGGGTGCCTCGGTGGGACCCCTGATCGGCGGTCCCTTCATCGACCGCTTCGGGTACCACCCCTGCCTGATCGTGGCTGGGGTCCTGGTGGTGCTGGCCGGCATCGCCGTGCAGGTCTGGGTGCAGGAGAATTTCCAAAGACAGCTCCAGCCGCGGGTGCAGGCTTCGCTGTGGCGGGACGCGCGGCGGCTGCTGGAGATCCAGCCCTTCTTCATCATGCTGGTCAGCCTGACCCTCATCCAGTTCATCTTCGGCTTCATCATGCCGGTGGTGCCGCTCTTTTTACAGGAGTTGGCCCATACCAGCGACGTGCTCTCCATGGCCGGCCTGATCTTCTCCATCGGCGGCATTGTGGGGGCAGTCTCCTCGGCCTTTTCCAGCCGCTGGAGCGAGCACTGGGGGGCCAAGCGGACCCTGGTGTGGGGCCTGGTGGCCAGCGCGCTCTTCTATCTGGCCCAGGGCCTGTCCACCTCGGTGGCCATGCTGGCGGTGCTGATGGTGCTCAGCGGACTGGCCACCGGGGCGATACGGCCGGTGGCCAATGTGCTGATCGCCAAGGTGGTGGAGGAGTCCGACCGGGGCAAGGCCTTTGGGGTGATGTCCAGCGCCAACTCGCTGGGCTGGTCCCTGGGACCGGTGATGGGGGGGCACGTAGGGGCGCACTGGGGATTCAGGACCGCGTTTTTCGTCACCGCCATCCTCTTCTTCGGGGTGGCCTGCTGGATCTGGAAGGTGATGGGCCAGACGCCGGCGCCCGAGCCGGCCCCGGCCGCGACGCTTTAGACGAGGAGACCACCGCGATGAAACCCAAGGTACTGATCGACTGTTCCAACTGGGTGGATCCGGCTGATTGGGAACGGTTGAGCCAGTTCGTCGAACCCTTGAAGCCCTCCACCCGGGAGCCGTACTCAGAAGACCAGCTGATCGCGGCCTTGCAGGGGGTAGAGGGGCTGGTCCGCATGGGCAGCCTGTTCCCCGAATTGACGCGCCGAGTGCTGGAAGGGGCGGGTCAGTTGCGCCTGGTGGGCGTGCGCGGCGACCGCTTTGGCCGCGGGATCGACCTGGCCGCCGCGGTGGAGCGGGGCATCCGGGTGGTGGACACCGACAACATTGCCTCCTCCCAGCCGGTGGCCGAATGGGACCTGGCATTGATGATCGTCTGCCTGCGCAACGCCGGGGCGGTGTTCCGACAGATGATGGGGGGCACAGAAAAATGGGCCAGCACCCAGAACGAGGAGGGGATCAACGGCGAACTGACCGGCAAGCGGGTGGGCCTGGTGGGCTGCGGCCACGTGGGCCAGCGCCTGGTGGAACTGCTGGCGCCCTTCCGGGTGGACCTCAAGGTCTGCGATCCCTATCTGCCTGAAGAAGTGGCAGCGCGGCTGGGGATCGCGCGCGGGGAGCTGGACGAGGTGATCCGCCACGCCGAGATCCTGGTGGTGCAGGTGCCGCACACCCCCAGGACCGAAAAGATGATCGGGGCGCGTGAGCTGGGACTGCTGCGCCGGGGGGGCATCCTGATCAACTGCTCGCGGGGCAAGGTGCTGGACCAGGCGGCGCTGATAAAAAGGCTTGAAGCCGGGGAGCTGGTGGCCGGCCTGGATGTCTTCGACCCCGAACCCCTGCCGGCCGACAGTGTGCTGCGCCGGCTGCCCAATGTCTTCGCCACCCCGCACATCGCCTGGTGCGCCCCCCACGCCTTTTCGCGCTATTTCCAGACCATGGCCTTGGAGTTCGAGCGCTTCTTCAAGGGGGAACCGCTGCAGTACGAGCTGACCCTGAGGATGGTGGACATCCGGCACGGGCGTATATGAAAAAGGCGGCGTCCCCCGCGGGGAACGCCGCCTTGCGGTAGGGGCGCATTTGAAATGCGCCCCTACAATTATTTTTTGGCCTTGGCGCCAGACCGGCCGGGGAAGGTCAACTCGGCCACTCCCGACTTGTCCAGTTCTCCCTTGCCGATGGCGATCATGTGGTCGAACTGGGCCTTGGCGGCCCGGGCCAGGGGCAGGTTCAGGCCGGCTTGACGGGAGAGTTTGAGGGCGATCCCCGAGTCCTTGGCCGCGTGGGCGGCCGAGAAGTAGCAGTCGTGCTCGCGGTTGACCATGTCCTCCCCGTCGGTCTGCAGCACGCGGGAATTGGCCCCGGTCTGCGAGAAGATCTCCATCAGCATCTTCAGATCCAGCCTGAGAGCCTTGCCCAGGCCCAGCCCCTCGGCCAGTCCGGCGGTGTTGATGTTCATCACCATGTTGACCAGGGCCTTGACCTGGGCGGCCTGGCCGGTCCTGCCCACGTAGCGCAGATTGACGCTCATGTCCTTGAGGATGGGCAGGGCCTGGTCGAAGACCTGCTTCCTGCCGCCGCACATCAGGTACAGGGTGCCCTGGCGGGCCTGGGGGATGCTGGAGGCCATGCAGCCCTCGAGGGTGGAAGCCTTCGCCGCGGCGGCGCGCTTCTCCACCTCCACGTGCACGGCGGGGCTGATGGTGGCGCAGTTGATGAAGGTCTTGCCCCTGGCTCCCTGCAGCAGGCTGTCGCCGCTCTTGGCGAAGATGGAGAGCATGGCCTGGTCGTCGGTGACCACGGTGATGATGTAGTCAGCGGCGGCGGTGACCTGGGCCAGTTGGGTGGCCGCCGCAGTCTTCAGCTCGGCGGCCAGGGCGCGGGCTGCCTCGGGACGGATATCGTAGACCGCAGTCACCGGATAGCCTACTTCCCTGAGCCGGCGGGCGATATTGGCGCCCATGCGGCCCACGCCGACCACGCCGATGGTGAAGCCGGATTTTCTGGTCTTTGCCATAGAGTTCTCCTCAGTCAAAGGGGGGGTAAGTTTGAGAGAAGATAGGGCGGGGGGAGGGGATAATCAACTGGATTTTGTCTGAGAGGCAATGCCCATGTCCTCGTTGGTGGGGTTGCTCCTGCTCGGCGCCGGATTTGCGGTGCTGGTGCAGACCTTTGTCTGGATCGCCCGGCTGCGCGAAGGCCGGGCCCCGCCCGGCGCCAAGGCTGCAGAATCCGCCCAGGAGACAGAGGTGGAACCCGCACCCCAACCCGCCCTGGGGGCGATCCTGCAGGGGGCCAGTTATGGGCTGGTGCTGGGAGGGCTGGCCTGCCTGCTCTTCAAGGTGTGGCCGCCCCTGATGCTGGTCCTCTCGGCAGGGGGCATCGGTTTCAGCGGCCGGACCCTGGTCCAGGGATGGCGGCGGTACGAGATCCTGGTGTACCGGGCCCTGGCCGGGCTGGTCCTGAGCCTGGTGTCGGTGGGTCTGCACTACCTGAACCTGACCGGGCAGATCCCGGCCCTGTGGTAGGGGCGCATTTGAAATGCGCCCCTACTGGACGTTGAGGGGGTGGACGTGTACTTTAAGGAGAAATTCTAGCGAAAGCGGCGAGGTGATGAAAATCGGCATTACCCAATTCGCCCTGGGCAAGGTTTCCCTGGACCAGACCCTCAGCCTGTGCCAGGAGGCCGGGTACCAGGCCGTGGAACTGGTCTTTGCCGAGGACGGCCGGGACCTGGATGTGAAGATGAGCGACGAGGAACTGAAAAAGGTGGGGCAGCGCTGCGCGGCGGCAGGGGTGGAGATCACCAGCGTGGTCGCCCTGTACGCCGACTCGGGCAATCTGCTCAGCCGCAAAGGGGAGGAGCGGGAGAAGAAGTCGCGCTGTGTGGCCCGTTCCCTGGAGATCGCCGGCGTCCTGGGCGTGGGGGCGGTGCTGCTGCATCCGGGGGCGCTCAGCGCGGAGGGGACTTACGAGGAGGCCTGGGATGATCTGCGCGACGCCCTCAAGGCTTTGGCTCCCCAGGCGCAGCGCCACCAGGCCTGCATCGCCATCGAGAATGTGTGGAACAAGTTCCTGCTCAGCCCGCGGGAAGCCTGCCAGTTCATCGACGAGGTGGGCAGCCCCTGGGTGGGATTCTATCTGGACACCGCCAATATGATGGCCTACGGGTACCCCGAGCACTGGATCCGCAGCCTGGGGGCGCGGATCAAGCGGATCCACTTCAAGGATTTCAAGCGCCGCGAGCACCAGTTCGTCAACCTGCTCGACGGGGACACGGACTGGCCGGCCCTGATGCGCCTGCTGCGGCAGATCGGCTACCAGGGGGCGGTGATCCACGAGGTGGGGGGTGACCACCAGACCTTGGTGGACCTGGGCGCGCGCATGCGCCGTATTGTGGCCATGTAGGAGGGAACCCATGGTCCTGGTCAAGAACTGGAGGGAGGTGCAGCCCAATATCGCCCACCTCAGCGCGGTGCACTGGGGCGGGCTGCGACAAAGCGGGCGATCCGGCGATCCGGACGAGCGCAACTGCCTGCAGCGCCTGGACGGCTTTGCCCGCCACGCCCTGCAGGGCCGCAAGACCTCAGACCACCACCAGCACCAGAACCTGGAACAGGTCTACTACCTGCTCAGCGGCGGGGGCGAGGTGCTCTTCGGAGAGGAGCGCTTCGCGGTGCGGGAGGGGGACGCGGTGTACCTGCCCTCGGGTATCCACCACCAGATGTTCAACGACATGAACGAGGCCTGGCTGGAGCACCATGTGATCAGCATGAAGGTGGAGGGGAACGGGGGGCGTTTCCTGATCCGCAACTGGCGCCAGGTGCCGCCGGTGCGGGACGGGGAAGGGGCGCTGCGCTGGCGCCAGCTGGGCCGGGAGGGGGAGGGGGAGGTGGGCTGCCTGCGGGGGATGGCCGGCATCGAGTGCGAGGCTGTGCCGCCGGGGGGCCGGACCAGCGAGCGCGCTTTCCCCGACCTGGAACAGGTCTACTACGTGCTGGAGAACCAGGGCACGCTGCTGGCCCAGGGCGGCGAGTGCCAGATCAGCGAGGGGGACATGATCCACCTGCCCCCCGGGACCCGGTACCAGATCCGCAACGCGCACGCCGCCTGGCTGCGCTGTCTCATCATGGCCGCGTGAGGTGAACTGATGAATGGTTACACCGAACTGGAAGCGTCCCTGAAGCGGATGCTGGAACTGATCCAGGACAAGGCCGCCGGCCCCGTGCTGCTGGCCCAGATCGAGCATCTGGATCAGCTCGCCCAGGGATTGGGCCCGGAGACCCCGCCCATGCTGCGCCACTACATGGAAAAGCGGGGGTACCCCAAGGCCCTGGAGTTCCTGGCCGGCCTGGATGAGCGGAAAACGCCCAACTGCTGAGCGCAGCCCGCGCTGGCAGGCCATCTACGAGGTGGTGGCCTGCATCCCGCACGGGCGGGTGGCCACCTACGGGCAGGTGGCCTCGCTGGCAGGGTATCCGGGACAGGCGAGGCAGGTGGGCTATGCCCTGGCCGGCATGCCCGAGGATCTGGACCTGCCCTGGCACCGGGTGATCAATGCCCGGGGCGAGGTCTCACCGCGCACCTGGACCAACATGCACGAGTTCCAGCAGGTGCTGCTGGAGCGGGAGGGCATCGTCTTCAAGGGGGTGCGCCTGGACCTGAAGCAGTACCGCTGGGAACCCGAGGACCTTTGACCCGGCTCGATCGCCAGGTCCTGCGCCTGGCCATCCCCAACCTGTTGGCTTCCGTCTCGGTGCCCCTGGTGGGCATCGCCGACACCGCCATGATCGGCCGGCTCCCCGAGGTGGCGTACCTGGGGGCAGTGGCCACGGCCAGCGTGCTCTTCGACGTGCTCTACTGGGGCGTGGGCTTCCTGCGCATGGGCACCACCTCGCTGGTGGCCCAGTATTTCGGGGCGGGCGATTGCCGCGCCTGCGCCCAGACCCTGTACCGCTCCTTGCTGCTATCCCTGCTCTTGGGGATGGCGATGGTAGTCCTGCAGGTGGGCATCGCCCGCCTCGGCTTTGCCCTGGCCGGGGGCAGCCCCCAGGTGCAGGAATGGGGCCAGCGCTATTTTGCGGTGCGCATCTGGGCGGCGCCCCTGGTGCTGTGCACCTTTGCGCTCAACGGGTTTTTCCTGGGCACGGCCAATGCGCTGGGGCCCCTGTACCTCACCCTGGCCACCAACCTGGTCAACATCGGCGCGGACTACGCGCTGATCTTCGGCCACTGGGGTGCCCCGGCCCTGGGGGTGGTGGGGGCGGCCTGGGCCGGGGTCCTGGCCAGCGGCGCCGGGGTGCTGGTGGGTGGTCTGGTCCTGGTCTGGCAGTACCGGCCTTACCTGCGGGAGCGCATCGAGGGGGTCTTCGATCAGCGGCAGCTGGGGCACCTCTTCCGCACCAATGCCCAGCTCCTGGGCCGCACCCTGTGCCTGCTCTTCGCCCAGTTCGCGCTTTTGGGCATGGTCTCGCGCCAGGGCGAGGTACCCCTGGCGGCGAATGCCATTGTCTGGCAGGTGTGGGCGCTGGTCAGCTACGGGGTCGACGGATTCGCCTTTGCCGCTGAGGCCCTGGTGGGCAACGCCCTGGGGGGCCGGGATTTTGCCGGGGCGCGCCGGCTGGCCCGGCGCATTCTCGGATGGGGCGGGGGTATCGGCCTGGGTTTCGGGGTGATCTATGCCTGCGGGCTGGAGCCCATCGGCCGAGCCTTCACCCCGCACCAGGAGGTGGTGGTGGCCATCGCCTCGCTCACCTGGCTCATCGCCCTGGTGCAGCCCCTCAATGCCCTGGTCTTTGTCCTGGACGGGATCTTCATCGGCGCCAATGACGTGGGGTATCTCTTCCGGGCCATGGCGGTCTCGGCCTTCGCCTTCTTTGTCCCGGCGGCGCTGCTCTTCGTCTACAGCCTGGGAGGCGAGCTGCAAGGGGCCTGGCTGGCGTACGACGCGCTGATGGTGGGTCGCTTCCTGACCCTGTGGCGGCGCTTCCGCAGCGAAGCTTGGCTCAAGACCTTTGTAGCGTGAAAGGAGGGGTGGATGCCCTTCGTCAGCACGGATGAATTGCCCAAGATGCAGCTCTTCCCCGGCGCGCACAGCGGCCTGGTGGCCGGCCAGCGGCTGATGCTCTCCTTTCTGGAGATGGAGCCGGGGGCGCAGGTGCCCGAGCACAGCCACCCCCACGAGCAGGCCGGGCTGATGCTGGAGGGCAAACTGAGATTCAGGATCGGCGCCGAGGAGCGGGTGCTGGTTCCGGGCGACGCCTTTCTGGTGCCTCCCGACATGGTGCACTCGGGCGAGGTGATCCAAGGCCCGGCCCGGGTGCTGGATATCTTCTCGCCGCCGCGCGAGGACTATATCGAGAAGTACAACAAATACACCGAGACCAGGCCGGAGACCCGCTGGAAATGAGCCCTACTCCCAGAGAGCCTGCGTACTGGCAGGCGGTGTACGAGGAGGGCAACCCGGGCTGGGACAAGGGCGAGCCAGCCCCGCCCCTGGCCCGGGTCCTGGGCCAGGTCGAGCCGGGGCTGGCCGTGCTGGTGCCCGGCTGTGGCTTTGGCCACGAGGCCCTGCTGCTGGCCAGGCAGGGGTACAGGGTCACGGCCGTGGACTTTGCCCCGGCGGCCATCGCCGGCCTCAGGGAGCGGGCGGGGACCCTGCCGCTCACCGCACTGGAACGCGACCTCTTTTCCCTGGGAGAGGAGTTCAGCGGGGTCTTTGATCTGGTGGTGGAGCACACCTGTTTCTGCGCCATCCCCATGGCCATGCGGGACGAGTATGCCCGGGTGATGGCCGGGGTGCTGGGTGAGGGTGGGCAGTTCCTGGGCCTCTTCTACGAAACCGACCACCAACCCGGGCCGCCCTTCAAGACCACGCGGGAGGATATAGAGCGCCATTTTTCCCCCCTCTTCGAGATCCTCCACCTCTCCCGGCCCCTGGATTCCTTTGCCGGCCGGGAAGATAAGGAGTGGCTGGCGCTGATGAGAAAGAGAACGCCATGAGCCGAAAACTGCTGACCCGAGAGCGCTGCGCCACGGTGCTGGTGGTGGCCATCACCCCACGCCGCCCAGATCTGAGCGTGGACCTGGAAGGAGTGCGGCGCAACGCCCGGTACCTGCGCGGCTTCGGGGTGCAGGTGGCCATGCCCGAATGCGGCACCGGCCTGGTCTACGACGCCACCCTGGCCGAGTACGAGGCGGTGGTGGGCGCCTGGATGGAGGAGGTCGGGGAGGAGGTGCTGGTGGTCCCGGGTATTGGCCCGGGGTATGGGCGGGCCCTGGAGATGGGCCGCATCGCCCGGTCGCTACAGGTCCCCGGGGTGATGATCATGCCCGTGGTGGGCCCGGCCTCGGCCGCGGGGGTGGCTGAGGGCATGCGCCGCATCGCCCAACAGGTGGCCCTGCCCACGGTGCTCTACCAGCGCCGCCTGGACCTGATGCCGGTGGAGCAGGTGGTCGAGTTGTGCCGGCTGGACGAGGTGGTGGGGCTGAAGTACGCGGTGGACAATACAGCGGCCTTCGAGCAGATCGCCGCGCAGGCCGGCGCTGCGGCGGCCATGCTCTGCGGGATGGCTGAGGACCCCTGCATCGAGTACCTGGAGCGCGGCGCTGTGGGCTTCAGTTCGGGGATGGCCAACTTTGTGCCCCGTATGAGCCTGGCGTTGCTGCGGGCCTTTCGACAGGGGAATATCGCCGAGGCCCGGCGCCTGAGGGATTTGATGGTGCCTTTCGAGGACCTGCGCGGGGAGTGCGGGGCGCGGTACAGCGGCTCGGCCCTGCACGCGGCCATGGAGGTGGCCGGCCTGGCCGGCGGTCCGGTGATTCCCTTTGCCGAGGACGTGGCAGCCGAGGACCTGCCCCGGCTGCGCGCCCTGGTCGAAGGACTGATGCGCGAAGAGGAAAGCCTGAGAAGGAAAGGATAAGGATGAAACCTTTGCGAATGGGGCTGGTGGGCCTGGGCGGAGTCTGCGGGGCAGTGCACTATCCGGGGTTCAGCCGCATCCCCGGGGTGGAGATCGCCGGGATCTGCGATGTGGACCAGGGGCTGGTCGCCCGCCGGCAGCAGGAGTGGGGGATGAGCAGCGGATACACCGACGTGGACCAGTTCCTGCGCCAGGTGCAACCCGAGGCAGTGGCTATCGCCACCCCCAACGTGCACCACCAGGAGCTGGTCTACAAGGTGCTGGATGCCGGGGCCCATGTGATCTGCGAAAAACCCCTGGGGATGAACTACCCCCAGACGGTGGAGATCTACCAGCGGGCCAAGGCCTCGGGCCGCCGGCACATGACCGCCTTCACCTACCGCTTCGTGCCGGCCATGAACTTTCTGCGCCACCTGGTCCGCGCCGGGGAACTGGGCCAGCTGCGCCACGCCCGCTTCCAGCGCTTGCAGGATTGGGGGGAGTTCGCCATCGGCTGGCGGCAGTACAAAGACCAGGCCGGCTCCGGGGAACTGGGGGACATGGGCATCCACCGCATCGACTTCGCCGAGGATCTGCTGGGCCCCATTCAGGCGGTGTGCGGAGCCGCCAGGCAACTGGTGCCCCGGGACCAGCGCCCAGACGGCCAGGCCTGCCGGTCCCAGGACGTGGAGGATTGGGTGGGGTGGATCGCCGAGTTTTCCAGCGGCACTACCGGTGTCTTCGAGATGGGCAAGCTGACCAAGGGCCGGGGGCCAGACGGGGGCCACGACCTGGCTGAACTCAACGGCAGCGAGGCTTCGGCCGTTTACCAGCTCCACACCCCGCACCAGATCCTCTTCGCCCGCCGGGGAGAGCCGTACCAGCTCCGGGAGGTGCCCGGGGAATTTCTCAAGCGGGCCGGTTCCCCCCGCGATCCGGGGGAGGGCGATCCGGTCCGGACCTTCCGCTGCGATCAGGCCTGGGAGTTCGTCAGCGCCATCCGCGAAGGACGGGAGTGTGTGCCTTCGTTTTACCACGGGATGCGCGCCCAGGCCGTGGCCGACAGCATTCTGGAAGCCGTGGCCAGCCGGCGCTGGGTCGAGGTGCCGGTTTGTCCGGCTTAAAGGAGAAAAACGGTGGAACTGCAGCCAGCGGCGGCGCGCGCTGCCTATGAGCGCGACGGGTTTTTCATCTGTGGCCAGCCGGTGCTGCCCGCCGAGGTGGTGGCCGGCGCCCTGAAGGGCATGGACGAGGTGCGGGCCGGCCGGTACCATACCGGTACCCAGCCGCAGCCTTCGGTGTGGAAGCCAGGAGACGACCCGCACAAACTGTGCAAGATCGAGATGCCCCAGATCGCTGACCAGGCCATCTGGAAGCTGGTCGCCCATCCGGCCCTGGGCGAACTGGCGGCGGCCCTCACCGGGGCCCAGTGGGTGCAGGTGTGGTGGGTGCAACTGCTGTACAAACCTCCCACCCACCAGCAGACCTCGACCAACGTGGGCTGGCATCAGGACCGCTACTACTGGCAGGTCTGGGAGCCGGGCAGCGAGTTGTTCACCGCCTGGGTGGCCCTGGACGAGGTGCGGGTCGAATCCGGTCCCATGCGTTTTGTGCGGGGTTCCCACCGGTGGGGATTCATCGGGCAGAGCGACTTCTTCGGCCAGGACCTGGAAGGCCAGCGCCGGGCCATGCCTGTTCCCGCGGGGCAGGAGTGGAGCGAGGCCCAGGTCCTATTGCCGGCGGGTGGGATCAGCTTTCACCACAACCTGACCCTGCACGGCAGTGGCCCCAACCTCTCGGCCAGGCCGCGCCGCAGCTTTGCCATCCACCTGCGCACCGACAAGTCCCGTCCGGTAGACGATCGCCGGGCTGGATTGACCAACTTCATCGACAACCACCAGTATTGCCCGGTGGTCTACCAGCGACCTGCCTGAGTACTCCCTCCCTGCTTTTTCCTGAGATTCAGGGTAGCAGCTCTATTTTCCAGGAAATATCAATTATGATATTTATTGAATCATAATTGATATAATCCTAAGCCCTTGCTCCCCTTCTTATTGGGATTGTCAGGCTGCAAAATATCTCACATCTGATAATTCGCTAGATGATTCAATTTGCTAATCTCCGGATGTTTTCCTAATTAACTCATTGATAATAAAGAAATTATAAATGATAGACTTCCGTTTGGCATGGTGTTTGCACTGTGAGAGGGTGCACGCGGTGTGCTGACAAGAGGAGGTAGGAAGCAATGGCCAATCTAACACAAGCTCTGAATCAGCACCTCAGGCGCAGGGAATGCCTGAGCGAGTGGGTATGTCTGATCGGGGCTACGGTGTTGCTGGCCAGTTTGGTCAGCCTGGTCGGCATAGGGATGGCTTGATGACCAAGCGCGTCTGTTCAGAGGAGGTGAGGTCTTATGCGCAATACATGGAATGATATAATGATACAGGGTTCGCTCTGGGCTCTGGGGGTGTCAGTGGGTCTGCTGGTCCTGTCCCAATTCGCCTCATGGGTCCGTTGGACACTGTAAACGGTAAATACTACTTAAACAAGGAGGAAGCTATGCGCTCTGCCTGGTTCGATCTGGTCACCCCCGCCGCTATCTGGCTGGGAACCATCGCCGCCGGGGTCCTGCTCTTTGTCCTGGAGTTCTGAGGACTGAGGCAGCACTCGGCAACTGATCGAGGCGTCCGGGATATCCCGGACGCCTTTTTTATTTGCCGGCCCTGGTCCGGTGCAGGCTGAGGGTGGTGGTGAGGGCCAGGAAAAGACCGCTGAGCCACAGCAGCAGATCGCCGTAGCGCACGTAGAAGGTCTCTTCGGTGCGCGGGGCGACCTCCAGGCGCAGGGCGAGAGGCTCGAAGAGCGGGGTCGCAACCAGAATGCGGCCGCTGGGAGCGATGAGGCCGGAGATGCCGGTATTGGCGATGCGCACCACCGGACGGCCGGTTTCTATGGCGCGCAGCACGCACATGGAAAAGTGCTGGTACGGGGCGGCAGAGCGGCCGAACCAGGCATCGTTGGTGGTGTTGATCAGCAACTGGGCGCCCAGGCGGACCAGAGTGCGGGAGATTTCGGGGAAGATGGACTCGTAGCAGATGAACACCCCCAGGCGGGTGGTTCCCAGCGGCAGTGCCTGGCGGCTGGCCCCAGGGGCAAAGATACCGCTTTCGGCGGTCAGCCCTTCGAGGTACTGAAAGAACCAGGGCAGGGGCAGGTATTCGCCAAAGGGCACCAGGTGGACCTTGTCGGCATGTCCCACCACCTGTCCCTGGTCGTCGAGCAGAAAAGCCCGGTTGTAAATGTCGCCTTCTTCGTTATCCAGGCTGCCCACCAGCAGCGGGGCGCGCAACTGGGAAGCCAGGGCTGCGATGGGTTCGCGGTACTGGGCGTAGCGGGAATCGAGAAAATAGAAAGGCAGACAGGTTTCGGGAAAGACGATCAGATCGAGGGGGTCCCCCCCAGCCAGGGAACGGGTCAGCTCCACATAGCGTTCGGTGGTCATGGCCAACTGATCCCCCTTCCACTTTTCACCCTGGGGAATGCTGCCCTGGACCAGGCCGATTTGCAGGAGATGGGGGTCATGCTCACCATCCAGTACTGAAAGCCGGTAATACCCCCAGCCCAGGGCCAGCCCCAGGCACAGCAGCGCAGGGCCGCTCAGGCGCAGCCAGGAGCGGCGGTGGAGGAGAAGTTGGGCCAGGGCGGCGTTGAGCAGGACCAGTAGAAAACTCAGTCCGTACACCCCGGTCAGCGAGGCGGTCTGGGCCAGGGGAAGGTTGAGGTACTGAGAATAGCCCAGCAATTCCCAGGGGAAACCCGTGATGATCCAGCTCTGCGCCCACTCGAGCAGCGCCCACAGGCTGGCGGCCTTCCAGGCGAAGTGAGGCGAGTCGAGCCGCCAGCGGGCGCAGACCCAGAAGAACAGCGCCCAATAGAGGGCCAGGTACAGGATGAGAGCGCCGGTGGTGATCAGGCTGGCACTCAGGGAAAGGTCGCCGTAGAGTTGCAGGGTCTCGACCTGCCAGTAGATGCGACTCAATCCGGCGACCAGGCCCGCGCTCAGGCCCAGGAGCCAGGGGCGGTCGTGGGAGAGCAGCAGAAAGCCGGGCACCAGGCAGACCCAGGCCAGGGGGTACAGGTCGAAGCGGGGGATACTCAGGGCGAAGAGGCCGCCCGAGAGCAGGCCGGCAACCGGGATCAGGCCCAGGCCAGGGCGGGGCATGGGGTGTTCAGGGTTCTCCGCCGTAGGCTGCCAGGTGTTTGCGCAGTTTGCGCAGGGCGCTGCGTTCCTTGCGCTTCAATTGCTCAGGGGTCAGGCCCAGTTGCTTGGCGACCTGGCCGGGTGATTTCTTGAACTGGTAGCGCAACTCCATCACCCTGAGTTCGTCGGGTTTGAGCTGCTGCAGGGCCTTCATCACCACCTGGCGGAATTCCTGGGCCTCGATGTTATCCAGGGGGGTCTGGGGCTGGAACTGGACGATCAGGCGCTCGTCCAGTGAGAGCGGGCGCGCTTTGTCCGGATCGGGTGCGGCGGGGATGGCGGCGAGTTTTTTGTAGAGCGACATGAGGGCCCCCAGGAATAAAAAACAGGGGGTCGGAACCGACTCCCCACACGGAGAAGATACATCCGCACCCCCGGCGCGGGCAATATGGGATCGTTGTCCCCGCAGGGGACAGTTGCCCGCAGCGGAGCACTTGCGAATAATGGAATGAGAAGGAGGACCGCTATCATGGCGCTTGCCCTGGGCATAGACACGGGAGGGACCTACACCGACGCGGTCTTGCTGGATCACGCCACCGGAGCGCTGCTGGCATCGGCCAAGGCCCTGACCACCCACTGCCAGCTGTCTGTGGGCATCGCCGCCGCCCTGCGGGAGGTCTTTGCCGCGGCCACCCGCCAGGGACAGGCGTTGTCCCCTGTGGAGGTGGATCTGGTGGGGCTGTCCACCACCCTGGCGACCAATGCCATTGTCGAAGACCGGGGCGCGCTGGTCTGCCTGTTGCTCATCGGCTATGATCCCGAGCTGGTCGGGGGCCTGGGCTTGAGCCGCGAGCTGGCGACCGGCGAGGTGGTGTACCTGCGCGGTGGGCACGACGGCCAGGGCGACGAGGTGGTCCCCCTCGACGAGGAGGGGGTGCGCCAGGCCGTGCTGGAGCGCCGCCACCAGGTGGAGGCCTTCGCGGTATCCGGGTACTTCGGAGTGCGCAATCCCGCCCACGAATTGCGGGCCCGGGCCATGGTCGAGGAATTGAGCGGGTTGCCGGTCACCTGCGGCCACGAGTTGACCTCGCGCCTGGACTCGGTGCGCAGGGCGGCCACGGCGGCGCTCAACGCCCGGCTGATCCCGCTGCTGCGCGAGTTGATCGCCACCGTGCGCCTCACCCTGGACCGCGAAGGGATCGGCGCGCCGCTGATGATCGTCAAGGGCGACGGTTCTCTGGTGCAGGCCGAGTGGGCCCTGCGCCGGCCCATCGAGACCATCCTTTCAGGGCCGGCCGCCAGCGTGGCGGGGGCCTGGCATCTGGCCGGCCGTCGCGACAGCTGGGTCATCGACGTGGGGGGCACCACCACCGACATCGCCGTGCTGCGCCAGGGGCTGCCGCGGCTCAGCCCCGAGGGCGCCCGGGTGGGCCGCTGGCGGACCATGATCGAGACCGTGGACATCCACACCGCCGGCCTGGGTGGCGACAGCCACGTGCGGATCGACCCAGGTACTCGCCGGCTGGGCATCGGTCCGCGCCGCGCCGTGCCGCTGTGCCAGTTGGCCAGCGAACACCCCCAGGTGGTCGAGGAGCTGCGGCGGCAATGGGCGGATCGCCGGGACCCGGGTCTGAGCGGGCAGTTCTTCCTGGCCCTGCACCGGCCGCGCACCGCCTCGCGGGCTGCCGATCAGGAGTTGCTGGAAGGCCTGGACTCGGTGCCCCGTTCCCTGCGGCACCTGGCCCAGACCCATTCCTACGGCCAGCTGATCGTCCACCGGCTGGCGGAACTGGAGGGATTGCAGGTGGTGCGCCGGTCCGGCTTCACCCCCACCGATGCCCTGCATGTGCTGGGCAGTTTTGGCCGCTGGGATCGGGAGGCCGCCCTGCTGGGAGCCCAGTTGCTGGCCGCCCAGTTCGGCCGGCCGGCAGAGGCTTTCTGCGCCGAGGTGGTGGCCGAGTTATCCCGCCGGCTGGGCACCGAATTGCTGGCCAAGGCCCTGGGCGACGAGGACTGTCCCCCCGGCTGGGAATGCGAGCCGGGGGCCGGGGCGCTGCTGGGGCGCAGTCTGGGGAGGGTTCCCGAATCGGCAGTGGAGTGCAGCCTGGCCCTGCGCCTGCCCATCGTCGCGGTGGGCGCGCCGGTGCAGGCCTACCTGCCGGAGACGGCCAGGCACCTGCGCACCGGTCTGGTCATTCCCGAGCACGCCGAGGTGGCCAATGCCATCGGCGCGGTAGTCAATGGGGTGGTCCAGCGGCTGCGGGTGCTGATCCAGCCCCGGGGTCAGGGCTACCGCTGCCATCTGCCCGGGGAGGTCTGTGATGTCGCAGATCTGGAGGAGGGGGTGGCTCGGGCGCGGCGGGCCGCCGCCGACCACCTCCAGTCCCAGGCCAGGCAGGCGGGCACGGTGCAGACCGAGGTGCAGATGACCAGGGAGGACCGCACCGCGACCGACGCGTACGGCGGCGAGATCTACGTCGAGACAGAACTGGTGTTCACCGCGGTGGGCGGTCCGGGGCTGAGGTCGCGGGAGTCCTGAGCAGAGGGGGAAAAGAAAACGCAACCCCCGGTGGACATCGAGGGTTGCGTCTGGAAGATTCAGAACACCCCGAAGACAGTTCCCCGCACTCAGAGTGTGCAATAGGTGTGCAACAGAATCAGCCCGCGCTGCCCGAGGACCTGGCACAGGTGGTGGAGGCATGGGGCCGGCTTTCCGAGGCGGTGAAGGCGGGGATCTTGGCGATGGTGCGCGTCTCAAAAGAAGGGTAGCGAAAGGGGCAGGGAGGCAAACCTGATAGAGGGGGACAATACAATGGGGCATCAACCTGAGGTGCGCTTTTTTCGAGACCGCTGGATCTTCTTGGCAATCGGCCCTGAGTCAAGCTTCACCTTCTCCTGCAGCGCCGATAAAGGCAGATGCTGGAGGACAGGGCGCTTGGTGTCTTTCTGCAATCCCTCAATGATCATGCACGGGCGGTATATATCGGCACCCTCTGAGTCGGGATTCACAAACCGCTGATACCCGATGAACATTCTTCCAATGACCGTGATGATCCCCCCACCCTCCTGCCGCACGGTGATTTCGTACTCCTGGTTGGGGGGGATATTCACCACTTCCCAATCGGAAGCTTCTTTCTCAGCTACAGCCATTCGACCGCCTACTTATCGGCTACCGCTCCTTTGACCTCTGCGGTGATGCTATAGCGGCCATCGGGTGCCGGCACTGCCTCTGCATCAATGACCACTGTTTTAGACAGGCGAGGAATGGTATAGACCTTTGGACTAGCCTTGCTATCCTTCTTATACGTCTTGGGTGTGGAAGCGATTGCCTTTTTAGTTTTCACAGTTCGCATGGTCACCTCTCGTTCAGAATATATCCCTTGCGATACGAGAAATAGCCGGCGTGAGCAAGATGTCTGGTGAACGTCTCAAAAGGGAAGTAGATTAGAGAAAAAAAGCCGCTCCTGCCTGGGGGCCGATAACCACCGTTCAAAGACGGAGTGCCTCCCGCATACGCAGGAGGGGCCTTGCCAGGTCTTACGGATGCGGTTTCTCTAAATATCGACTCGCTACCGCTCCTGCCCGGGCACCCATAACCACCGCATCTAGGTGTTGCTGGCGGATTGTCTTCCGCGTCCACGGAAGCAGTAGCACCGGGCCTTACGGAGGCGGTTTCCCTAGAATATATCGGCTTACTTGCTCAAAGACAAGGAGGAGAACGAACTGATCCCCTGGCGGCAGGCTTTCCCGGAGCTGAAGGATGAGGGTATGCCCGGCCTGCACCTTCAGGCCGCGCGGCGCTACCTGGCGTACAGGCCCAGGATGGCCAGAGCCAGTGTTACCCAGGTCCCCAGGATGAGGCCGATGAGCCAACGCTGGCCCTGTTCCTGCTGGCGCTGACCCTGTTCCAGGTTGGAAATGCGGCGGTCAATCTGCTCGACCGTCCCACCGAGCCGGGCCACAGACTCACGAAGCGCGCTCTGGCCATCTCGAAGGAGGCGCACCTCCTCCTTGATCTCGGCCACATCCTCGCGGGTGCGATCCTCAAGAATCTTGCCTTCTTCTGCCATAGGAAGCCCTTTCTCACGTCTTCAAGGTAGCAGGCCCGACGCCCCAAGGCAAGAGCTACTTCCCAATCAGCCGAGACGCCAGAATCTTCCCCCCCTCCTTCTCGGACTTTTCGAGGAACATCTGGAGGGCAACCCAGATCACCCGAACCCTGGACAGGCCGCCTGTGGTGAGGAGAATTGATCCCCATTACCGCTTGCTGCTATGACTGAAGGCGTTTCCGAATACTCCCAAGGTACCGGATATTCCTGCCCGCAGATCTGGCCCGGGTGGTCGAAGCCTCGGGCCGGCTGCCCGAGGTGGTGAAGGCCGGCATCTTGGCGATGGTGAACGCCTCGAAGTAGATTAGGGCAGCACCTGGACACCGAGAGAATCCCATGCACAGGGCGAAAGACAGGCCGGAGTGAAATACGGATTTCTGGATGAGGCAGGGGATGTGGCCTATACTGCCAGAGCCACGGCGACGTTTATCGTCGTAGTGGTCGTGGTGGGCAGCCCGGAACGGCTTGGCAAGGCTGTGGTGAAGACGCGCAAGGCATGGAGGCGACATGTCCGGGGGATGTCTGAACTAAAAGCATCCCATCAGCCGGTGCGCCTCACCGAAACCCTGTTAGAGCACGCTGTAAAGATCGGCTTCGATGCAGTGGCCGTGGTGGTGGACAAGAGCAGGGTTGCCCAGCCCAATGATCCTGAAGAGCTGTATAGGACTGCCTGCGGTCAGGCGCTGCGGGAAGCGCTGGAGCGGTTCGGGTCTCTGTCCCTGAAACTGGACAGGCGATACACCAGCGCCCGGCCCCAGCATCTTTTGACTCAGGCCCTGGTGGGTGTTTTGGAGGAACTTCCCGGAAAGGCTGTGGTTATCGACTATGATGACTCACAGCGGGCGCGAGTGCTTCAAGTGGCAGATGCAGTAGCATGGAGCGTATTCCAGAAACACGAGCGGAAAGACGAGACGACCTGGCGGATTATTCAGAGGCAGGTGGTGGAGGTAAAGCTGTAGGGGAAAAAGAAAAACCGCTCCTGCCTGGGGGCTTCTAACCACCGCTACTTGGCCTGTCCTGGAACAGGCATTAGGCGGATTGTCTTCCGCGTACACGGAAGCAGCCTTCCACGGGCCTTACGGATGCGGTTTCTCTAAATAATACCGACTGCGCCACCGCTCCACCCTGGGGGCCGATAACCACCGTTCAAAGACGGAGTGCCTCCCGCATACGCAGGAGGGGCCTTACCAGGTCTTACGGATGCGGTTTACTGGTTAATATATCGGAAGACCCTCTCAGTAGCAACAGGCCGGCCGAGGGGCCGGACGAGGAGGAGGAACGTGACGCTCAAAGAAAAGCTGCGTCGGCAGGCAGAGGCGGTACGGGAGGCCGGTCGCCAGGACCGGCTCGACCCAAGTATGGCCTTGAGTCTGGCGGAGTTGGTACTGGAGTATCTCAACCGCCTGTACGTCAAGGAACACCCGGAGAAATTCAAGCAGATGTGATGTGAGTCCGGACGCTTCTTCCTTACCTCTCACGGTCCAAGTAAATGAGGGCAACTTCATAACTCAAGGAGGGCTCTATGAACCAGAAGGTGTCATATCTCATCATCGGTCTGTTGTCTGGCCTGCTTCTCAGGGAATGGGCGGTGAGGCCGGCAGACAGCCAAACCACAATCGTAAGGGCGCAGCAGTTTAACCTAGTGGATGCGGACGGCAATGTGACTGCAAGCCTATATAATACAGGCTTAGGCCCTGCACTATATATGGGCCGAGCAGATGAACCGTATGTCTTTATCACTGCAAGTGCAGAGGGCGCGGAGTTGTCGGTAAGCCATAGTAGCGGTGTTGACCCGTATGTTTTGATACGAAGTGGAGAGGGGAGAGCCGACATACATGTGGCGAGCACCGCTTCTGGGGCACCGAGACTACTTTTGAGTAATTCCGCAACTGCAGCCGGAATGTCGGTGAGCGGAGGTGGAGGTACGGCTCTGGTGACTGTGAATGGAGGGGGTAACAACAAGACCGTCATCGGTGCCAACGCATCAGGCAGCAGTATAACA
>JACPJE010000101.1 GCA_016187725.1 Candidatus Latescibacterota bacterium
ACCAGGGGGTCTGTTGCTATGACGGGAAAGGCTTCACCTCCCTGACCCTGGATTCAGGGACCGATCAATGGCGCAACCTGGCCCTGGCCATCCACCAGGACCGACAGGGGGGGCTGTGGTTTGTCACCTTCCGGGGGGACCTCAAGCGCTACGACGGCCAGGAAGTGGTTACCCTGCATCAGGGTGAGGGTCGCCGGGGTCACTTGCACACGGCCCGCGCGGTGGTCGAGGACCCTCAGGGCCGGCTGTGGTTTGCCACCAGCGACCTGGGGCTCAGGTGCTGGGATCACGGGACGCTGCGCACCTACACGACGGCCGATGGGCTGGTGGCAGACGATGTGCGCACCCTGGGGCTGGATCGGCAGGGGCAGGTCTGGATCGTCACCGGTACCGGGGGCGTGAGCCGCTGGGACGGGCAGCAGTTCCACACCGTGACCACGGGGGAGGGCCTGGGCTTTGCCCCAGGGCGGGTGGTGCTGGAGGACCGGCAGGGCAGGATCTGGTTTGCCACGGACGGGGCCGGGGTGAGCTGCTGGGATGGGGAGCGCTTCACGCGCTACACCATGGCTGAGGGGCTAGTGTATGACCGGGTCTTCGCCATGATGGAAGACGAGCGAGGTCGGCTGTGGCTTGGCACCCAGGGCGGGGGGGTGAGCCTCTTCGACGGCCAGGTGTTCCAGACCCTGTCCACTCAGGACGGGCTGGTCAACGACGTGGTGCAGGAGATCCTCCGCACCCGCCAGGGCAAGATCTGGATCGCCACCGAGGGGGGCATCACCCGCTACACGCCTTCCACCCAGGCGCCGGGCGTGCGGATCAAACAGATCCCCGTTGACCATGCGGACCCTTCGGGAGACCGGATCAGCGTGTCGTCGGCGCAGACTCAGGTGAGCTTCGAGTTTCAGGGCCGCAGCTTCACCAGCCGGCCCGACCGGCTGGTGTACCGCTATATGCTTGAAGGCCATGACGTGGAGTGGCGGGTGACGCGGGATAACCGGGCGGAGTACCTCAATCTACCCCTGGGGAAATACACCTTCCAGGTGCAGGCCGTGGACCCGGACCTGAACTACTCCGCGCCCTCCAGTGTCCGGTTGGAGGTGGTACCGGACCCGAAGATGGAGGCCTTCAAGGAGGAGGCCAACCGCCTGGGGGCTAAGGGGGAGTTTGTCGGCGACAGCCCGGCAGTGAAAGCCGTAATGGAGGAACTGCGGGATGTGGCAGTCAGCGACCTGACGGTGCTGATCCTGGGGGAGACTGGCACCGGCAAGGGCCTGGCCGCCCAGTACGTGCACTCCAAGAGCCCGCGCCAGAGCGGGCCTGTCATCACCGTCAACTGCGGGGCCATTGCCCAGGGTCTGGAGGAAAGCAGCCTCTTTGGCCACGAGAAAGGTGCTTTCACCGGCGCGGTGTATCAGAAGATAGGTTGGGTGGGGATGGCGCAGGGCGGCACCCTGTTTCTCGATGAGGTGGGAGAACTGCCGCCCTTGGTGCAGGTCAAGCTCCTGCGCCTGCTGCAGGAACACGAGTACGAACGGTTGGGCGGCAGCGAAGTCCTGGTCTCCAATGCGCGGATCATCGCCGCCACCAACCGCGACCTAGAAGCCATGGTCAGGGAGGGCACCTTCCGCCCAGACCTATATTTCCGCCTGAACGCCTATCCCGTGCGCCTGCCGCCCCTGCGGGAGCGCAAGGAGGACCTCCCCCGGTTGGCGGCGTACTTCATGAAACCCGTGGCCGCGCACCTGGGCAAAAAGATCGAGCCCTTGTCGCCGAAGATCCTCAAGCTCCTGGACGCCTACCATTGGCCCGGCAACGTGCGCGAGCTGCAGCATGTGGTGGAGCGGGCGGTGACCGCGTGCAAGGGGCCGGAGATCCAGGTGGGGGACATTGCCTTGGGGGGCAGCGTGAAAGCCGAGGGCGACCCTCACAGCCAGAGCGGCAATGACCGGGTCTACCTGATGGAGGAAATCGAGCGCCGGCACATCCGGGAGGTGCTGAAGGAGGTGGGATGGGTGATCCGGGGAGAGCGCGGAGCAGCAGCCTTGCTGGGCCTGCCCGAGTCTTCGTTGCGCGACCGGATGAAGCGGCTGGGCATCAGCCGGCCGGGCAAAGCAACCGGGGGATGACTATCGGTCCGCTGCGCGCAGCGGACCGTCGCCCCAGAATACCTGTCGGGTTGCCCGATCCGGGCTGTTGTGGCGCAGTGGACTGCACGGGGATTCGGCTAGGTCCAGAGCCCTCTGCAACAGGTCGGACTCTGGGCCTGCCTGGCGTCTCCAGGCCATCATGTGGGCGAAATCCTTCATCGAGCCCAGTACCTGCCGGCTGGCCGTGGGGCCGAAGGTGCAGGACGCCATTTCGCGCAATTCGGCGATGATCATCGGCTGGGGAATGCCCAGGGCGGTCAGCACTTCACTGAGCCCCTGGCGGAGGCGCACGGCCAAGGTGTCCAGGTCGCGGGCCGGCAGGAGCACGGGCAGCAGGGTGCGTTCGCTGGCGCAGAGCAAGAGGTGTGGGGGCCTGGTGAACAGGAGGTTGACGTACCAGTCGCCCAGCTTGGTCGTGGCAGATGCGGCAGGGGCCGGCGGCGTCTCTTTGAGCCGGCGCCGGAGTTTCTGGGTGCAGCGCAGGGTTACCATTCCGGGGTCTCGACTCAGACCGGGGCCGCGCGCCGGGAGTGGGTTTTGGCGGTGGTCGAGGGTCTCCGGTTCGACTGGGGTGGTGGCGGGGTTTCGCGCAGCAGGATCTCGGCGGGAATACCCAGGTGGTCGTGCAGATTGCGGATCATCCGCAGGCTGAGGGGTCGTTTGCCGTTGAGCACATCGGCTACCCGGGAGCGCTGGCCCAGGTAGGGCTCCAGGTCCTTGCGGGTCAGCCCCTTCTGCTCCATGTAGAACAAGATCGCCTCCACGGGGTCGGGTGGGCCGATAGGGTAGTGTTCATCCTCCCATCGCTCCGCCAGGGTGATCAGGATATCCAGCTTGTCGCCCGCCGGGGTGCCCTCCTCAGCCTCCCACAACCGCTCGACCTCGGCCAGGGTGGCCTCGTAGTCGGCTTCGGTCTTGATCGGTTTGATCCTCATCTCATACCTCCGCAGCGTTGATCTGATCGTATTGCCCGTGGGTGCCGACAAAGCGGATATACAGGGCCTGGTAGCGGTAGGTGACCGCCACGACCAGGCGGTACTTGTTGCCGGCGATGTTGAAGACCACGCGGTCCTTGCCCACCAGGCTGGCGGTGCCGATTTGGGCTTTCAGGGCGGCCGGGTTGGACCAGTCTGCCGCTTTGGCCATCTCGTACCAGGCTTTGAGTGGCTGTTCGGCATCGGGATGCTTTTCCCAGAACGCCCGCAAGGTCTTCTTGGCGATAATGCGCATGGACTGAATATACGGTGTTACCAGATTGGTAACAAGGGGCGATGGGAAGAGGCCGGGTTTCCTGCGCGGCCGGCCGTGCGTACGCGCGGTATACCGCGCAGGGCCAGAATCAGGGGTAACTTCTTGCTCATCAACCACCTAGGATAAGCAGGCCCAAAAACCGTGCGCGGCCCGCCGCGCATAGCGAAAAACGAGGCCGTAGGCGGGACTAAGCCGCAGCATTAGCCAAGTGATGCAAATACAGCCATCTGGAGAGCATTCTCCGGGTGGCTGTTTCTTTTGGCACACCCCTTGCAATAGTAAGGGCCATACCCAGGAGGCCCATGATGATTCGGATCGACATCCTTTCGCAGAACACAGACCAGGTGGTGATGCGCGTGGCCGGCGAGGTGTGGCTGGACTACGAAATCGAGCTGGTGGTCCAGGAAGGCAACCGCTATCTGCAGACCGGCAAGCTGCTGGTGCTGGACCTGGAGCACCTGCACGCGCTCAGCGACCACGCCCGGCCGCAGCTCAAGGAGTGGCAGGCCCAGGGCCGGATGCAGGTCCTGGCCTGGCACCATCTGATCAGCTTCAAGCTCCAGCAACACGGCCTGATCCCCAGGCAGAAAGGCTGGTGGTGATGCGGATCGAGGTGCGGTCGCAGACGGAGGGGGAGGTGGTGCTGCGGGTGGCCGGCTGGGCCGACAACCCGGCCCTGGTGCGGGTGCTGCGGGAGGAGGTAGAGTGCTGGCTGGAGCAGGGCCGGCGGGTGGTGCTGGATCTGGAGCAGCTCAAGGCCATCAGCCCGGAGGGCCTGGCCCTGATCCACCGTTGGCAGGGAAAGCCGGTAGAGCTGCGCCGGATGCCGATGCTGATCGCCTCCCTGGTCGAGTTGCTGCATGGCCGGCAGGGGCTGCAGGTGCCGCCAATCCGGGGCCTGGAAACCACCCTCCAGGCCCTGCCGGAGGCCTGCTGATGTCCTCCGTTTTGTTTGCATCCGCTCCGTTTTGTTTGCCTTTCCGGCGTTTAAGCGGACCAAACATAATTGCCATTTTGTTTGGTTGGGCCTGGGGTGGACGAAATGTGTGCATCGTGCTCCATGCTTCAGGCCGGCGCCCGTCACTATGTGTGCATCGTGCTCCATGCTTCAGGCCGGCGCCCGTCACTCCCAGCTGGAGGGGTCCGATGAGCCTCGGTGCGCCGGCCCTGCGTCTGCCCAAGACCCTCAGCCCCGACGAGCTGGAGCGGCTGCGCGCGGTGCCCAAGAACCTCCGCGACCAGGCCCTCATCGAGGTGATGGCCGGCTGCGGCCTGCGGGTGTCCGAGGCCTGCAACCTGACCCTGGAGGCGGTGCATTGGTCCTCCGAAACCCCCTGGCTGCGTTTCACCGGCAAGCGGGGGCGGGAGCGGGTGGTGCCGCTCAACCTCCAGGCCCAGGACGCCCTGCGCGCCTGGCTGGAAGAGCGCCGGCCCCAGGCCAGTCCGTACGTCTTCTGCCATCTGCACAGCGGGGCACAGCTCTCCCGGCGCACCATCTGGGGCGCCCTGCGCCGGCACGCCCTCAGGGAACTGATGGGCCATGCCTCCATTACCACCTCCCAGCTCTACATCTCGGTCAGCAGTGAGCACCAGCGCGAGGCGGTGGAGCGGCTGGACCAGCGCTCCGGCTTGGCCCGTTGGTTCTCCCGCCAGCGCAACCGCTCGTACCGCTTCTTCAGCCGGCCACTCCACCCGCCGGCCCTGACCACCCTCCAGACCGTGGGCCGGCAGACTGAACTGCGCCGGCTGCAGGCCAACCTGGACAAGCGGGTATCCACCCTGCTGATCGGCCCCACCGGGGTGGGCAAGAGCCATCTGCTGGCCTTGTTGCAGGGCGAGCGGCTGATCCGTCTGGTCCGCCTCAGCCCGCCCAAGCAGGCCCTGCTGGAAATCGCCGAAGTGCTGCACAGCCAGGGTGTTTTCAACTCAACAACCGGGGCGCCTTCTCTGCCATCGGCGGGGGAGCCAGAGCCTGCCAACAGGCCGGAAGGGGAGCCGGTCGCTGGCAGTGCGGTGGGGAGGGCGCCCCAGGAGGATTTCGAGGCCTTCAAGAAGCAGCACTACCGCATCTCCATCCAGAGTTGGGTGAGAATGATCGTGGATGCAGTCCAGAAAGACGAGTGGGTGTTGGTCGTGGACGATCTGTCCGACCTGTCCCCTGGCCTGGGCCGGCTCCTGGATCAGTTGGGGAAGAAGTTCGCAGTCATAGGGGCGCTGGCCCAGGTGTCCAAGCGCTATGAGCGCCATTTCTGGGCCTTTGAGCGCATTCCCCTCGATCCCCTTGCCCCGACCGAAGCCCGGCAACTCATCCGCCAGGGGGCCCAGGACCTGGCCGTGGAGGATTATCAGCTCCTGGAGACCCGCCTCCTCCAGCAGAGCGCCGGCAACCCGCGTGCCATGGTCCAGAGCCTGGACCGGCTGCGCCGGGAGCCCCAGGTCACCCCGGAGGTGGTGCGCGAGCTGGTCCACCCCAACGCCCGTCCCCAGCTCGATCTCACCCCCCTGGTCATCCTGCCGGTGATCCTGCTCGTCGCCTCGCGCTTCGTGGCCCGGGGCCTGGGGGATGCGGAGTTCTACATCCTGGCCGGGGTGGGCACGGCTGCTCTGCGCCACCGGCGCCTTTGCCCTGGGGTCGCGGCCCCTGCACCAGGACCTGCCGGCTCTGGGCTGTGCGCTCCTGGGCAGTCTGCTGCCCGACCTCGATTCCCCCAAGAGCGCACCGGGCCGTCTCCTGCCCTTCCTCTCCCAGCCCCTCGAGCGGCGCTGGGGCCACCGCACCGTGACCCACTCCCTGCTGGCCTTCCTGGCCCTGGCCCTGGTCCTGCTGCCCCTGGGCCTGTATCGGGGGGCCTGGTATGCGGCCTTGCTGATCGGGTATGGCTCGCACCTGCTGATCGACTGCACCACCAAGAGCGGAGTGCCCCTCTTCCATCCCCATCCGGTCCAGTGCGTGATCCCGGGCAATGCGCGCTTTCGCCTGCAGGCCGGCTCCATGGGGGAGTGGGGCCTGCTGGCGGTGCTGGTCCTGCTCCTGGTCTTGCTCTATCCCGTGGCCCAGGCCGGGGGCGTCTGGCGGATGATGCGCTACCTGGCCGCCACCCCGGCCATGGCCTACCGCGATTACCGCGAAGCCACCACCCAGACCCGGCTCCACTTCAAGGGGTACTGGCGGGAGACCCATCAGCCGGTGCAAGGCGAGGCCCTGATATTGGATGGCCGCATCGACCGCTTCCTGATCGCCTGGGAGGGCCAGGTGCTCACCTTTGGGGAGTACGGCGACATCCTCCCGGACCAGGCCCGCATCCACGCCCTGGACCAGCCGGTGCAGGTGGATACCCTGCGGGTGGCCGGCCAGCCCTTCGCCCAGGTGTTGGCCCAGATCCCGGAAGGGACCTTCCTCTCCGGCCGGCTGGGAAGCGCCCTCGCCTTCGATCCCGGTTTACAGGGCGAGGGGCCCCCCACCCAGCACCAACCCCTCAAGGTCAACGGCCAGAACCTCGAACTCGACTTCGCCCCCCGCGCCCTGGTGGCCGGTCTGCATCCGCGCCGGCAGCAGGACCCGCAGCGCCTCGAAACCCTCCAGCACCCTGGAGTTGCGCCGGCCCCCGGTGCATTACCTCGAACTCCGCGAAGCGCAGAGCCAGCTCCAAGACGCTCAGCGCGAGCTGGAGGAACTCCAGGACCCGACGGTGCCCTTCAGCGGCGTGCTCTACATGTGGAGAGGAGAAGAGCCGTGATCAAATACCTGCTGCTCTTGAGCGCCCTGCCGGCCTGGGGAGAGGACCTCGTTCTCACCGTGCCCCTCGAAGCCGCCCGGACCACACCCGTCTGTGCCCAACTCAGCGGCACCGTGAAGCGCATCACCACTCAGGAAGGCCAGACCGTCGCTAGCGGCGATACCCTGGTCTTGCTCGACGACACCGACCTGCGCCTAGCCGCCGAAGAATACCGGCTCGCCTATTTGCGGGCGCAGCGCTTCTTCGATCGGGTCCAGCAACTGCAGCAGCGGTCCCTGCTCTCCGCCCAAGAACTGGAGGACGCCCACTACCAGGCCCAGACCGCGCAGCTCCGCCTGCAGCGCGCTCAGTTGGACCTCTCCCGCGCTGTGGTCATCGCCCCCATGGCCGGCGAGGTGGCCGACCTCCAGGCCCAGCCCGGCAGTCTGGTCAGCCTGCGCCAGGTGCTCTGCCAGCTCCTCCAGGCCCAGGACCTCAAAGCCGCGCTCTTCATCCCGGTGGACCAGATCACCCAACTCCGGCTGCATCAGCCCGTGACCGCCTGGATCGCCTCAGCGCCGCAGCAAACCCTTACCGGTCACCTGGCGCGCCTCAGTCCCGTGGTGGACCCCCAGAGCGGCTCCTGCAGAGCAGAGGCCCTTTTCCCAGGGGCCGGCAAGCACCTCAAACCCGGCACCGTGGTCCAGGTGAAACTGAAATGAGAGTGAAACAGCAAAGGGTGCGAGGGGCATTGCTCTGGAGGACTCTCCTGGGGAGTGGACGGGTTGGGAAGTCCGCGTGGTGGAGCGCAGCACACCATACGTTGGGGTGCTGCGGGGTAGCGGAGCGAAGCGCGCGACGGGCGCAACGCCCCAACGTATGGGGCGTTGCGGGGGCAGCCCCGAGCGCCCACCGGTACCCCTGCTGCCGCGGCCCCCCCAACCCAGGGGGAGACCTCCACTCCAACCCGCAGACCGGAAAACCACCACCCAGCGCCACCCCCAAGGGAGGGAGCCAGTGACCTGGAACGACACCATCATCGCCCATCCGCACCTCAACCCCACCGATCACCAGACGCCCCTCTCCCGCTGAGGACGTGGCATGGAATCCCAGACCGTGGAAACCCTCCTGGCCCATCCCGACCTGAACGACCGGGCCAAAGTAGTGCTGGTGGTCCTCAGCTACCGAGGCACAGCCAATGCCGCCCAGATCGCCCAGGCCACCGGCCACCACCTGCGCAAGGCGCAACTGGCCCTGCGCGACCTAGTTCAACAGGGGCTGGTGGAGGTCTACTACCAGGGCCGGCAAGCCCGGTACCGCCTCAATGCTGAATGTGGACAACTCGCTGCCGAGTGTGGAAAGTCTGCGACAAATTCGGTAGTGTGCGAACAATCTTTCGCAGACTACCTAAAGTTTCGCGAAAGATCTTTCGCGAATCCCCCCTCCGCTAACGCGCGTACCCGAACATCCCAGTCTTCTTCTAGCGAAGAAGACCAAAAAGAGTACCCCGTACCCTCCCCCCCCGGGGGGGGTGACGGGGGGGACAACCCAGTTATCCACATTCCCTCCCTGGTGCAACTGAAAGAGGCGTGGAGACCCCTCGCCCCAGGAGCGGTGAACTACCCGGAAGGCTGGCTCCACAAGCTGTATCGGGAATTCGGGCTGGAGATTCCCCTGGCAGTGTTCCGGCAGTTCGCGCTGAGCGAGCGGACCCTGCAGGACCTGAAGCACCCGGAAAACTACAAAAGCTACTTCACCCGCTGCTGCTACACCGAGCAGGAAAAGCGCCAGGCCACCGCCACCCCCGGCAGCGAGGACCTCGTTGAAGAAGAGGGACCGACCGCGGACCTGTTGACCGGGTACCTGAGCAAAAGGAGGAACCGTCCATGCGCCGCCAGCTGAGAGGACCCGCGTTATTGCACGATCCCGTGTACGAGTGTACCCCGACCCACGCCGAGAGCCAACAGCGCATCTACCACCAGCTCCTGCAGGCAGGCCTGCCGGCGGCCTTCCGCCACTGCACCTTCGAGACCCTGGCGTCGCACCACCGCCCAGCGGCGTACCAGATCTGCCGCGCCTATGCCCGGACCGGCCAGCACCAGGGCAAGTCGGGCTTGCTGCTCATCGGCCCGCCGGGCACGGGCAAGACCTCGCTGGCCGCCGCCCTCCTGCATCAGGTGGTGGCGCGCACCGCGGGGGATGCCGGGGTGCGGTTCTGGAACGTCCCTCGCGGCCTGGAGGCCCTCGGCACTCCGCCCAAGGGACCGCGGCGCCGTGTCCTGGACCTGCTCGACTACCAGCTGGTGGTGCTGGACGAGGTGGGTCAGCCGCTGCGCACCGGATGGGAAAGGGTGCAGTTCTACACCCTCATCAACGAGCTGTGGAACGCCGACCGGCAGCTCATCCTCACCACCGATCTGACGCCCGCTGCCCTGGTCCAGCGCCTGACCGTGGCGGTCCTCTCCCGCCTCCTGGGGATGTGCGCCACCGTGGTGGTCAGGGACCGGGACCCGAAGGTGGTGAAGACCAGCCCGGACCGGCAGAAACTTGAAAGGCAGCGCCCATGAAGAAAACCCGCTTCAAGGAAAACGCCGCCGATCGTCGGCGTTGACCACCAAAGACCCCGGCGCATTGCGCGCCTTCAGCCAAGGAGCTAGCCATGGTCACCCATCGTCTTGAAGGCTTCTTCGAGGAACCAGCCGCTCGCCGCCCCCCCCTCACCCCCCTCGAACAGGCCGGGGTGCCCTTCCATTACCGCGCCTGTAGCTTCGCCACCTTGGACCCCAGCTCAGATCCGGAGGCCTTCGAGATCTGCCGGCTCTATGGGCAGACCGGCCACTACCAGGGCAAACACGGCCTGTTGCTGATGGGGCCGCCTGGCAATGGCAAGACCTCGGTAGCCGTTGCCCTGCTGCACCAGGCTCTC
>JACPJE010000096.1 GCA_016187725.1 Candidatus Latescibacterota bacterium
TGGGTCTGGTGCAACTGGGGCGGATCCTCAGCTAAAACACCGATCAGAATAGGAAAGACCAGCTCAATTCTTGTTCCTCGGAATATCTATTTGCGTAAGGCCGCTTTGGGAAATTGACTCACAACCCAACGCGTGGGATCGTTGGCAGCACCACTTTCTCGACGGGCGTGGAAATAGTTCTTGCTCAAACAGCCCAGAGCAGTATCTGCGTCCTTCTTCTCAATTGCTCGGTGGTAGCGGGAGATGACACGCTGCACGGTCTGTGCGCCCTTGACCATAGTGGACCTCCTTTGTGTGAGATGCCTTCCCGATGTGAATTTCTCCCGCAAAATACACATTTGCACTTTGATCCACCAACCTGAAAATACCTGCCTGTAGGCGAATACCTCCGTTGTCCCCAAAACGCTCGTTTTTGGCACCTTGGCCTCTCTCGACCTGGGGAGGCTGTCTTTGGACAAAACCTGTCCCCAAACCCATCCCTTTATCAAGGTTCCACAAACGCCGCTTGCATCAGCTTTTTGGCCAGCCTGTTTGTTGCTAGAGGCGGGAGCGGACTGGTACCCGGTGGAGATCAAGTCGGGGACCACCGTGGCGACGGACATGCGCGCTGGCCTGGTGGTGTGAGTTGGCCGGGATCTCGGTGGCCATCGCCACCCTGGTCCACGGAGGTGACGAGGCGTACGAGCGCCAGGGGATCGCGGTGCGGCGTGGTGTGCGGTGTGAAGGGAGTTAGGGCGTTCAGCCAGCTTGGGCCGCTCTCCTGGGCACGGCCGGAAAGTAGACCCAGAGGAAGTTCACCCGCTCGTGCTGGCCGAAGTAGATCTCGCCATCGGTGCCGGTGAGGGCGCAGGCATAGTGGTACCCGTACTGCCGCTGGGTGAGGGTGGAGACCGGGATCCCCAGATCGATGAGCGAGCCGGTGGCCGGGTCGTAGCAGAAGGAGTGGCCGATGTCGTCGCTGGTGCCGGCCATGCCAAAGACCCGGCCGTCGTTGCCCACCGCCAGGCAGGTGATCAGATCCTGTCGGCAGGGCTTGCCCAGCGACACCAGTTGGCGGGTCTCCGGCTCCAGCTTGAAGAGGAAACCGTCCGGCCGCGTGCCGCCGTAGAGCACCCCGGTGAGCGGGTCGAGGGCCCAGGCCGATACCTGGGTGTGCTGCTCGCGCCCAGCCGCGCCGGGGATCCGCATGGGCAGCTGCTCGATCTCGCCCCGGGCAGGGTCGAGGAGCCAGGGCTGGGCGTTCCCGCTGGTCCCCCAGAGGCGGCCGGCCTGGTCCAGGGCGAGCCGGCGCGAGTACTTGCCCCGGGGGTCGAGCACGCCCAGGATGCTGGTCTTGCCGGTCTCGAGATCGGCCCGGAACACCTCCCCGCTCTGGGCCGTCACGCCGAGGAAGCTCTTCCCGTCCTGAGACACCACCGCGTGGGCCACTGACTGGCCCTTGAGCAGCGCAGCGACCTTGGCAAAGGGACGGCGGGCCAGCCCCCACTCCTGGATGAAGAAGCTGCCCCGGAAAAGCGGGCTGGAGTAGAGGGCGCACCCCTGCGGTCCAGAGGCGAGGAACCTGAGCTCCTCGCCCTGCGCGCTCAGCCCGTCGATCGAGGTGGCCTCGGGCACCGCGCCCAGGTCGTGGACAATGCCGGTGTCCTGGTGGATCATGGCAGCCAGCAGGTGGGCCTTCTCCCCTTCGGTCCCCAGGTAGAGGGTGTCGGTGCCCCGGTTCAGGGCCATCACCTTGGTGGCGGTCTCGCCTGCCGGTGGCGGCACCGACTGCCCGGGGAAACACAGCGGCAGCGCCACCATCAACCCCTCGCGGGTGAACTCCCGCAAGCTGTCCCAGTTCATCTCTTCGGCCATCGCTTTGCCTTTCAGTCGCTTTGCCTTTCAGTGGATTGCAGGTCTTGGACCAGCCGGCCTAGCCCCAGGTGCGCACCGGCAGGTGCAGATCCTCGCCCTTGGCATCCATCTTGAGCCGGGAGATGCCGGCCGGGATGGGCCGGGGCACCTGGCCGAAGAAGAGATTCCCGTGCCGGTCCCGGCCCCCGCGGGCCACGTAGTGCCCCTGTCCGCCCGGATGGCCGACCAGTTTGGCGAAGTCCTTCTTCTCTCCGGTCTTGGGGTTGTACTGGACCACGATCCCCTGGGTCTTGGTCTCCAGGGTGAAGCGGCCCTCCTCGCCCTCAGGCCACCGGCAGGTGGCGTAGTAGAGCATTCCGTCCGCCCCGAAGACCAGGCCGCCGCAGTGGTCCAGGTAGAAGGCGATGGCGATCGTCTGATCGCGGTCCTGGTGCACCGGCCCCAGGTCTTCCATCCGCCCGTACGGGCCGTCCTCGGGCCAGTAGCGGAAGAGGTGCGGGTTGGCGTTCCAGGGGACTCCGTACACGCAATCCCCTTCGGGCGAGGCGACCACGTCGTAGATCACCGCGTGCCAGTTGGTCAGGCCGACGGCGTACGGGACGAAGACCGGAATCTCCTCCAGCTTGTCGCTGTGCGGCGAATAGCGCACGAGTTGCCCATCGCCGTTGCTGGTGAAGACGCGGCCCTGGCGGTCGGTGAAGATGCCCTGGGAGTTGATCGATCCCAGCCGGCCGAGGGAGCGGATCTTGCGGGTGTTGAGGTCGAAGATCCAGAAGTGATCCCGCATGTAGGAGATGGCGTAGAGCCGGCCGCGCTCCTCGTCCAGGGCCAGACAGCGGCACCCTTCGCGCGGGATGAAGACGCTCGTCCAGGCCACCTCGTCCTTGCGGGTGTCCCAGGCCAGCAGGGTGGAGTGCGGAAAGGAGTGATCCTCGTCCTTCCAGTCAGCCCAGGGGGAGTAGGCGAGCTGGCCGTACCCCGGAGCGCTCAGATGCGTGGCCGCGTACATGATGCCGGTGGCCGGCGAGGCGGCGAAGCTGTAGTGGATCTTGCACTGGGTGGCGCGGCCGGACTGGAGGGGCTCGCCCACGGCCTCGGCGACGTCGACGATGGTGTCCAGCCGGTCCTGCTCGTCGTTGTACCGGACGATGAACACGCCGCCGCCCGGGGTGCCTTCGCAGCAGGAAGAGGCGTAGATCCGGCCGTCTGGTCCGGTGGACAGGGACCAGCAGCTATCCGGCGTCGGGTGGTGCTCGAAGGGGTAGAACTTGGCGGTCTTCATGGGCTCACCTTCTCGGGGATGATGAGTTAAAATCTAGCAAGGTGCCCTCGCGGGGGCAAACCATCAGACCTGCACCCGGGCCGCATAAATAGTGGACCGCCTGATCAGATCTCGTAGTGCCCAGCGAAGACCTTCACCCCCTTGGGCGTGAGGAAGACCTCTTCGCCGGGGGTGAGGCCCAGGGCGGCGTAGCGCTCGCGGGTCAGTTCCACCTCCACCTCCTTGCCGTCTTCCACCAGCACCAGCTCCACGGTGACCACCGAGCCGATGGGCAGCACGCGCCTGACCTGGGCGAGGGCCGAGCGGTGGTCCTTGCGCGCCAGGTCCACTTCGATCTCGTGGGGCCGCACAAAGGCCATCACCTCCTGGTCAGCGCCGCTGAGGTGGCCCGGCGCCCTGGCCTCCAGGCCGGCGGCCAGGTGTACCTTCCCTCCCTCCACCCTGGCCCGGAAGATGTTGACGTCCCCCAGGAAATTGGCTGCGAAAGGCGTGGCCGGCTGGTTGTAGACCTCCTCGGGGGTGCCCACCTGCTCAACCCGGCCCTTGTCCATCAGCACCACCTGGTCTGCCAGTTCCAGGGCCTCCTCCTGGTCGTGGGTGACAAAGAGGCTGGTCACCTTGATCTCCTCGTGCAACTGCCTGATCCACTGCCGCAATTCCTTGCGCACCTTGGCGTCCAGCGCCCCGAAGGGTTCGTCCAGCAAGAGGATCTGCGGCCGGGTGGCCAGGGCCCGGGCCAGGGCCACGCGCTGCCGTTGTCCGCCCGAGAGCTGGGCCGGGTAGCGCTTTTCGACGTTCTCCAGCTGGATCAGCCTGAGCAGTTCGCCCACCCGCTCCTGGATCTCCTCCTCAGGCCGATGGCGCACCTTCAGGCCAAAGGCGATGTTGTCGAAGATGGTCATGTGCTTGAAGAGGGCGTAGTGCTGGAAGACGAAACCTACGTTGCGGTGGCGCACCGGCTGGGCGGTGGCGTCCTCCTGGTGGAAGTGGATGGTTCCCGTGTCGGGCCGCTCCAGGCCGGCGATGATGCGCAAGAGGGTGGTCTTCCCCGACCCCGAAGGGCCCAGCAGGGCCACCAGCGAGCCGCTAGGCACCTCGATGCTCACGTCATCCACCGCGGTGAAATGGCCGAAACGCTTGGTGATGTTCTTCACTTCGATGCTCATGACTCGCCCTCCTGTGCGTGCCGCGTTGCAGCCAGTTCTCGTCTCACCTTCCACTCCAGGGCGCTCTTGGCCGCCAGGGTCACCAGGGCCAGGCAGGCCAGCAGGGAGGAGACGGCAAAGGCCGCGGCGAGATGGTATTCATTGTAGAGGATCTCCACGTGCAGGGGCATGGTATTGGTCATTCCGCGCACGTGGCCCGAGACCACCGACACTGCCCCGAACTCGCCCATGGCGCGCGCATTGCACAGGATGACCCCGTAGAGCAAGCCCCACTTCGCATTGGGCAGGGTGATGCGGAAGAAGGTCTGCCAGCCGCTGGCGCCCAGCACCAGGGCCGCCTCTTCCTCCTCGGTGCCCTGGGCCTGCATCAGCGGGATCAACTCGCGCGCCACAAAGGGGAAGGTCACGCAAAGGGTGGCCAGCACACCGAACCATCCCTGCAATCCGAAGAGGAGGACGAAGATCAGGCCCGAGACCACGGGCGAGACGGCGAAGGGCAGGTCGATCAGGGCGATGAGCAGATTCTTGCCGGTGAACTCGAATTTGGCGATGGCCCAGGAGGTGGTGATCCCGAAGACCAGGTTCAAGGGCACAGCGATGGCCGCGGTGAGCAGGGTCAGGCGGACGGCGGCCAGGGCCATTGGTTCGCTGATCGCCTCCAGGTACGCGTCCAGGCCCTTCTCCAGGGCATAGGTGAAGACCGCGATCAGCGGGATGAGCAGGAACAGGCCGAGAAATACCAGGGCCGCGCCGATCAGGGTCCAGCGCACCCAGGCCGGTTCGGTGGTGGTGCGAGGAAGGGGAATCGGTCCAGACATAGTGTTGTGTCAAGTTGGTAACGAGAGGTAGCCCAGGCGTCTCGCCTGGGCTGGGCATGCGAGCAGGCGAGACGCCTGTCTCACGAAGAACCTGTCAAAATGGTAGCGGTTACACCTCATGGCGGTGGCGGTGCCACCATTGTAAGAGGTTGATGACCAGCAGCAACACGAAGGAGGCCACCAGCATGACCGCGGCGATGGCGGTGGCCCCGGCGTAGTCGTACTGTTCGAGTTTGGTGATGATCAACAGGGTGGTGATCTCGGTGCGCATGGGCATGTTGCCCGAGATGAAGACCACCGAGCCGTACTCCCCCAGGGCCCGGGCAAAGGCCAGGGTGAAGCCGGTGAGCAGGGCCGGCCACAACTCGGGCAGGATCACCCAGCCAAAGGTCTGGCGGCGGTCAGCCCCCAGGGCGGCGGCGGCCTCTTCCATCTCCGCATCCATATCTTGCAGCACCGGCTGCACCGTGCGCACCACAAAGGGTAGGCCGATGAAGGTGAGCGCCACCAGCACCCCCAGCGGCGTGAAGGCTACCTTGACTCCAAAGGGTTCGAGGTAGCGGCCGATCCAGCCCTCGCTGGCGCACAGGGAGGTCAGGGTGATGCCCGCTACCGCGGTCGGCAGGGCAAAGGGAAGGTCCACCAGCGCATCCACGAGCTGTTTGCCCGGAAAGGAGTAGCGCACCAGGACCCAGGCCACCAGCAGGCCGCAGACGGCGTTGATCAGGGCGCCCACCAGGGAGGCGCCAAAGGTGAGCCGGTACGAGGCCAGCACGCGCGGGTCGGTGATAGCCGCCCAGAACTGTTCCCAGGTCAGGGTGGCTGTTTTGAGAAAGATTCCCGCAAGCGGGATCAGCACGATCAGGCTCAGGTAGAGCAGGGCGAACCCCAGGCTCAGGCCAAAGCCGGGGAGGATGCTGGGCTTTTTCAGGGCAACCGCCATAGATTCATCCTCTGGGGTGGAGACAGCCACCGCTCAACACTATTCCGGGTGACTACCTGAAAGGTTCATCGCCTCTCCACTTGAGAGGACGAAGATGGCCAGATTAGCCAGACGATTGACCTCCCCGGTCACCTCTCTTCCTTCCTCGGTGTTGAAGGCGATGCGCTGGTGGATGCGGATGTTCTTCTCTGCGCAGAATTCTTCGAAATCGGCGATGGTCAAAAAGCGGAGGTTCGGGGTGTTGTACCAGTTGAAATGCAGCAGGAGTGAGGCTTCGGGGACACGCCCTTGTTCTGCCAGTATCTCGGCCAGTTTGTGATAGCCGAAGTTGGAGAAGCTCACGATGCATTTCCGCCCGACCCGCACCAAGTCCGCCAGGACGAGTTCCACGTTCTTGACCGCCTGAAGGGTCTGCGACAGCACGACCACGTCGAATTGTCTGTCGGCAAAAGCCGGCAGGCCCTTGTCCAGGTCGCCCTGGATCACATTCAAACCCTGCTCGACGCAGGTCAGGAGCGCCTGCTCGTCGAGCTCGAAACCGAGGAGTCGTCCGTGACCGTTCTGCTTCAGGCGGGTCAGGAGTTCACCCCGCCCGCAACCCAGGTCGAGAACGCTCGCCTGAGGGGGGATGAGGTCCACGATGCGATCGCAGTCGACCCGGTGAGGCTGGAAGGTGCTCGTGGAGTTGGGTCTTTCCAGCTCTTCTCCGGCCTCGGCAGGCATATTTTTCGTGCCCTCGAGGTTGGCGAGGAAGCCCGTGAGCAGCCGGCCGTAGGTACCCAGATCATCGGGCAGGAGGAAGGCGTCGTGACCGCAGCTGGTCTTCACATTGCAATAAGTGATCGGTTTGTTCAGGGCCAGCAGCACCTTCACCAGTTCCTGGGATTGCTCCGCCGGGAAGAGCCAGTCGCTGGTGTAGCTGATCACCAGCCAGTGGCACTGGCTGTGCGCCAGATTCTCGGCCAGTTCCTCAGGTGTGGCTCCCAGGTCGAACAGGTCCATGGCCATGGAGAGGGTCATGTAGCTGTTGGCATCGAAGCGCTCCACAAACTTGTCTCCCTGGTAAGCCAGGTAAGAGCCGACCGAGAATTTCTTTTCAAAAGAGGTCGGCACATCCCTCGGCAACAGACGATCGGCCTCGAACTTCTCGCTCATGGCCTGGGGCGAAAGATAGGTGATGTGCCCCAGCATCCGGGCCAGGGCCAGGCCAACGCTGGGTCCCGGTGCGGCCTCGTAGTACTGCCCTTCGTGGAAGTGGGGGTCGCGGCGGATGGCGTTGCGGCCCACCACGTCGAAGGCCAGGGCCTGGCTGGTCAGCCGGGCCGAGGAGGCCAGGACCATGGCCCCGCGCACCCGCTCGGGATGGCGGGTAGCCCAGGTCAGGACCTGGTGTCCGCCCATGGAGCCGCCCACCACCGCCAGCAGGGAGGGAATGCCGAGGTGGTCGATGAGCCGGCGCTGCACCTCGACCATGTCACCGACGGTGACGGTGGGGAAGTCGGCTCCCCAGCGGCGGCCGGTGGCCGGATCGACGCTGTTGGGGCCGGTGGTCCCCCGGCAGCCACCCAGGACATTGGCACAGAGGACGTAGTACTGGCCGGTGTCGATGGCTAGGCCCGGCCCCACCACAGTGTCCCACCAGCCCGGGTCGTCCTGCGAGTGGTGGCGGGCGACATGGGAGTCGCCGCTCAGGGCGTGGCAGACCAGCACGGCGTTGTCGCGCGCCGCGTTGAGCTGGCCGTAGGTCTCGTACACCACGGTCACTTCCGGCAGCCGGTCCCCTAGTTCCAGAGAGAGTGGCTCCTCAAACGTCACCCTCTTGGCGTGTTGCAGGGGGCGCGCGGCGCGGAGACTATCGCTGCTGTCGAAGAAGCCTTTGCTCATGATCTCGCGTCACTCTCTACTCTTCCGGCAGGGGGGTCTCATGCGGTGGCCTGTCTCAGGGCCTGGTCGATGTCGGCCTTGAGGTCGTCCACGTGCTCTAACCCAACGGACAGGCGGATGTAGTCGGGCGTGACCCCGGTCTCGGCCTGCTCGGCGGTGGTCAGCTGCTGATGGGTGGTACTGGCCGGGTGGATCACCAGGGTCTTGGCATCGCCGATGTTGGCCAGGTGCGAGAGCAACTTCACCGAGTCGATGAAGCGCCGGCCCGCTTCCAGGCCGCCCTTGATGCCAAAGCCCACCAGGCCGCCAAACCCTTGTTTCAGGTACTTCGCCGCCACGGCATGGTTGGGATCGTCCTCCAGGCCCGGGTAGGCGACCCAGGTGACCAGGGGGTGTTGCTTGAGCCAGCGGGCGATCTCCAGGGCGTTGCGCGAATGGCGCTCCTGTCGCAGGGGCAGGGTCTCCAGGCCCAGCAGGAACTGGTGGGCGTTGAAGGGGCTCAGGGCTGCGCCGAGGTCGCGCAACAGGGTGACGCGGATCTTGAGGATGAAGGCCACGTTGCCCAGGCCAGGCACATTGCCCAGGGCGTCCCAGTACACGACGCCATGGTAACTGGGATCGGGTTCCGTGAACTCGGGGAATTTGCCGTTGTTCCAACTGAAGCGGCCGGAGTCGACGATCACCCCGCCGATGGAGGTGCCGTGGCCGCCGATGTACTTGGTGGCCGAGCTGGCCAGGATATCGGCGCCGAAGTCGATGGGCCGCACCAGGCCGATGCCCACGGTGTTGTCCACCACGAAAGGAATGCCCGCCTCGTGGGCGATCGCCGCGATCGCCACGAAGTCCGGCACGTCGAGCTTCGGGTTGCCGATGGTCTCGGCGTAGATGGCCCGGGTCCTGGGGGTGATGGCCTGGCGGATCTGGTCGGGTTGGCGCGAGTCCACGAAGCGCACCGTGCGCCCCAGTTTGGGCAGGGTGTGGTGGAAGAGCTGGTAGGTGCCGCCGTACAGGTTGTTGGCCGAGACGATCTCGTCGCCCAGCCGGGTGATGGCCAGCAGCGCGTAGGTTTCCGCCGCCTGGCCGGAGGCGACAGCTAACGCGCCGGTGCCCCCCTCCAGGGCCGCCACCCGCTTCTCGAACACCTCGGTGGTGGGGTTCATCAGGCGGGTGTAGATATTGCCGAATTCCTTGAGGGCAAAGAGGTTGGCCGCGTGTTCGCTGCTCTTGAACACGTAGGAGGTGGTCTGGTAGATGGGCACGGCCCGGGCCCCGGTGGTGGGGTCGGGCTGCTGGCCGGCGTGCAGGGCCAGGGTTTCGAGGTGCTGGGCGCTCATGTTATATCTCCTTCCAATCGGTGACTGCCAGCGGCGGCTTCTCAGCGCCGTTCGCCGGGCGTGTGGATATCGATTCGCAGCTCGGATCAGGACGTGCGCCACCCGCATACCACTTCAGGGTCGTCGCAGCGGGATCAGCACGATCAGACTCAGGCAGAGCAGGGTGGCCCTCAGCGGCGGGCCGAAACCGGACAGGATGCTGGGATTATTGCGGTGGCAGCCATCAGGGTTACAGATCCTGGAACAGCACGGTGGACAGGTAACGCTCGCCGGCGTCCGGCAGGACCACGACGATGGTCTTGCCCTTCAGTTCGGGCTGCCCGGCCAGGCGCAGGGCTGCCGCCACCGCCGCTCCCGAGGAGATCCCGCTGAGGATGCCCTCTTCGCGGGCCAGCCGGCGGGCGACCTCCACGGCCTCGGCGCTGGAGACCTGCTCCACCTGATCGACGAGGGCCAGGTCCAGCACCTCGGGGATGAAGCCGGCGCCGATGCCCTGGATCTTGTGCGGGGCTGGCTTGAGGTCCTGGCCGGCGAGCCGCTGGCTGATGACCGGGCTCTCCTGGGGCTCGACAGCTACTGAGAGGATCTTCTTGCCCCTGGTGTGTTTGATGTAGCGCGACACCCCGGTGATGGTGCCGCCCGTGCCCACCCCGCTGACCAGGACATCGACCTGGCCGGCCGTGTCGTCCCAGATCTCCGGCCCGGTGGTCTGTTCGTGGATGGCCGGGTTGGCGGGGTTCTTGAACTGTTGGGGCATGAAGTAGCGGTCAGGGTCAGCGGCCAGGAGTTCCTCGGCTTTGGCCACCGCCCCCTTCATTCCCAGGGCGCCCTCGGTGAGGATTACCTCGGCGCCGAAGGCCGCCAGCACCTGCCGCCGCTCGATGCTCATGGTCTCGGGCATGGTGAGCAGGACCTGGTAGCCCCGCGCTGCGCCGACGAAGGCCAGCGCGATCCCCGTGTTGCCACTGGTAGGCTCGAGGATGGTCATGCCGGGTTTGAGTGTCCCGCGCTGCTCGGCGTCCCAGATCATCGAGGCGCCGATACGGCACTTGACCGAATAGGAGGGATTGCGGCCCTCGATCTTGGCCAGCACTGTGGCTGCAGTACCTCGGGTGAGATGGTTCAGCTTTACCAGCGGTGTTCGGCCGATGGAGAATGAATTGTCTGCAAAGTATCGGTTCATGGGGTGCCTCTCTTCAGGTGAGCGAAGGGGGCAGCGGGATCGCCGCTGCCCCCTCTGGTGTGCGCTTCACTGCCCGGGCTGGTAGAGCTGGTCGAAGGTCCCCCCATCGCCAAAGTGGGTCTTCTGGGCCTTTTGCCAGCCGCCGAAGACCTCGTCGATGGTGAACAGTTCTGGCTGGGGGAATTGGCCGGCATATCGGGCCGCCACTGCTTCGAGCCGGGGACGATAGTAGTGCCTGGCCGCGATCTCCTGCCCCTCTTCCGAGTAGAGGTATTCCAGATAAGCCTGGGCGACTTCCCGGGTGCCGCGCTTGTTCACCACTTTGTCCACCATACTCACGGTCGGCTCGGTGAGGATGCTGAGCGAGGGCACGATGATCTCGAACCTGTCTGCGCCCAGCTCTTTGCCAATGAGCAGGATCTCGTTCTCCCAGTTGATGAGGACATCGCCGATGCCGCGCTCCACAAAGGTAGTGGTGGCGCCGCGCGCCCCGGAGTCGAGCACGGGCACATTCTTGTAGAGTCGGCTCACGAAATTACGTGCCTGTGCCTCGTCTCCATTGTTCTTCCTGAGCGCATAGCCCCACGCTGCCAGGTAGTTCCAGCGCGCCACGCCAGAGGTCTTGGGGTTGGGGCTGATGACCGAGATGCCGGGCCTGACCAGGTCATCCCAATCTTTGATGCCCTTGGGATTTCCCTTGCGCACCAGGAAGGCGACGGTCGAGATGTAAGGGGCGCTGTTGTGCGGCAGGCGTTTTTGCCAGTCCTCAGGGATCAGGCCGGCCTTCTCGTGGATGGCGTCGATGTCGTAGGCCAGGGCCAGGGTCACCACATCGGCCTCCAGGCCGTCGATGACCGCCCTGGCCTGTTTGCTCGAGCCGCCGTGGGACTGGTTGATGGTGACGGTCTGGCCGGTCTTCTCCTTCCAGTATCTGGCAAAGGCAGCGTTGAAGTCCTGGTAGAGTTCGCGGGTCGGGTCGTAGGAGACATTGAGCAGGGTGATCTCCTTGGGCTGTGCCGATGCAGACAGGGCGCTGCCCAGGACCAGGACAGCGAGGGCGAGGAGCAATTTTTTAGGCGACATGATGTTCTCCAGTTTGTAAGTCGGTTTTTTGGGGGGTGAGCAGCGCTAGAAGGCAACCTGGAAGCGGTTGAAGAGGATCTTCTCGGCGTCCCGGTCGCCTTTGGCGTCGCCGTCCGCGAACTGGGTCTGTTCGTAGTCGAGGTTGAGCTTGGTGTTCTTGCTCAGGTGCCAGTTGAGGCCCAGGGACCAGGCCGTGGCTGAACTGGCCGATTTCTTGGGGTTGGCGAAGATGGGGTACGCGTCCTTGTCGATGGCGAGTTTGTGGAAACGGCCCGCCAGTTCGAGGGCGCCCCACTGGCCTTTGCCCGGGTCGAAGGACTTCTTGGGGGACACTCCCTTGAAAGTGGCCTGGTCGCCGGAGAGCAGGTAGGAGGCGGCCAGCTGCCAGGCGCGGTGCTGCAGGGTGGCGGAATCGGTCTTGCGGACCACCTTCTGTTTGGAGACGGTGTACTCGCCCAGCAGGCCCAGGGGGCCGGTGTAGTAGGTGAACTGCGGGGCGAGGCGCAGCCGGCTGCCGTCGGCCACCGTGGTATCGGTGTAAGTGAAGAAGCTCACCTGGCCGGGGGTCTTGTACGCGGGGAGCGCGCCCGAGGTATTTCCCCAGGAGCCGGCCAGGCCCAGGCTCAAGCCCTGGAGCAGGGAGGTGCCCTGCTTGAAGGGCTGGGCAAAGAGCCGGGCCGCCAGGTCCTTGCTATCGTCCACGTCAATGTCGGCGTTGCCGCCGTCCACTACCCCGTTGAAAAGGCCCACTGCATAGCTGAGCAGTCCGCCGCCGAGGTCGCCGTGCACCTGGAGGCCCAGGTCGCGGTTGGGCACCAGGGAGGTGGGGAGGCCGCGCTCGACAAAGAGCAGGGCGGCGCCTGACTGGAGGCGCTCCAGCCCCACGGGGGGCTTGAATTTCCCCACCTGCACCTTGAAGCCGGGGCGGTAGTTGAAGTTCAGGTAGGCGTCGTAGAGCACGGTGGCGCCCCCCCCAAAATCGGGCATGACCCTGAAATCGACGTATTTGCCGACCGTGCCGTCGAACTGGGGCCGGACGCGGCGGAGGAGGAAGGTGTTGGTCCTGGCCTTTTTCTCATCGCCCAGCCAGAAGCGCCCGTCCCCCTGGGAGTACCCGCCGATCTTCAGCTTGAAGCTGCTGTCCGGCGATTTGAGGGTGAAGCCGTCCTTGCTGCTGGCGCTCACTACGGGCGTATCCTTGGCCTTGGCCGCGGCGGCCTCCTGATCCAGTTCGTGCAGCCGTTCCAGGATCTTCACCCGCTGGTCGAGGGCCTGAAACAGGGAGTCCGGCGCTGCGGCGCGGACAGGCTGCAGGGGGCCCAGGGCCATGAGCCCCAGGGCCGTGAACAGGGACAACCGGTGATATCTCATAACACACCTCTTAGGTGCTCTGGATACCTCCGGTAGTCCGGTCAGTCTGCCAGGTAGATGGCGAGATGGCCTCCAGGGATCTGGTCGGTCGCGTTTTGGTTGTTGAAGTTGGGTTTGGAGCGATAAGGGCTAGCGGGTGGTGGGCGGCTTGTCGAGACGCACCTTTTCCTTGCGCTCGATCTGGACCACCTGGGAGTCGTGGATGACGATCTCCACCGAGCCGTAGCGGATGCCTTTGAGGGCCCGGAGTATTTCCTGCTCGATCTCTCGCTCTTTGGGGACTGGCAAGGTGTTCATGATATTATCTGGTTCCTTCAGGTCGCACAGGGCCCAGAGGAGCTGCAGTTCCCTTTCCTCGGGCACCATCGAGGCGTTCATGGCCGGGTGGTAATCTTTTAGATCGCATACCGGGGCACCATTTCCTTCTGTTTCTGGAGCCCCCTGGTCCGCTCGCAGACGTCGGCGAGGGTGGTGTGATCGACGATATCAGAGATGGCATTGCGCACCTCCAGCATCAGCTGCCGCAGGCCGCAGGTCGACTCATCCGGGCACGAACATCGCTCCGGCGCGGTCTTGCTGGCGCAGCGGATGGGGGCCAGGGGGCCGTCGATCAGGCGGATGACCTGGCCCAGGGTGATCTGCTCGGCCGGCCGGTTGAGGGTGTACCCCCCGCCCGCCCCCCGCCGGCTGTTGAGAATGCCAGCGCTCTTGAGGGCGAAGAGGATCTGCTCGAGGAACTTGGCGGGGATGTTTTCCTGTCTGGCCAGGGCCTGGGACTGGATGATGCCCTGGTCCGCATGGATGGCCAGTTCGATGAGCGCCCGCAGCGCGTATTCACCTTTTTTCGATAGTCTCATATCCAATTCCTATAAATCCTACGGGAATAGTATAGATTATATTTTCGCGCTTGTCAAGAGAAAAAATGACCTTCGCTATCTATCTTTAAATACAAGTGTTGGGCACTCTCATTGCCTGTCGATGCCGCCAGGGGTACGCAGCGCATTCTATCTTTCCCTGAGGTCTGCCGATGAAATCCTGCCTTCGTTTCCTGATGGTCGCCTTGCTGGGGGCCGGCTGGCTCACCCCTCCTCCCTCCCTGGCCCAGCGCGACACGGTCACGGTCTTTGCGGCGGCCAGTTTGGCGGATGCGCTCCAGGACCTGGCCCGGCAGTTCAAACAACAGGGCCTCGAAGTGCGGCTCTCCCTGGGTTCTTCCTCCACCCTGGCCAGGCAGATCCAGCAGGGCGCGCCGGCGGATCTCTTCTTCTCGGCCAACCCGGAGTGGGTGAGCTATCTGGACTCTCTGGGCCTGATCGAAAGAGACACCCGCACTGACCTGCTGGGCAATGCCCTGGTGGTGGTGGCGCCCAAGGGCGAAGGTTTTCGCGTGGAACCGCGCCGGGGCTTCGATTTCGCCGGCTCCTTCAAGGGCAGGCTGGCCATCGGCGATCCGGACCACGTCCCCGCCGGCCTGTACGCCAGGCAGGCCCTGCAGTGGCTGGGGTGGTGGGATTCCCTTCAGGAGCGGCTGACCCCGGCTGCGGACGTGCGCGCGGCCCTGGCGTACGTGGAACGGGGCGAGTGCGCCGCCGGCATTGTCTATGCCACCGACGCGGGCGCCAGCGCCAGGGTGGAGGTGATCGCCACCTTGCCCGCCGAGGCACACGAGTCCATCGTCTACCCGGTAGCTGCAGTCAAAGGGCCGCGCAGCGCCGCTGCCCGCCGCCTGCTCGACTTGCTCCAGTCGCCGGCCGCCGGCGCGGTGTTCGAGCAGTGTGGCTTTATGCTGGTGAAAAAAGCGGTTCCCGTGGAGGAGAAGAAGGCGCATTGACCCTGATCTAGGAAACGCCCCGGGCGCGCAGTCCTTTGGGACCGCGCGCCCGGTCATTTGTGGACCTCGGGGAAATCCTTATTATCAGGAGCATTCAGGATCTGGGCGATGCGACGCGCCCAGGTATCGATCAGGAGGGTGCATCGACATGAATTACACCAACCTCGGCCGCACAGGGTTGCGCGTCAGCCGCCTCTGTCTGGGGACGATGAACTTTGGCCCGCGCACCAGCGAGGCGGACAGCTTTGCCATCATGGACCGGGCGCTGGAGACAGAGGTCAACTTCTTCGATACGGCCAATGTCTACGGCAGGAAACTGGGCGAAGGAGTCACCGAGCAGATCATCGGGCGCTGGCTGGCGCAGGGCCATGGCCGGCGCGAGCGGATCGTGCTGGCGACCAAGGTGTACAACCGGATGGGCGAGGGCCCCAACGAGCGCGGGCTTTCTGCCTATCACATCCGCAGGGCGTGCGAAGAGAGCCTGCGCCGCCTGCAGACCGACCACCTCGACCTCTACCAGATGCACCACGTCGAGCGCACCACCCCGTGGGAGGAGATCTGGCAGGCGATGGAACAGCTGGTGCGCGAAGGCAAGGTGCTCTACGTGGGGAGCAGCAACTTCGCCGGGTTGCACATCGCCCTGGCCCAGGGCGCGGCGGAAAAACGCAATTTTCTCGGCCTGGTGTCCGAGCAGAGCCTCTACAACCTCAAAGCCCGCACCCTGGAACTGGAAGTCATCCCCGCCTGCCGCCACTTTGGGCTGGGTCTGATTCCGTGGAGTCCGCTGGCTGGCGGTCTGCTCGGCGGCGTCCTGCAACGGGCGAGCGAAGGCCGGCGCGCCGAGGAAGGGGTGCAGGGGCAGATCGAGAAGCTGCGGCCCCAGCTCGAAGCGTACGAGGCACTGTGCCGCGAGTTGAGTGAGACCCCGGGCACCGTCGGTCTGGCCTGGCTCCTCCACAACCCGGTGGTGACCGCGCCGATCATCGGCCCGCGCACCTTGCAGCAGTACAATGAATCCTTGCGCGCGGTCGAGCTGGTACTGTCCCCCGAGGTGCTGAAACGGTTGGACGAGATCTGGCCGGGGCCGGGCGGCGAGGCGCCCGAAGCCTATGCCTGGTAGTGGCCGGCGCAGGAGGTATGCCATGGGATGGATCGCCGAGCTAGCGATGGTGGCGTTGGGCGCGGCTGTCCTGCTGCTGGCAGCGCGCGCCGTCCTGCACGGCGCGGACAGCCGCGCCCCGTCTCCGGGAAAGGCCTCACAGGTTTCCATCGTCGAATTCGGGAACGATGGCCAGCGAAAGGGAATGGTCAGGGTGGACAAGATCGTCAAGACGGAGGAGGAGTGGCGGAAGCTGCTGACCCCCGGACAGTTCGAGGTCGCCAGGCGGGAAGGCACCGAAAGGGCCTTTACGGGCGCGTATTGGGACAACCACGAGGAGGGGATCTACCGCTGCGTCTGCTGCGGCACGGCGCTGTTCCAGTCCGATACCAAGTTCGACTCCGGCACGGGCTGGCCCAGCTTCTACGCGCCCATCGCCCAGGAGAACATCGAGCTGAGGTCCGACAACTCGCTGGGGATGAGCCGCACCGAAATCCTCTGCAAGCGCTGCGACGCCCATCTCGGCCACGTCTTCGACGACGGCCCCAGGCCCACGGGCCTGCGCTACTGCATCAACTCCGCGGCCCTCACCTTTGTGAAGAAGGGCATGGCCTCCGCCCCTCAGGACTCCGGCAGCGCCCGGGAGACCGCGGTCCTGGGAGGCGGCTGTTTCTGGTGCCTCGAAGCGGTGTTCGAGGAGCTGAAAGGCGTGGACAAGGTCGTTTCCGGCTATTCAGGTGGGAGGGTTCCGAACCCCACCTATGAGGAGGTCTGCACCGGAGAGACCGGTCACGCCGAGGTCGTTCAGGTGAGTTTCGATCCGGCGGTTCTCTCCTATGAGGACCTGCTCCGGATCTACTTCACGGTGCATGACCCCACCACCCTGAACCGGCAGGGGCCCGACGTGGGGGCGCAGTACCGCTCCGCGATCTTCACCGGCTCCCCCGCGCAGGAAGCGGCCGCCAGGAAGATCCTGCAGGAGGTCGCGGACAAACAGATCTGGGACCACCCCATCGTGACCCAGATCGTATCCCTGGAGGCGTTTTACCCCGCCGAGGCGTATCACCAGCACTTCTACCAGCTGCACCCCGACCAGGGCTATTGCCAGGCCATCATCGCCCCGAAGGTGGCGAAGTTCCGCAGGGAATTCCTGGAGCAGTTGAAGCAGTAGCCAGGCGGAGGACTCCTTGTCCCTGTTGACCCCCGAAGAAGCGGACGCATTTTTTCTCTCCCTGCGGGTGGGCCTGTGCTGCATGCTGGTCAGCCTGCCCCCTGGGGTGCTGATCGGCTGGCTCCTGGCCCGCCGCCAGTTCCGGGGCAAGCTGCTCCTGGACGGGCTGTGCCACCTGCCCCTGGTGCTGCCGCCGGTGGTGACCGGATATCTGCTGCTGATCCTGTGCGGGCGGCGCGGCTTGCTGGGCGGCTTCCTCGAAAACACCCTGGGGCTGACCCTGGCCTTCAACTGGAAGGGGGCGGTGCTGGCCTCGGCGGTGGTCGGCTTTCCGCTCCTGCTGCGCGCCGTGCGCCTGGCCATCGAAGGGGTGGACCCGCGCCTGGAGCAGGTGGCCCGCACCCTGGGCGCCGGCCGGCTGCGGGTCTTTTTCACCGTGACCCTGCGCCTGGCCTTTCCCGGGGTGCTGGTGGGCGCCCTGCTGAGTTTTGCCCGCAGCCTGGGGGAGTTCGGGGCCACCATCACCTTTGTGGCCAATATCGCCGGCCAGACCCGCACCCTGCCCTCGGCCATCTTCACCTACCTCAACCAGCCCGGCGGTGAATCGGGGGCCGCCCGTCTCGCCCTGGTCTCCATCGCCCTGGCTCTGGGGGCCCTGGTGGCCAGCGAGTGGATGGCCCGCCGGCTGAAGCGAGGTTGAGGTGCTCTCCCTGAGTCTGTCTTGCGCCCTGCATAGCTTTACCCTCGCGGTGGAGGCGCGCTGCCCCTATCCGGTCACCGCCATCTTCGGGCCTTCGGGGGCGGGTAAGACCACCCTGCTCAACCTGGTGGCCGGGCTGCGGCGCCCGGACCGGGGCGAGATCCGCCTGGGCGAAGAGTTGCTCTTCTCCTCTGAAAAGAGGCTGGACCTGCCCCCCGAAAAGCGGCGCGTCGGCTACGTCTTTCAGGACGACCTGCTCTTCCCTCACCTCACGGCAGCGGGCAATCTGCGCTACGGCCATGACCTGCTCTCGCCGGCGGGGCGGCGCTTCGCCTTCGACCGGATCGTCGAGCTGCTGGAGCTGGGCCCTTTGCTCGGACGCCGGCCCGCCCAGCTCTCGGGCGGCGAGCGCCAGCGTGTGGCCCTGGGCAGGGCCCTGCTGGCCTCGCCGCGCCTCTTGCTGATGGACGAGCCGCTCTCCTCGCTGGACCAGGGGCTGAAGAGCCGCATCATCCCGTACCTGCGCCACATCCGCTCGGAACTGGGCATCCCCATCCTCTACGTGAGCCACTCGGTGGCCGAGATCCTGGAGCTGACCGGGCAGGTGATCTTCCTAGACCGGGGCGAGGTGGTGGCGCAGGGCGATTTCTTCCACCTGGCCCACCATCCCCGGGTCCTGCCCCTGGTGGAGGAACACGGTTTTGAGAACGTGCTGCCGGTGGAGGTGCTGGGCACCGAGGCGGAGCGGGGTTTCTCCCTGGTGCGGCACGGGGCGCACCAGTTCAAGGTCCCCCCCTGCGGCCGGCCCCCCGGCAGCCGGATCTTCATCGGCATCCGCGCCGACGACATCATCCTCTGCCAGGGACGCCCGCAGGGGCTGAGTGTGCGCAACTTTGTGGAGGGGAAGGTGGTGGAGATTTCACGGGTGGGGGGCAAGGGGCTGGTGTACGTGGAGGTGGGCAAACGCCTGGCTGTCAAAGTCACCGCCGAGGCCATCGCCGAGTTGGGCCTGGAGGTGGGGCAGACGGTGACCTGCCTGATCAAGACCCACTCGATCCGCATCGGCCCGGAGGTGGAGTAGGTGCTTGTGATGAAGGGGAGGTTTTGTTATTGTGCCGGGGTGGTTCCTGTCTGAGTGAGAACCCCATGAGCGACGCGCGGAGGGCGGCCCATGTCTGCTGCTGAAACCCGTCTGCACCTTTCGCCTTCGGAGTTCCACCGCCACCTGCTGGAGCGCACGGTGCCCAAACTGCGCTACGAGGGAGACGAGGTGGCGGCGTGGCAGCGCCGGCTGCGGACCCGGCTGTGCCGGCTGATCGGCGAGTGGCCGGCCCGCCGGGTGCCGCTGCGGTCCAGGCGGCTGTGGCTGCGGCCGCACCCGCTGGGCACCATCGAGAAGGTGGTCTTCACCGCCGAGCCGCACTGCGAGGTGCCGGCGTACGTGTGCCTGCCCGCCGGGGCCGAGCCGCCCTACACCTTCATGATCTGCCTGCAGGGCCACTCGACGGGCATGCACGTCTCCATCGGCGCCCAGCGCGAGGACGAGACCAAACCCTATACGGCACCGGGCGACCGCGACTTCGCCATCGGCTGCATGCAGCGGGAGATCGCCGCCCTGTGTATCGAGCAGCGCTCCCTGGGCGAGCGGCGCGAGCAGCGCCAGCAGGCCCTCTCCCCCCATGGATGCCACGATGCCACTGTGCAGGCCCTGATGCTGGGCCGCACCCTGATCGGTGAGCGGGTGTACGACGTGGACCGCGGGATCGATTACCTGGCCAGCCGCGGCGATGCCGACATGAATCGCCTCGGGGTGATGGGCAACTCGGGCGGAGGCACTACTGCTCTTTTCGCCGCCGCGCTGCTCAAGCGCCTGGCCTTTGCCATGCCCTCCTGTTATTTCTGCACCTTTGCCGATTCGCTGATGTCCATCTACCACTGCGCCGACAACTATGTGCCCGGCCTACTGCAGTGGGCGGAGATGGCGGATGTGATGGGGCTTTTCGCGCCCAGGCCGGTGGTGCTGGTGGCCGGGGCCGAGGACCCCATCTTCCCCATCGCGGGCGCCCGCAAGGCGTACCGGCAGTTGCAGCGCATCTACCGGGCCGCCGGGGCCGTTGACCGCTGCCACCTGGTGGTGGGCCAGGGGGGACACCGCTTCTACGCCGAGGATGCCTGGCCGGTGATGCTGGAGGAATTGGCCCGGCTGGGCGGGAAAAAGGGCCGAGGCAGGAACTAGCGCAGACACTTGCATCAGGAGGATTATGAGCCGCGAACCAATGACCCATATCTACAAGACGGTCGGCGACTGCCAGATCAAGGCCGACGTGTACGGCCCGCCTGAGGGCGCGGCGCCCGCGCCGGTCCTGGTCTATATCCACGGTGGCTGCCTGATGTACGGGTCCCGCCAATCGATCAATCCGAGGCAACTGGAACTGTACCTGCAGGCGGGGTGCGCGGTGGTTTCCATCGACTACCGCCTGGCGCCCGAGACCAAGCTGCCGGCGATCATCGAGGATCTGCGGGATGCTTTCCGCTGGGTAGCCGAGGCCGGGCCGGGTTTGTTCAATGCAGATCCGCAGCGCCTCGCCGTGGTGGGGCATTCGGCGGGCGGGTACCTGGCGCAGATGGCCGGCTGTGTGGCGCAGCCCCGGCCCCGGGCCATCGTTTCGTTCTATGGGTATGGCGATATCATCGGCGACTGGTACTCCAAGCCGGACCCCTTCTACTGCCAGCAGCCGGCGGTCTCCCTAGAGGAGTCGGAATGGCACCGGGAGGGCCCCGAAACCGCCGAACTCTACGAAGGCCGGGGTAAGGGCCGGTTGTACCTCTACTGCCGCCAGCAGGGCCTGTGGCCCCTGGCCGTGAGTGGCCGCGATCCCGCCAAAGAGCCTTCCTTTTTCACTCCCTACTGCCCGGTGCAGAACGTCTCTCCTGCCTACCCTCCCACCCTGCTCCTGCACGGCGACGTGGACACCGACGTGCCGTACCAGCAGTCGGTGCTGATGGCCCAGGCCCTGTCCCGGCATCAGATCAGGCACGAGTTGATCACCATGACCGGGTTAGGGCACGGCTTCGACGGCAGGATGGATGATCCTCCGGTGAAAGACGCCTTCGGGCGGGTGCTGGCCTTTCTGGAAGAGACCTTGCGCGCCGAATGCGCACCGGACCATTTTCGCGGAGCGAATGAGCGATGATCATCACCAGCGAATACGCGGATATCCCGGTCGAAGGCCGTCCGATGCGCACCTTTGTGGCCGCGCCCAAGGAGGTGGGACGTTATCCGGGTATTGTCTTCTATTCGGACATCTTTCAACTCACCGGCCCCATGCTGCGCTCCTGCGCGCGCCTGGCCGGGTACGGCTTGGTGGTGGCCGCCCCCGAGATCTACCACCGCCGCGAAGCGCCCGGCACCGCCATCCCCTTCGACGATGCGGGCCGCACTCGCGGCATGGAGGATGCCACCCAGACCCCGGTGGCTCACTTCGACGCTGACTGCCGCGCTGCCCTGGCGCACCTGGAGACCCATCCCCTGGTGGCGCCCGGGCAGCTAGGGGCGGCCGGCTTCTGCCTGGGCGGACATCTGTCCTTCCGCGCTGCCCTGCAACCCCAGGTGCGGGCCACGGTGTGCTTTTACGGGACCGGCATCCACAACGGCCGGCTGGGCAAGGACGCCGACGCCGGCTCGCTTCAGCAGGCCGGGC
>JACPJE010000052.1 GCA_016187725.1 Candidatus Latescibacterota bacterium
TTGGCCTTGACCACCACGTGGCGGGCGCCCATCTGCTTGAGGTGCAGGGTGGCCAGGATGCTGGCGTCGATGCGGTCGGCACCCAGGTTGACGACGATGGTGTCGAAGGCAGTGATGTGGAGTTCTTCGAGGGTCTCGCGCTGGGTGGCGTCGGCGATGAGGGCCTTGTCGACGAACTCGCGCGCCCGGTTTATCCGGTCCTCATCGCTGTCCACCACTGCCACCTCGTTGCCCAGTTGCCGCAATTCCTTGGCCACGGCCATGCCGAAGCTGCCCAGGCCCAGGACGAGAAAATTCTTCATGACCGGCTCTCCGTTTTTCAGCCTACCAGCACGTTTTCTTCGGGATAGCGCAGCGGGCGTCGCTTGCGCTCGGTGAAGAGGGCCGCCAGGGTCAGCGGGCCCACCCGCCCCACGAACATCAGCAGCACGATCAGCAGCTTGCCCAGGGTGCTCAGGTGGGGGGTGAGGCCGGTGGACAGGCCCACGGTGCCAAAGGCCGAGAAGGCCTCGAAGACCACCTCGATGAAGGCGCCCCGGCTCTCCTGGTGCGAAAGGGAACCCTGTTCGGCCAGGGAGAGCAAGAGCACCATGGCGGTGACAAAACACACCGAGAGGATGACCAGGGTGATCACCCGGGGGATGGCGAAGGGGGAGATGCGGCGCTCGAAGATCTCCACGTCATTGCGGCCGTGCAGCCGGCTCCAGGTGAGGGCCACCAGCACGGCGAAGGTGTTCACCTTGAGGCCGCCGGCGCAGGAGCCCGAGGCCCCGCCGATGAACATCAGCATGGTGAGGAAGAAGAGGGTGGGATCAGTGAGCTGGCCGATGTCCACGGTGTTGAAGCCCGCGGTGCGGGGGGTCACCGACTGGAACAGGCAGACCAGGAACTGGGTGGAGGCCGGCATGCCCTGCAGGATATTGCCCTGCTCGATGGCGTAGAAGACCACCGTCCCCAGGGGAATGAGGATGGCGGTGGCGAAGAGCACCACCGTGGAGTGCAGCGAGAGCCGGGACCAGGGCTGGTGCCCCTGGGCCACGCGCAAGAGTTCGAGCAGCACCGAGAAACCCAGGCCACCCAGCACGATCAGGGCCATGACCGCGAAGTTGACCGCCCAGTCCCCCTGGTACCTGACCAGGCTGTCGGAGAAGAGGCCGAAGCCGGCGTTGCAGAAGGCCGAAACTGCATGGAAGAGGCCCAGGTACGCGGCTTCGGGCAGGGCGTGGGTGCGGGCGAAGCAGAGGGTGAGGACGAAGGTGCCGGCCAGTTCTATGGCAAAGGTGAGCACCAGCACGGCCTTGAGCAGCTGCCCCAGGCTGGGGGTGACGGCCTTGGTGCCGGCCAGGGTGCGCAGCACCACCTCGCGGTCCCGCAGGGGCAGCGATTCGGTGAACACGTAGAAGATCATGGCCGAGAGGGTGGTGATGCCCAGGCCGCCCAGCTGGATGAAGACCAGGATGAGGACCTGACCGAAGCCGCTGAAATAAGTACCGGTGTCCACCACGGTCAGGCCGGTGACGCAGGTGGCGCTGGTGATGGTGAAGAGGGTGTCGATCCAGGCAAGGGGTTGGCCGGTGGCGGTGATGGGCAGGGTCAGCAGCGCCGAGCCCAGGAGGATGGCGCCGGTGAAACTGAGGATGATCAGCTGGGCCGGCTTCAGGCGCGGCCTTCTGAACCTGGGCGAGGGCATGAGGCTCAAATCTAGGGTAAGTGGAGTCCTCAGTAAAGGCGCTAATCCCGGCAGGTATACCGCTCCACCGCTTCCTCGTCCAGTTCGAGGCCCAGCCCCGGCCCCTGGGGCACCAGCGCGTATCCCCGCTCCACCACCACCGGATTGCGGACCAGTTCGGTCATCATCGGGCTGGGGATCTCCGGGCCACCCCGGTCGCGGGCCCGGGGGGCGATGGGGTACTCGCAGAGGAAGCCGGCCGGCATGGCGGCCACCAGGTGGATGCTGGCGGCAAAGTGCAGGGCCGTGCCCCAGTTGTGGGGGACCAGGGGCACCTTGAAGAGCCGGGCCAACTGGGCGATGCGCCGGCCCTCGGTCAGGCCGCCGGCCCAGGACAGATCGGGCTGCACCACGTCCACGGCGTTCCTGAGCAACAGATCCCTGAAGGCGTAGGCGCTCAGCTCGGCCTCGCCGGCGGCGATGCGCACCCGGGTCCGGGCGCTGAGCCGGGCCAGGTTTTCCAGATCATCGCTGCTGGACAGGGGCTCCTCCCACCAGTAGATCCGCGCCCCCGAATCCTCAATCATCCTTGCCATTTCCACGGCTTCGGCCAGGCCCTGGGGCCGGCCCAGGTCCAGCATCAGCTCCACCCCCTCGCCGGCAGCGCCGCGCAACTGGCAGAGCAACTGGGTGTCGCGCTGGGGCTGGCTGCCGAATCCCGTCCAGCCCAGATGCTGCTCAGGTACACGCGCACCTGCTGGCGGAAGCAGCCGCCCAGCAGTTTGTGCACCGGCACCCCGAGGGTCTTGCCCGCCGCGTCGTACAGGGCCAGGTCCGCCCCGCTCAGGGCGTGCATGGCCAGGCCCCGCCGGTCGTACAGGCCCCCGCAGATCCGGTAGAGCTGCTCCCAGATCTTCTCGATGTCGAGCACGTCCTCGCCCAGGACCACTGGCGCAAAGCTGTGGTCGATGAGCTGCTTGGCGGCAAAGACCCCCCTGCCGGTCTGGTCGGGCACAAAGCACTCGCCCACCCCTTCCACCCCGGCCTCGGTCCGCACCCGCACCAGCACCCAGCCACCCAGGGGATATTCGTAGGATTTGAGGACTGCGGTCTTCAGCTCGGTGATCTTCATAGAGCACTCACCTCTGGGTGGGGGCGTCAGGCGCCGCTGACTACCTCGATATCGGCGGCCTGGAATTCGGTGCGGTCTTCTCGCTCCTCGGCATTGGGAGGGCGGGTGGATCTGGTCAGCGAAAACTCCAGCACGATGTCGCGGCTGGGGAAGCGCTCGCTGATATCCTGTTGGAGGCTGGACTTGTGGAAGAAGACCGATTGGAAGGGGGAGTCCTGCCGGCGCGAATCCACGTGCCACAGCCCCGGGTCGATGCGTTCGAGAAAGCGCAGGAAGCCGAAGCCCCGATCCGGCTTGTAGCTGTAGCACACCCCTCGCACCCGCGAGCCTTCCTCCCCCCACTTGGGGCCGCGCTCCGCGCCGGGGGGCAGCAGCTCGGGGATCAGATAGCCAGACAGGTACATGTCGGCCTCGCGCCGCAGCTCGGAGGACACATTGTCGAAGGCCACCACCTCGACGCGGCAGCCGCGGTTCTGGAGGGCGTTGACCACCTGGACAAAGTCGCCGTCGCCGGTGACCAGCAGCACCCGGTCCATGTTTTCGGACTGCAGCAGCGCGTCCACGGCCAGGTTGAGGTCGGCGTTGGCCTTGCCCACGCTCTTGCCGGCTTCGTCGCGGTACCACTTGACCACCTTGACGATGACCTTGTAGCCCTGCTCGCGCAGGCTGTCCTGGAAACCGCGCTGGCCCTCGCGGTAGGGAGCGTCCTCCCTGGCGCGCTCGGCGTCGAAGGCCACGTACGCGTTGAGGCGGATGGGGAGGGCCCCGCCGCGGCAGGCGAATTCGCGCAGCACCTCGTAGCGCATGCCGTACCCGCCGTTGCGGGCGATATTGGCCACGTCGACGTAGACGCCGACGCGCAGGTCAGTGCGATTCACGGGCATAGGGGCGCTCAGCCTTCATGGAGTTTGAGGGCAGTGGCCGCCACCAATAGCAGGGCAGGGGTGGCCTGGGTGGCAGAGGCGTCATGGCGTTTCTCCTCGGGGTCCAGGACGACCTGGCCCTGTTCCACAGACTGACCAGCCGGGCGCAACTCGGCCGTGGCGATGGGCGTGGCCGGCCGGGGGTTTATCCACTCGCACGCGTAGAGCCAGGCGCAGGGCTCGGCCTCGCCCTGGCGCACCAGGGGCAGAGGAGCGGCAAAGTAGGTGGCGCGCGCCTCCTCCGGCTGCCAGGCGGCCAGGTGCTCGCCGTAGCGCAGGGGCGTCTCGGATTGGCCCCCGTCGGTGTAGGAGACGGTCAGGAAGGCCAGGGTCTGGCTGCTCTTGCCGGGCTCGCGCAGGTGGGTGTAGCGCGGATGGCAGTACCCGGGCGAAGCGGCGGCCATCAAGAGCACCAGGCTGTCCACCTCGCCCTGCAGGGGCAGGGTCCGGCTTTGTTTTTCTATGCACACCCCGCGCCGTCCCACCTGGAAGGATACCCCGGCCAACTGCACCAGGCCCTCGCCCAGGGGCACAAACTCGGCCGGCAGCAGGGCATCGGCCCCCAGGTCTAGCAGTTGCTCCTCGCAGGGCTCGGGCCAGTGCGAGGGGGCGGGCCGTCCCGGGCCGAGGCGTTGGCGCAGGAGGGGCATGCAGTGAGCCAGGGCAGCGCGCATGGGGCTGGCTTCGGGCCAGGTGCGGGACCAGAGGAGGTTGGCCCCCCAGAGGAACTGGTCCAACACATCGGTCCCCAGGCTCTCTTCGTCGGCCCCGATCCAGCTGGACATCTCGGCCCCCAGCACGTCGGATGGGGTACTGCGCCCGGCCCAGTCGGGGAAGGTGTCGGGGCGGAAATTGCCGTAGAGCTGGGCAAATCCCAACTGGCGCAGCTCTTCATCGGGCTGGGGGTGGCCCCCCTCCTGGTGGGGCAGGCCCCAGGACCAATTGAGCATCAACAGGTCGGGCGCTTCCCGGGCCAGCACCTCTTCGCAGCCATCAGTGGAAGGGAAGTCGTACCAGGTGCCATCCTTGCCGCGGATACTCCTGGGCAGGCGGTTGTGGCAGGCGACCAGGTGGTCGGCCCACAGGGCAGTATCCACCCCGCGCTCGCGCAAAAAGCGGCGGATGCGCAGCACGTCCTGGGCAAAGAGTTCGGCGGTGCGGCCCTGACAGCGTGGGCACAGGCCGCCGGCGCGCCACTCGTCGTGGCCGATGTGGACCAGGCGGGGAGTGAAGACCTCCAGGTACTCCTCCATCACTTCGAAGAGCAGCGGGTAGACCTCTTCTTTGGACGGACAGTACGCGTCGGGCCAGGGGATGTGGGGCAACTCGGCCAGGTGGCGGTGGGCAGCCAGCAGATGGTACACGTGGGAGAGGGACTGGATCTCCGGGATCACCTCCACCCCGCAGTCGGCGCAGAACTCTACCAGTTGCCGCACTTCCTCCTTCTCCAGCACCCGGCCGCCGGCCAGCTCGGTGTGGGTGGAATCCTGAAAGCGACCCTGAGGGCCCACCGGGCGGTGGCCGCGGATCTGCTCGATCCGGGCGAAGCGCTCCCAGGCGACATTGATCTCTGGGTGGCGCTCCAATCGCATGCCGGCGCCCACTTCGAGGAAGAGGGTGTTGAGTTTGTACCGGGCCAGGCCGCCGGTCACCAGGCGCCTGAAGAAGGGCAGGTGATCGCGGGAAGGCAGGTACAGGTGGACCCCGCGCAGGGGTTTGTAGGGCGCGTCGGCGATGCGGCAGGCCGGTACCTCTCCGCGCTGGGGCGCCTGGGTGGCCAACTCCAGCAGGGTCTGGGCAGCCCAGCCCAGGCCGCGCTCGTCGCTGCCGAGGAGGGCCCCGCCCTGCGGGGTGAGGGCCAGGCGGTAGGCTTCGGGTCCGGGCACCGGATCGGGCAGGGAATATTGCCGGGCGGCCTGCAGGGCCAGGGGCGTGCCTTCCAGGGCCAGGACCAAGGTGAGGCCGGGGAGGGGTTGGTGGCTGACGCGGAAGGGCGCGCCCAATTCGTCGGCCAGGGCCCCGGCCAGGAGGCGGGCGCTTTGCTCCTCCCGGGCGGAGGCGGTTTCGCCGATGAGGATAGACCCACCTGATCTGAGGTCCAACAAACCCTCACCCGACTCGTAGCGCAGCGGGAAGGGCAGGATGGGGGGCAGGCCGGCTTTTGCCGGGGTCCACAGGGCAGAGGGCATCTTCAATCGGTGGGCCAGATGTGGTTGCCCCCGGCGTTGAGGGCCAGGTTGCCTCCGTCCACCGGCAAGAGCACCCCGGTGATTGCCGAGGCCGCATCCGAGCAGAGAAAGATCACCGGCCCGGCGAACTCCTCGGGTTCCAGCAGGCGGTTGAGGGGGATGCCGGCCAGCAGGCGGGGCTTGAGCTTTTCGTTGAAAACCGGGTTGGTCAGCACCTTGGCCTTGAAGGAGGGGGTGAGCACCTGGGCCGGCTGGATGGCGTTGACGCGGATGCCCTGGCCGGCGTATTCCACGGCCAACTCGCGGGTGAGCTGGTTGACCCCGCTCTTGCTGACGCTGTAGGGGAAGTTGCCCCGGCCCAGGGCGCTGCTGCCGGCGATGGAACTGATATTGACGATGCTGCCACCTTGCCCCTGGGCGAGCATGCGGCGGATGGCCTGCTGGGCGCAGAGGAAGTAACTGCGCAAATTGACGGCCAGGGTCTGCTCCCAGTCCTCCAGGCGCAACTCGGCGGGGCGCACCCGGCTGGGGAAGGTGTAGACGTTGTTGACCAGAATATCGATACGCCCGAATTCCCGGTCGAGCGCGGCAAAGAGGGCCTCCACCTCCCCCGGCTGCGAGACATCGCAGCGCAGCCCTAGGCTACGGCGGCCCAGAGCGCGGATTTCTTTGGCCGTCTGTTCGGCGCCGGCCTGGTCGATATCGGGGACCACCACCTCGGCCCCCTGCCTGGCCAGGCCCAGGGCGATGGCGTGGCCGATACCCCCGCCGGCGCCCCCGCCGGTGACGATGGCCACCTTGTCGTGCAGGTCGAATAGGTTGGTCATGGGTATTCGATGATCTCCATAATAGAGGAAAAGTAAGGCCAGGTGAAACTATGGAGGCCATACTTTTGCATCAAGGAGATGCACTTCGGTTTCCGAGTCGACCAAATATCTCTGGATGCTCCCCAAGCTGTTCTTGCAGGGTGCGATCATACCGGATGACGATGACCCGGTACCCGCGATTCACCAGTTCCTGACGGAGTTCTTTGTCCTTCGCAGCCTGAACCGGATCGTCGTGGACCGCACCATCGCAAAAAACGCAGATATTCGGCGCGTAGTAGAAATCAGGGATACAATAAGGGGCAGCGATCGCCTTCTGGGCTTCATCGGGTAGCCGGCAATGGTGGGTGGACAGGGCGTCGAGGCAGCGGCGCTCGATCTCTGAGCGCGAGTCAGTGAGTGAACGCAGCCAGGCCAGATGGGCTGCCCAATCGTGGCCATTGACTCGGGGTAGCATGAGACTAGTTGCCAGGTCTAGCAGAGCCTGCCGGATACGACGCCGGTCTAGCTCTAGGGCTTCGTGCTGGTTGCCAAAACTCATGAGGCACTCGTAACAGGCTGCCTGGCAGTCGGGTTTCAGGTCGTTCCCTTGGGCGTCGAAGTGGCACCGGGTCAACGCCTGTTGCGCGAGGAGGGAGACTACATCGGCTTCTTCCACAAGCCGGCGAAGCACACCGGCCCCACCCTCGGCAGCCTCGAGAAACATTATAGAGCGATGGTCTCCGCTACCGATTCGCTCTGTGCTCAATTCCGTTTCCTCAAGCTGGAAGAACTGCTCCATGCCTCGCTGGATGGCGTATTGCAGCGTGGTTTCAAGGACTGGGTCATTGCGCCACTCGGGGCTAATCAGGCGCAGCAATAGCAAATTCTGAGTTCCCTGGACCGTGAGTCGGACGTTTGCCAACTGCCGGGGGCGCGGAGGACCATTGGTCACCGCGGGGGCCGAACCGAGCACTTCCCCATTGGCAAAATCCACCAGGAAACCGGGTTGGTCCGTGGCGCGCCAGCCGTGATTCACCCTCAGCATGGTTGCGGACTGAGCATAGATCAACCGCAGAATTGGTGTTCCGTCGAACACCACATCGGCCTCCTGGGTGCGGACGACGCCAGCCTCCTGAGCAAACTGAAAGCAGGTCTCCAGATCGTATCCCCGGCGCCGGCGTTCCTCTTCATCGCAGGTGATGCGCTCACGGCGACTGACGCGGACATTGGGCATTTCGAGGAGTCCAGCGATCAAGCTGTTCTGGCCATCGAAGCGAGTATTGCAGGCCGGGCACAAATCGAGGGTATCTTCGCAGAAGGCCCCACAGCTACGGCAGAGGCGCTTGGTGCTCCGACGTTCCTCTAATCCTCCAGGTGGTGCCTGGAAGCTCACTACCTCCCACTTGGCCCCCTCATGGTAGAGGATATTGCCAGGTGCAAACTCGCGTAGGGCGAGGAAGCGGGGGCGGTTGATGAATTCCCCTTCTTCCCTCCGTGGCACCCAGGCGCGGACCGGCAGAGCCGGGAAATTATAACCCGGTAGAAACCCTTCACTGGCCAGGTAGCGGTACGGGTAAAAGTCACTTTCCTCCCGCCCGATGTTGATCTGTAAGAGAAGGTTTCGTTGCCGCAATGCCTCTTGTTGCCGGGAGGCTGCAAGTGCCTGCTCATCTGCCCGCCGTGCCCGCAGGAGCTCTTGCTGTGCTTCTAGTAACTGCCGCATCGCCACCCGGTACAGGTCCCGCCAACGGTCGAAGGCGCGGTCAAAATTCCCGGCTGCCTCGTCCAGAACCCGGCCCACCCACTCCTCTTTGTACCAGCCACTGTTGGCCAATACCCCTTCGTCTGCAGCGAGAATCCTCCCCACTTGCTGACGCAACTCGGTTCGCGCCGCCTCGCTGAGCTGAAGCTGGCCGGCAGCATTGGTGCGCAAAGACAGGTCGTCGAGGTCGGTGTCTATTACCTGTTCGATGGACTGTCCCAGAGGCAGGCGCACCTGGGCGAGCCAGACCGCCTGCACATGAGCCCGCACCAGCGCTTCGTTGGCCAGGTCGAGCCTGGGTGGCCGGACACTGCCGGCCACCATCTCTTCCCGACGGTTGAAGAAATACTGGTCATGGCTGTTGAGTGCCCCGCAATAGGTGAACACCAAACCCGGCTGCCCTTGCCGTCCGGCCCGACCGCTGCGCTGGGCGTAATTCGCCGGGGTGGGGGGGACATTGCGAAGGTGGACCAAATCCAGGTCCGCGATGTCCACCCCCAGCTCCATGGTCGGCGAGCATACCAGGTACGGTAAACGGCGCCCGACCTCGCGCTCCTTGCGCGTATCGTGGTCTTCCCAGCGGAAACGGCGCTCCCGGCGCTCGCGCTCTCCAGGCTTCACGACCTGGGCGGTGTGTTCCCGCGCCTCCAAAGAAGACAGGGCCGTGGCGGACTCGCGGTAAAAACGTTGAAAGTAAACATTCACTGGCGGAGGTGTAGTAACGTACCCCTCGCCGCCCGCACGGCGGGAATACATCGGGTCCGGGACCGGAGGTGACCCGTCCCCCAGTTGCCAGAGCAGGCAGGCGGCGTCGAGCTGGAAAAACTGGTGATCTTCCACGGGGTCGAGGCGCACGAGGAAACCTTGGCCCAGCAGTAGTCCGAGGAAGTTATCTAGGAAGGCCGGGTACTCAGACGTGTTCAGGTCAAAGCGCTGGTGCAGGAATTTCCCGATGGCACTGCGCTCGTTGAGGCTGAAGCCTTCAGCGGCTTTGGTAGACTGCCCAGGGCGGACAAACCGGTTTGCCGTGCGAAGCTCATTGTTCTCCAGGTCCAACCCCCAGAATTCGTTGAGGTGTTGCTCTGCGCGCCGGCGCAGTTGCTGCTGAGTAGTCTCCTGCAAGCAGCGACAAGAGATGGCCAGCTTGCGGCGAAACTGATCCAACACGGCGCGCAATATCGTCTCTCGCATTGCTGGGTCCAGGTTGGTAGCCGCCTGGTGGAAACTCCAGTTTGCATCATCCAAGCCTCGGTATCCCACTCGCAGCAGGCCGACGTGCTCCAGGTTGGGCTGTACCACTCGCCAACCCCGGCGCAGATCTTCGTAGAGGCGATATTCCGTCAGTTCGGTAAATGCCCGCCATACATCCTGGGCTGCCGGCGATTGGGGGTCGAGCTCGGGGTTCTTGGCAATGTCGCGGATGGTAAGACCACAGGCGGAGACGACCTCGCGCGCTATCCGGTCGAACTTCAGTTCCTGTTCCTGCTTCAAGGCAGCATGCAGCGCACAGCGCAACAGGGACATATGCACAAAATCATTGAAGTGCCCTGCCTGCAGGGAAGCGTCCTGCCGGTTGTCGGTGAAGGACAGCAGTTTGTCGCGAGCGGCACCCGTCCGGCCTGCGTGGCCCAGCATCGAGGTCGCCAAAACTGAGGTCGCACTGCTGCGTGCCTCACTAGACAAGGAAGCCAGCTTGCCGAACTCCCGCTCGCGCGCGGTGTAGAACTCGCCGCAATTGAGGCAGAGCGAGAAGGGCGCGGACAGCCACCACATCTTCCTCGCCCCCACACGGGGCGTCTCAGTGCAGTTCCCCTCTGGCGACACCCACACCGGCGTAGGCACTCTGTCGCGCCACGTAGGGGTGAGCCGTCCGCGCCGATCGCGCCACTCTTCAGGGATACGGTCCTCGCTCCATTCATTCTCAACCGGTGCAAGCATCAAATAGCCAGGCTGCTGGTCGTCACCCTCGCCTTCGGTGCCCAGGGGGTGCGGCAAGATCCGGCTTTCCATGCGCAGGACATGGTAGTAATCCTGACCACACTGCCGACAAAACCGGAGCGGTGCGGAGAGCCTCCCGCCGCTGGCGAGTACCTGGCCCTCCAGGGAGAACTCCCGCTGGTCTGCTCCCTCGATAGTAGCGAAGAGCGCCCGCCCCTGGCCGATGAACTGATGCAGCTTGAAGGCAAAGGCCCGTCCCCCATCCTCCCGCTGGAGCTCTCCACCCCGCGTCAGGACCTCGCGCAGACGCAGCTCGCAGGTTGCCACTGCTACCCCCGATGCTTCGGCCAGGCGAGCGGAAGCTGCGCTCAAGGTGCGCGGCATCCGGCGTTTTAGCCGTCCGCCGGCCTCTGGTTCAGTGCCGAACTCCGCTTCGGCCCAGCGTGCCAGCGGGTGACGCCTGAATGCCTCTACCTCGGTCGGCAAGGCCCCGGCCAGCGCTGCGGCTAGCTCCTCGGGCGAAGGATTGCCCCCCTCGGTAAAGGGAACGAGGGTTTCCTCGATGACCTGGTCCGCAGTGAAGGGATGGCCGAAGAGTCGCTGGGCAAACTCCCCAACTGTAGCACGGCGCTCCTGAGGGGTGGCCTCGCGGTTAGCCACCATGGTAGCGCTGGTGCCCACCTGCACCAGCCCAGGGGCTGCGCAGCGCTCCTTGAGGCGACGGATGAGCATGGCTACATCCGCCCCCTGCCGGCCCCGGTAGGTATGTAGTTCGTCAAAAACCAGATAGCGCAGTCCGCCACCGGCCCGGTCGAGGAAGCGTTGATCCTCGGGCCGCACCAGCAACAACTCAGCCATGACGTAGTTGGTCAGTAGGATCTGGGGCGGGTGCTGGCGCAGGGCTTCTTTGTCCGTTTCCTGGGTTTCGCCGGTGTATTTGGCGAAGCGGATCGGGAAAGGCTTCCCGGTCCGCCGCTCGTACCCGGTGCGGAGGTTTTCCAGTGCCAGGAGCTGCGAATTGACCAAGGCATTCATCGGGTAGATGACCAGCGCGGCTACCCGGTCCCCGGTTGCGGGCCGGCGCAGCAGGTCGTCCATGATGGGTAGGAAGTAAGTCAGGCTCTTGCCCGATCCAGTCCCGCTGGTGACCACGTAGCTCTGCCCGGCACGGGCCTGCTCCAGTGCTTCGACTTGATGCTGGTACAGATGGAAGGGATTGCCACCTGGGGTACGGAAGATTTGCGCAGTTTCCCTACATAGCACATCGCGGTCTGCCAGTTCATCTACTGTAGCCGAACGGACATAGGAGGGGCTCACCTGCAGCAAGAACTCCGGCCACAGTCGCGCTTCCTCGACCAGTGACTGCTCGACAAAGGCCCGGGCCCGCTCGTCGGTGACAGTGAAGAAGGAGCGGACAAAATCCCTGTAGTCGGCCAGGATCTGGGAGTGGAGGGCGAAGATGCTCATGGATGGGTGCCTGCCTGATGGTCCAAGGAAAGGTTAGAATGGGGGAGTTTCCCCGCCTGGCTTACCCCAATGGAAAATGGGAAATGGTAGATTATTGGCTTATGATACCCCCTGCTGCTTCGGGAGCAGGGTGCGAAGCCGCAGGGTGCACTATGCGGCTTCTGAATTTATGGAACCTGTCGCAAGTTCAGCGAATCACTCGGCTTCCGAAGGTATAGCGAAGCTGGTTCGTAGCGCCCTCCATCACAGCAAACCCATCTCTGTAAAGTATTAGTTGACTTTGAGCGCCTCCTTGCCGATAATATAAACTGCGGTTGGGATGGCTGCTATTTTTGCGGTCAAAGGATCTCTGATCCTCCCGGCTGCATTTTTTTTAGGTCTTCCTCATGCATCTACTCTATCTCGACGACTCAGGTTCGGGTCCCAACAAGAGCGAGAAACATCTTGTTCTTGGTGGCGTATCCGTATTTGAAGCCCAGGCGCATTGGGTTATTCAGCAGATGGATAAGCTGGCAGAGAGCATTGATCCCAAGAGCCCCCACTCAGTCGAATTTCACGCATCCGAGATTTTTTCGCGCAGGGCAAAGCCTTGGAATGGCATGACCGTTGATGACGCACGGGGGGTGATCAAAGCCGTTCTCCAGATCATAGCTGGTTCATATGACAGCGCACGGGCATTTGCCTGTGCTATCCACAAGGATTCATATCCTGGTCGCGATCCAATGGAATTGGCCTTTGAAGACCTTTGCAGCCGTTTCGATCTTTATCTTTCACGGCTTCGCGCGGGTGGTGATCGCCAGAGGGGGCTGCTCATTTTGGACAAGAGCGTATATGAGACCTCTCTTCAACACATGGCCCGAGAATTCCGAGAGCTTGGCACCAGGTGGGGGGGCATAAAAAACCTCGCGGACATCCCGTTTTTTGTGGATTCAAAGGCTTCCCGGCTAGTCCAACTCGCTGACCATGTGGCGTACGCTGTCTTCAGGCGCTATGAAGCTGGAGACACCCAGTACCTCGATATTATTGCGAGCAAATTTGACAGCGCTGATGGGATTGTTCATGGTCTGGTACACAAACAGACAACTAACCCTGACTGTATGTGCATAGCTTGCATGAGTCGTCGAAGTGTTGGTACCAGGGTATCTCTGGACAGTTGATTTAGTATTGCGCCTCACGTGTGTGTCTGCTGGCTCAACTTGTCTCGACTTCTTGAGGCACCTCCATATCGCAGGACCGAAACAGGGCTTCAGCGTCCTGCAAGTAGGCTCTGCTCTAAGACCCCGTCCTTACAGGGTCTTTTTTTATGCCCGCCAATGGCCGGATAATGTCTTCGGGATCACGACAGAATCGGGCTGGGAATATCACCCACCCTCACGGTAGGCGTCTGCGGTCTTTGGCTATTTCGAATCCGTCCGGCACGGGTTTGAATGGCCCTTCTGCCGAAGATCGGTAGCTACTTTGGAATCGCCGAAGAGAGGATACATCTATCTCCCCGACGACGAAATAGTCCTCCAGGCCACCCTTAACCCGGATCACGTCACGTTGCCAGGATTCCTTTCCCGCCAATCTCCCAGAGTTCTTTTTCCTCGTGTAAAGCGGGCTGTTGCTTATCCTGCCGATAGATGACCAGGGACCGGAACCCGAGGAAATCACTGACAAGGGATGCCCAAATCTGATTGGAAACCGTATTCGGGGCCTGGTAATGATGCAGATAGTCTACGCCGGCAACTAGCGAAATTCCGCGCTGAGACAGCTTCGTCGCCATGCGCAAAAACCATGCACGCGGGATGGAGAGCTCCGGCAAGATGACATAGCTGGGAGTAGTATGGCTCCGCAATATGGTGTTCAGCAGATGATTGAGGCGGCGATATCTTCCGTTGTCTGGTTCGGGGTGATTGATTACCGACGCTTTCCAGCTATCTATCCCCGTCTCCCAACTGGTAACAGCTATGCTTACCTTTTTTTGAGGACTACTCCACGGAACAGTGATCTTTAAGCCATCGATGGTGCTTGGTAGCCTATCCCTGGGGATGAAACCGCGGAAGGCCAGTGTCCACAGCGCAAGATCATCGGGCCGTGACAGAGCATCGGGCCGCAATAGGTAAAG
>JACPJE010000102.1 GCA_016187725.1 Candidatus Latescibacterota bacterium
GGCGGGTACACCACTGCAGAGATGCAGCGGCCAGGGGAATGTTGTATTCGCGGCACAGGGCCTGGATCTTCGCCACCTGGTCCAGCACCCGCTGGCTGAAGCGCCTGGCCAGGTAGTCGATGCCCGGCTGCGGCCCGGTGGCCAGCAGGCCCCGCTCCAGGGGGGTGGCCACCACCAGCCCCACATTGTGGCGCACCGCTGCCGGCAGGATGCGTTCCAGGGCCTTCTGATTGAGTAGGCTCCAGGCCTCGGGCACCACCGCCGCATCGAACTCCCCGGTCTCGATGTAGGGGGCGTTGGTGTCCGGCTCGTTGGCGGCGATGCCCACCGCCTTGACCATGCCCCGTGCCTGTAACTGGCGCAGGGCGCCCAGGGCCCGGTCGCGGCCCAGGACCTGCTCCATGGGCCAGCCCATGGGGTCGTGGATGTAGAGCGCGGCGAAGCGCTCCAGGCCCAGGCGCCGCTGGCTCTCCTCCACGCTGCGCATCACCGCGTCGTAGGAAAAATCGAACCCCGCGTAGATCCGCCCCACCTTGGTGGTCACCGTGCAGCCGGCCGCCAGGTCGGGGCGCTGGCGCAGGGCCCGGCCGATGATTTCTTCGCTCCTGAAATCGCCGTACAGGGGCGCGGTGTCGATCAGGGTGCAGCCGGCTTCCAGGGCTGCGTGCACGGCCCGCACCCCCAGTTCCTGGTCCATGTGCTGGGGCTGGCCGCTGTAGATCCTGGGGGCCAGATTGGCCTGAGGCACTCCGATGAAGGCCGCGCCCAGGCCGACGATGCCCACCTCCACCTCGGCTCGTCCCAGTTTTTTCTTCTGCATGGTTTCCCTCTTTCTATCCTGCCGGTTGTCCTTACTTTCTAGGGCATGGAATATACTAGCTCTGTCCCCCGGGTGACCAGCCGCTCATGCTGAGGCGCGCCACCTTCATCGGCCCCTGGGCGGGGGTGCCCCTGGCCTGGACCGACGAGGACGGCCTGGACGAAGAGGTCTTCAGGGCCGACGTGGTCCGCTGCTGTCAGGCCGGCGCTCCCGGCGTGTACAGCGGCGGCCCTTCGGGAGAGGCCTACGCCGTGGAATTCGACGAATTCCAACTCCTGACCCACACCCTGGTCGAGGCCGCCCACGGCCAGGGCAAGCCGGCGATGGTGGACTGCACCTCCACCTACACCCTGGGGGCGCTGCGCCGGGCCGAGTTCGCCGCCGGCGTGGGGGCCGACGCGGCGCTGGTGGCCCTGCCCTTCTGGGCCGAGGTGGGCGAGGAACAGGTGGTCTCCTTCTTCAAAGAGGTGGGCCAAGCCGCCGGCTCCCTGGCCCTGGCCATCTGCGACACCTTGCGGGCCAAGAAGGTGCTGACCGTGTACCAGCACCACGCCATCAAGGAGGCGGTGCCCAATTACCTGATGGTCTGCGCCACCCCCGGCACGGTGGGGCTGGAAGCCGAGGGCTGCGAGGCCCTGAGCGAATTCGTCAATGTCTTTGCCGGGGAGCAGTGGTGGGCCCTGCTGGGTCCCTGCGGGGTGCGGGGCAGCTGCAGCTCGCTGATGGGCTGGGCGCCCCGCCTGGTCCTGGGGCTGTGGGCTCGCCTGCAGGGGCAGGACTGGAACGCCCTCCAGGTAGCCTCGCCCCGGTTGGGCGCCCTGCAGCGCTTTCTCGCCCTGCAACTGAACGCGCGCGGCTGCGCCGATACCGCCGCCGACCGGACCGGCGCCCAGGCCGGCAATCTGCTGCAGGCCGGCCTGCGCAACCGGGGTCCCTACCCGCCGGCCACCCGCGAAGACGTGGAGGCCCTGCGCGCGTGGTGCCGAAAAAACTATCCCGCGCTGTTGCAGGGGTGACCGCCGCGCGGCAGGCCGCACCCCGCCGTCTCAGTTCAACTCGTCCAGGGTCAGCGAGAAACTGGGGACGAACTGCTCCACGAAGTACGCCACCTCAGGTACCTCCAGCCGGCCCAGTTCCCGCTCGATGGCCGCCCTGGCTTGCGAGAACTCCTGGTTGCCGGCCTTCAGTTCCTCCAGGCACTTGAGGTAAGCGCACAGTTTGTCGGCCGCCTTGACCAACTGCAGGCACTCGCCATCGGCCGCCTCCGGAAAAAGCAGGGCGCGGTACTCCTCGCGCAGCGGGGCCGGCACCATCCCCAGCAGCCGATGGTTGGCCACCTCCTCGATGCGGCCGTACGCCGCCTTGATCTCCGGGTTGAAGTACTTGATCGGGCTGGCCAGGTCACCGGTGATCACCTCGCCCACCTCGTGGAAGAGGGCCAGGGCCATCACCCGCTGGGGGTCCACCTGTCCGCCCAGCATCCGGTTGCGGATCAGGGCCAGGCAGTGGGCGACCAGCGCCACCTGCAGGCTGTGTTCCTGGATGTTCTCGGGGCAGGTGTTGCGCATCAGCCCCCAGCGCTGGATCAACTTCATCCTCGACAGGTATGCAAAGAAATGGCTGCTCGCGCTCATGGTCTGCCCCCTGTTTGACACGGTGCTGAACCGTCCTTTATTTTACAGCCACCGCCCACCGCTGTCTATGGCTCATGGCCGGGGCGGTCCCTCTTACCCGCGCCCATGACCCCCGCCCACTCCCTCGACCATATCGCCCGCAAGACCGCGCTGACCCCCGCTTTCCGGGAGGTGGTCAGCCGCCTCCAGGCCGGCGAAAGCGAAATCTTATTACAGGGCCTGCCCGACACCCTGGGGGCCTTCCTGCTGGTCCACGTGCAGCGCAGCCTGGGCCGGCCCCTGCTGGTGGTGGCTCCCGACGAGGACCAGGCCGAGCAGTGGCGCGACGACCTGCAGACCATCGCCGGCGAGGAGGTGGTGCACTATTTCCCCGCCTGGGACGTGGGCCTCTACGACCAGCGTTCGCCCTCCCCGGAGATCACCGGCCTGCGCCTGGAGACCGCCGCCCGCCTGCTGGGCGGGGAGCCCACCATCATCGTGGCCCCGGCCCCGGCCCTGGTAGCCCCCCTCATCCCCCCCCACGCCCTCGAATTGGGTACCCTGCAGTTGCAAAGCGGCCAAGCCCAGGAACTGGACCCGGTGGTCGCCCACCTAGTCGACGCCGGCTTCGAGCGGGTGTCCACCGTGGACGGGGTAGGCCAGTTCAGTGTGCGCGGCGGCATCCTCGACGTGTACCCGGTGGGTGCCGAGCACCCCTTCCGCCTCGACTTCTTCGGCGACCGGCTCGAATCCATCCGCCACTTCGACCTGGGCACCCAGCGCTCCCTGCGCACCTGTCAGGAGGCCCTGCTCCTGCCGGCCCGCGAGGTGCTGCTGGGACGCCTCTTCTACGGCGAATATCTGCAACGTTTGCGCGAGGCCGAAGCCCAGGCCCAGATGGAACTGAGCCAACTGCGCGACCGGCTGGAACTGGGCGCCTCCCTCGAAGGGATCGAGACCTGGATGGGGGTGCTCTACGGCCCTGGCGAGGGTCTCTTCGACTATCTGAAAGATCCCCTGGTCTTCTGCCCGGCCCCCGAGGAACTGGAGGAGGCCATCGACAAGGCCCTGGCCCCTTCCCTCAAGGAGTACGAGCGCCACGCCGAGCGCGACCAGCTGATGCCCCCCGGGCTGTTGGTCCGCCAGGCCGCCTGGCTGGAGGAGCGGCTGGGGTGCTGCGCCCGGCTGCTGCCCGCGCCCCTGGGCCGGGGCGGGGAGGCCCTGCGCTTCGGCGCCCAGCCCTGCCGCAACTTCCAGGGGGAACTGAGCCTGCTGCGCCCCGAACTCGCCCGCCTCAGCCAGGAGGGCTACGCCCTCCACCTGATGTGCGAGACCCAGGGCCAGCGCAGCCGGCTGGAGGAGATCTTCGCCGACGACTGGATCGCCTTTGAGCTGGGCGCCCTGCGCCAGGGCTTTATCTATCCGGCGGCCCAGCTGGCCCTTTTCAACGACCACGAGATCTTCAGCCGCCAGAAGCGCCGCTACCGCTACCGCCGTTTCAAAGCCGCCGCCCCCATCCCCAGCGCCGGCACCCTGCAGCGGGGCGACTTTGTGGTCCACGTGGACCACGGCATCGGCCGCTACCTGGGCATCCAGCGCCTCGACATCGGCGGCCGGCCCCATGACTGCCTCAGCGTGGCCTACCAGGGGGCCGACAAGCTCTTCGTCCCGGTGGAGCAGCTGGATCGCCTGCGCAAGTACTCCAGCGACGAAGGCCAGGCTCCCATCCTCAGCCGGTTGGGCAGCAACGCCTGGGAGAAGCTCAAGGAGCGGACCCGGGAGGAGATCTTCAAGATGGCCGGCGAACTCATTCAGCTCTACGCCGAGCGCAAGGCCCTGCCCGGCTTCGCCTTTTCCGCCGACACCAGTCTGCACCGCGAGCTGGAGGCCTCCTTCCCCTTCCAGGAAACCCCCGACCAGCTGCGCACCATGGAGGAGGTGCGCCAGGACATGGAGGCCCCCCACCCCATGGACCGGCTGGTCTGCGGCGACGTGGGCTACGGCAAGACCGAGGTGGCGGTGCGCGCCGCCTTCAAGGCCGTGGCCGACCACAAGCAGGTGGCGGTGCTGGTGCCCACCACCATCCTGGCCCAGCAGCACTTCCAGACCTTCAGCGAGCGCATGGCCCACTCCTCGGTGATCGTGGAGGTGCTCAGCCGTTTCCGCACCGCCCAGCAGCAGCGCCAGGTGCTCGACCGTCTGCGCCAGGGCCGGATCGACGTCCTCATCGGCACCCACCGCCTGCTCTCCCAGGACGTCGCCTTCCGCGACTTAGGGCTGCTGGTGGTCGACGAGGAGCAGCGCTTCGGGGTCAGGCACAAGGAGCGGCTCAAGCAGCTCAAGCGCCAGGTGGACGTGCTCACCCTCACCGCCACGCCCATCCCCCGCACCCTGCACATGGCGCTGATGGGCTCGCGCGACATGTCGGTGATCAACACCCCGCCCCAGGACCGCCTGCCCATCCACACCGAGATCCTCCCCTTCGACGAGCAGCGCATTGCCGCCGCCGTCCTGCGCGAGGTGGAGCGCCACGGCCAGGTCTACTTTGTCCACAACCGCGTGCAGTCCATCCACAGCCTGGTCGACTACCTGCAGGAGCTGTTGCCCCAGGTGCGCTTCGCGGTGGCCCACGGCCAGATGCCCTCCCGCCAGCTCGAACAGATCATGCACGGTTTCCTGGAGAAGAAGTACGACTGCCTGGTCTGCACCATGATCATCGAGTCGGGCATCGACATCCCCTCGGTGAACACCATCCTGGTCAACCGGGCCGACGCCCTGGGGCTGAGCCAGCTCTACCAGATCCGCGGCCGGGTGGGCCGCGCCAAGGACCGCGCCTTCGCCTATCTGCTGGTGCCCAAGGGCAAGAAGTTCAACCGCAAGAGCCTCTTGCGCCTGCGGGCCATCGAGGAATTCGCCGACCTGGGCTCCGGCTTCAACATCGCCATGCGCGACATGGAAATCCGCGGGGCAGGAAATCTGTTGGGCGCCCAGCAGCACGGTTTCATCACCGCGGTGGGCTTCGACCTGTACTGCCGCCTCCTCGAAGAGGCCATGCACGAACTCAAGGGCGAGGCAGTGGAACCAGCGGTGGAACCGGAGATCAAGATCGCCGCCACCGCCTACATCCCCGAGGAGTACGTGCCGGACGCCGACCAGAAGATGTCCTTCTACCAGCGCCTGGCCGCCGCCCGCCGGCTGGTGGACCTGCTGGGCATCCAGGAGGAGATGGAAGACCGCTTCGGGCGCCTGCCCTTCCCCACCCGCTCGCTCTTGCACCTGATGGAGATCAAGGTGATGGCCCGCCAGCTGGGCGTGGTCCTGGTCCAGCTGGAACGGGCCCGCCTGCGCCTGGTCTGGCCCCCCGAGTTCCAGCCCGCCCGCACCGACATCCAGCGCCTGGTCGAGAAAAGCCCGGCCCAGCTGGAATTCAACCTCGGCGAGCAGTTCTCCATCGAGGCCCAGGTGGGCGGCGGCGACGAACAGGAAAGGCTGGAACGGGCCAAAAATATCTTGCAGGAGATCCTCTGAAAGGTCTATCTTTAAGTTCGCACGAGGGCCCCTCTGGTCGGCGCGGCCGCGCGATGCCAGGAGGGTTTTTTATTGGATGGTAGGGGCGCTTCGCGATGCGCCCCTGCGATTTTTATTTTTTTGGATCATGCGAATGCGCCATCACCTTTTCCTCCGGCTGACCTGCATCTGCATGCTGACCTCCTGTTCCGCCAATCAGGAACAGGAGGGGGTGGTGGCCCGCGTCGAAGAGGCGGTGCTGACCGTCGCCGACCTGGAGAACCTCCTGCCCGCCGAACTGGGGGTGGGCCAGGGGCCGGCCGAAAGGGCCCGGTTCGTCGAGCAGTGGGTGGAGCAGCAACTGCTCTACCAGGAAGCCCTGAACCGCAGGCTGGACCAGCAGCCCCGCACCCAGCAACTGCTGGAGCAGGCGCGCCGGGATCTGCTGGTGGCCGCCCTGCTCAACGCGGAATTCGAGGGCCAGGATACCCAGGTCAGCGAGGCGTCCATCCAGCAGTACTACGCGGAGAACCGGGAGGACTTCCGCCGCGCCAAACCCGAACTCCGCGCCCTCCACCTCCTGCTGGCCACCGAAAACGACGCCGCCGCCAAGCGCCAGGCCCTGCGCAACGGGGCCTCCTTCGAGGAACTGGCCCGCCTCCATTCCCTCGACCAGGAGACCAAGGTGCAGGGTGGGGATCTGGGCTATTTCTCCGCCGACGACAACCCCGCCCTGTGGGAGGCCTGCCGCGGCCTGCCCTTCAAGACCCTCTCAGCGCCGATCCAGACCCAGTACGGCTACCACCTCATCCAGGTGCTCGACCGCCAGGAGGCCGGCACCATCAAGGAATTGGACCAGGTCCGCCCCCAGATCGTCGACACCCTGGTCCGTCAGGATTACCGACAGCGCCTGGCGGAACTGCTAGTCCGGCTCAAGAGATCCAGGAAATGGGCCATCGACGACCGGCGACTGGGCGCCTCGCAAGCTCGTTAAACACATGCGCTATTCCCTCTGTTGTTTCGCCCTGATCCTGGGACTTGGCGCAGTGCTGCCCGCTGGAGCCACCCCCGAGTTGCTCGACCGCATCGTGGCCGTGGTCGACAATCAGGTCATCCTCTGGTCCGAGGTCAATTTCCGCGTGCTGCTCGAACTGCAGGAGCGCGGCTACCGCCAGCAGCCCGGCCCCGAGGAGCTGGCCCGCCTGCGCCAGCAGGCCCTCGGGGAGATGATCGACGAGCACGTGCTGGTGCTCAAGGCCCAGAAGGACAGCCTCCAGGTCGACGAGACCCAGGTCGAAGCCATCCTCAACCAGCGGCTCCAGGAACTCAAGACCAGCATGCCGGCGGCCGAACTCAATGCCACGCTCGAGCGCGCCGGCCTCAGCGAACGCCAGCTCAAGAACCGCTACCGCAAGGATATCCGCCACAACCTGCTGGCCGATCAACTGCGCAACCAGCTGGCCTTTCGCCTGTACGTGGGCCGCAAGGACGTGGAGGCCTACCGCCAGGCCTACCGCGACTCCCTGCCGCCGCGCCTCTCGCTCAGCAAGATCAGCATTGAGGTGAAGCCCAGTCCCCAGGCGTTGGAAAGGGCCCGCGCCAAGATCGAGGAGGCCAGGCAGAAGCTGCAGGCCGGCGAAGTCTTCGCCGAGCTGGCCCGCCGCTATTCCGAAGATCCGGGCACCGCCGCCAACGGGGGCGACCTGGGCTGCTTCAAGAGCGGCCAGCTGGTCCCCGAGTTCGAGAATGCCGCCCGCCAGCTCAAGCCCGGCCAGGTCAGCGATCCGGTGCTCACCCCCTACGGATACCACCTCATCCAGCTGCGCGAAAAACGCGAGGACGAGGTCTGCGCCAGCCATATCCTGGCCCGCGCCCCCATGGACCAGCAGGACCGCGAGCGCACCGCCGCCCAGCTGGAGGACCTGCGCCGGCGCGCCCAGACCGGTGAGGATTTCGCCCAGCTGGCCAAGACCTACTCCGAGGATCTCTCCTCCGCCCAGCGGGGCGGCTTGTGGCAGGTCCTGTCCACCGACCAACTGCCCAGCTTCATCCAGCCCTACGTGGGCCAACTGAAGCTGGGCGAAATCTCCTCCCCCTTTTTCCTCGAAGACAGTGGCCATCTCCTCAAGATCAACGAAGATCAGGCCACCATCGAGAACCTGGTGCGCGAGGAGCGGTTGGAAACGGCCATGCGCCACCTCATCGAGGATTATCGGCAGCAGATCCACATCGAGGAGCGCCTCTCCGAGGATTTTCTCCACCAGCCCTCGCTTCCTCCACCCCCCCCTGGCAAGTGAACCGCTCCGGCTGCCGACCATGGCCCGCCTCGACCTGTACCTGAAAAACAGCGGCTTGTTCCGGCAGCGCAGCGCCGCCCGGCGCGCCTGCGATGCCGGACAGGTGTGGGTGGCGGGCCAACCGGCCAAGGCCAGCCGGGAAGTCAGGGTGGGGGAAGTGCTGCGCCTGTGCGCCCCGGACAGCGAACTGGAGGCCGAAATCGTGGCCATCCCCGATCACCCGGTGCCCAAAAAGGAACGCCAGCGCTACTGCCGGATCATCCGCGTCGAAGGTCGGGCTCCCGCAGCGCAGGCCTTCGGCTTCGACGAGGACCTGCGCCCTTGAACGCGGTCCAGCGCCAACCCTACGAAGGCCTGGCGGCCATCTACGACTACGTCATGCGCCACGTGGATTACCCCGACTGGGCCGCCCACGTCTGCGCCCTCTTCGCCCGCTTCGGCCACCACCCCCGGCACTCGATTGACCTGGCCTGCGGCACGGGCAGCACCCTCTTTGAACTCCACCGCCTGGGGCAGCAGGTGAGCGGGGCGGACGCTTCGGCCGCCATGCTCGAGGTGGCCCGCCAGCGGCTGGCCCAGACCGGGGTGGAGATCCCGCTCTTTCACCGCGATCTGCGCCAGCTGGCCGGCCTGGGGCCCTTCGACACGGCCCTGTGCCTCTACGACAGCTTCAACTATCTGCTCACCCCCGAGGACCTGGACCGCGCCCTGAGTGAAATAAGCAGTATACTATTGCCGGGGAATTTCTTTATTTTTGATATATGTACAGAGAAAAACTCGCTCCGCCACTTCCGCGACGTGCGCGACGAGGAGCGGGGACCAGGCTTCAGCTACCGGCGGCACAGCTTTTACGACCGCGAAGGGCGGCGGCAGTTCAACCGCTTCCACATCCGTTTCGACAACCGGGAAACGGAGCTGGCGGAGTGCCACGTGCAGCGCATCTATCCTGTCGATGAAATCATTGCCCGGATCGAGGCCAGCCCCTTTGAACTGCAGGGGAGCTTCGACGGCTTCACCTTCGCGCGCGGCTCCGAGGCCTCGGAGCGCATTCACTTTGTCCTCCAGCGGCCCGCTGACGCGGGTGCCACCCTGCGAGCAGGACCCCATGCCCCGCAAGAAATCCCTCATCGACCTACCTGAGCTGCCGGCAGCCCTCGCCTTTGTGCGCTCCGGAAAGCGCTTTCTCCTCACCTCGCATGTCAATTGCGATGGCGACGGCGTGGCTGGCTGCCTGGCCCTGCAGAACATTCTCCGCAGCCTGGGCAAGAGCGCCACCGTGGTCTTGCCCGATCCGCCCAACCCGCAGTACGATTTTCTCGAGGGCTGGGCACAGATCGAAACCGCCGACTCCCAGCCGCCCGCCTCCAAGTCCAAACACCTCGTCGTGCTGGACTGCCCGGCCCTGACGCGCATCGGCAGGATCGAGGAATACATCGACAAAGGCACCAAGGTCATGGTTCTCGACCACCACCAGGACAGCCTGCCCTTTGGCCACGTCAACCTGACCACCCCGCAATCCAGCTCTTCCAGCGAGCTGGTCTACCACCTGGGGTCGGCGCTGGGCTTTCAGCTCACCCCGACCGTGGCCGAGCAGATCTACATGGGCATCCTCTTCGACACCGGCGGCTTTCGCTACGCCCTGACCACCCCCACCACCCTGGAGGTGGGCGCCCAGCTGGTGCGCGCCGGCGCCCGGCTCGACTTGGTCGCCGACCGGCTCTTCAACAACCAGAGCCTGCCCGTCCTCAAGCTGCTGGGCCGGGCCCTCGAGTCCCTCCAACTGTACTGCGGGGACCGGGTCGCCGTCGTCCACCTCAGCCATGCGGACCTCGACGGCGGCATGGACCATATCGACGTGGTGAACTACGGGCTCATGGTGCAGAGCGTGGAGGTGTCGGTGGCCCTCAAGGAGGAAACCCCCCGCAGGTACCGCGTCAGTCTGCGCTCCCGCCAGCGCGTGGACGTGCGCCAGATCGCCGCAGCCTTTGGCGGCGGCGGTCACGCCCGGGCTTCGGGCTGCCGCCTTGAAGGCGATGTCCAGCAGGTCCGCAGGCAGTTGCTGGCCGAAATTGAAAAACACCTCTGAGGAGATCCCCCCAGGTGCATTTGGTCACCCTCAAAGATTGGACCCCCGCCCAGATTCTCGAGGTGGTGAACACCAGCAGCGCCCTCAGGCAGAATCCCGGCAGGGACGCTCAGTCGCTGGCCGGCCGGACCCTGGCCCTGCTCTTCCAGAAGACTTCGACCCGCACCCGCTGCGCCGGCGAGATCGGCATCGCCCAACTGGGGGGACGCGCCCTGTACCTCGACTGGCGGAGCACCAACTTCGGGCTGGCCGATCTGGGCGACGAGATCCGGGTGCTCTCCGAATACGTGGACTTCATCACCGTCCGCTTCCTCAGGCACGCCGACGTGCGCCGCGCCGCTGAAACGGCGCGCGTGCCGGTGATGAACGGCTGCTGCGACCGCTACCACCCCCTGCAGATCCTCGCCGACCTGCAGACCATCCAGGAGACCCTGGGCCGGCTGGAGGGGGTGCGCCTGACCTACGTGGGGGCGCACAACAATGTCTGCAACTCCCTGATCGCCGCCGGCCTCAAGGTGGGCATGAAGATCACCGTGGCGACTCCCGAACCCGAACCGGCCGCCGCCGACGCCGAGTTGTGCGAGGCGGGGCGGCGCGCCGGCCTGTACTCGGCCACCACTGACCTGCGGGCCGCCCTGGCCCAGTGCGACGTGGTCTATACCGACACCTGGATAGACATGGAGTATTTCCTGGACCCGGTCTTTGCCGCTGAGAAGGAGCGCCGGCTCCAGCTCTACATGCCCTACCAGCTCAACCGGGCCCTGCTCACCGGGCTGGACCTGCGCATCATGCACTGCCTGCCTGCCCACCGGGGCTACGAGATCGAAGGGGAATTGCTCGACGATCCCCGCTCCATCGTCATGGCCCAGGCCCAGAACCGCCTCCACAGCCAGAAGGCGGTGCTCCTCAAACTGGCTGGCACCCACTCCTGAAGAACGCCATGCGCCTGCCCGCCCCGCTCCGGCGTCCGCCCCACTTTGGCGTCTGCCTGGGGTGGGCCGTGCTGCTGTGGGTGATCCTGGCAGCGGCGGCCCCCCAGCAACATGCGGCCAAGGTCGCCGGCGACAGCACCCGCGCCGCCGCCGACACCGTCAAAGTGCCGGCCGACTCTTCCCTGGCGCCCCTGCCCAAAACCAGGACCAGGGTCCCGGCCGCGCCCGACACCGTTCCCCCCAAGCGCCCCGCCGCCCGCTACCGCATTGTCCAACCCTATGTGCCCGGCTCGGCCACCGAGCGCCAGGTGGCCATCAGCCGCGGCCGCTCCAAGGTGAACCTGGGCAGCCGGGACGGAGTGCAGCAGGGCAGCATCTTCTCGGCGGTTGACGGCGGGTTGGTGATCGGCCTGGTCCAGGTGGACAGCATGGCCCAGGACACCTCCTGGGTGCGACTGATCAAACTGGAAAACGTCCTCGACCCGCGGCAGCCCTATCCGCTGGACCGGGACTGCGAACTGCAACCCAAGCTGGTGGCTCTGGAGACCATCCACTTCGACGGCGACACCCCCCTGATCTCCCCGGCTCTGGAGGACCAGTTGGCCCACATGGCCGGCTTCATCCGCGCCTTTCCCGAGGCCCCGGTGCTCATCGAGGGCCACAGCGACAACAGCGGCAAGAAAGGGCAGCCCCTGGCCCTCTCCCTGCAGCGGGCCGAGCGGATCAAGACCTACCTGAGCGAGTACCACCGTATTCCCAAGCCGCGCATGTACACCAAGGGGTACGGGGACACCCGCCCCCTGGCCGCCAACGCCGACGAGGCGGGCCGGCGTCAGAACCGCCGGGTCGAGATCCTGATGGTGGATAAAATCCCAATCCCCGCAGGGGACAAGGTCCCCTCGGGGCCGGATAACACGGCCAAAAAAACCGGGACTGCGGCCAAGAAGAAATAACTCCACTTTTGCTGAGAGCATACGCCCATGAATGCCGATTCCGCCTCTCCTCACGACCTGGGCGGCCAGATCGCCGTGGTCACCGGAGCAGCCCAGGGCCTGGGCCTGGGCATCGCCGCGCAGCTGGCCCGCGACGGGGCAGCCGTGGTCATCGCCGACCTGCAGGAGGAGAAAGCCTGGGCTGCGGCCACCGGCCTGCAGGAGCAGGGACTGGCAGTGCAGGCCGGGCACCTGGACGTGGCCGACAGCGATCAGGTGAAGGTTTTTTTCGACCAGGTGATTTCCCAGCGGGGAAGGCTGGACATCCTGGTCAACAACGCCGGCGTCGGCCAGGTCGTGACCCCGCTGGTCGAACTGGGCGATCGGGAATGGGAACGGGTGCTGCGCGTCACGCTGACCGGGGCCTTCTACTGCTGCCGCGCCGCCGGGAGGATCATGGAGCGCCAGGAGTCGGGCGCTATCGTCAACATCGCCTCGATCAACGGCCAGAACCCGGCGGCCCTGGTGGTCGCCTACAACGTGGCCAAGGCCGGGGTGATCAGCCTGACCAGGACCCTGGCCCTGGAAATGGCCGCCTACGGGGTGCGGGTCAATGCCGTGTGCCCGGGGCCGGTGTACACCGAGTTCAACCGCACCGTGATGGCCCAGCGCAGCCAGAGCCTGGGGCTCAACGAGGAACAGATGATCGAGCGCATCCGCAGCGCCATTCCCCTGGGGCGCTGGGGAGAGCCCATCGACATCGCGCGCGCGGTTGCCTTCCTGTGCAGCCCGGCCGCTTCCTGGATCACCGGCGAAATTATGCGAGTCAGCGGCGGGCTGGAAGGAGTGTCGGCAGCCCCGCCCAAACGCCCCAAGGGCTGAGGCGCTTTCACCCTTCGCCTTGGCGCAGGTAGGTCCCGCTCCGCCCGCCTCTCTTCTCCACCAGCCGCACTGCCGAGATCACCATCCCCCGGTCCACGGCCTTGCACATGTCGTAGATGGTCAGCAGGGCCACACTGGCCCCCACCAGGGCTTCCATCTCCACCCCGGTGCGGTCGGCGATGCGGGCCTGGACCTCGACCCCGACGCGGTCCTCGCCCACCGCAAAATCGATGTCCACAGCCGTCAGGTTGAGGGAGTGGCACAGCGGGATCAGTTCGCCGGTGCGCTTGGCCGCCAGGATGCCGGCCAGCCGGGCCGCCTCCAGCACATTGCCCTTGGCCACCTTGTTCTCGGTTATCAGCCGCACCGTCTCCGGCTGCATGATGATCTCGCCCCGCACCCGGGCCAGGCGCCGGGTCTGCCGCTTGGCGCCCACGTCCACCATGCGCAGCCGGCCCTGAGAATCCAGATGGGTGAGTTTTTTGGGCATCACATGCTCTGGATGATGGCCGTGCCGAACTCCGAGCACTTGACCTGGCGGGCCCCTTCCATCAACCGGGCGAAATCGTAGGTGACCACCTTGCTGGAAATGGCCTGCTCCAGCCCCTTGACGATCAATTCGGCCGCCTCGTCCCAGCCCAGGTGGCGCAGCATCATCTCGCCCGAGAGGATCACTGAACCAGGGTTCACCTTGTCCTGGCCGGCGTACTTGGGCGCGGTGCCGTGGGTGGCCTCGAAGATGGCGTGCCCGCTCAGGTAGTTGATGTTGCCCCCCGGGGCGATGCCGATCCCACCCACGCAGGCGGCCAGGGCGTCGCTGATGTAGTCGCCGTTGAGGTTGAGGGTGGCGATCATCGAGTACTCGGCGGGGCGGGTGAGGATCTGCTGCAAAAAGGCGTCGGCGATCACGTCCTTGACCACCAGCTGCCGGCCCCCCGCCTCGATTCGCATCCACGGCCCTCCGTCGATGAGTTGGCCGCCGTACTGGGTGCGGGCCACTTCGTAGCCCCAGTCGCGGAAGGCCCCCTCGGTGAATTTCATGATATTGCCCTTGTGGACCAGGGTGAGGCTGGGCCGGCCCTGGGCGATGGCGTAGTCGATGGCCGCCTTGACCAGCCGGGCAGTGCCCTCCTGCGAGACCGGCTTGATCCCCAGCCCCGCGGTGTCCGGGAAGCGGATCTTCTGGTGGAGCTTGGGGAAATGCTCCTTGAACAGGGCCTTCAGCTTGTCGGTGTCGGCGGCCCCGTGCTGGAACTCGATGCCGGCGTAGATGTCCTCGGTATTCTCGCGGAAGATGACCATGTCCACCAGTTCTGGCTGCTTCACCGGCGAGGGCACCCCTTGGAAGTAGCGCACCGGCCGCAGGCACACGTACAGGTCGAGAATCTGGCGCAGGGCCACGTTGAGGCTGCGGATGCCACCACCCACGGGGGTGGTCAGAGGTCCTTTGATGCCTACCAGGTATTCGCGGAAGGCCTCGACCGTGGCGTCGGGCAGCCAGTTGCCCGTGGTGTTGAAAGCCTTTTCACCGGCCAGCACTTCCATCCAGGCGATCCGGCGCCCTCCGCCGTAGGCCTGTTTCACGGCCGCGTCCAGCACCCGCACCGAGGCGGCCCAGATATCGGGGCCGGTGCCGTCGCCCTCGATGAAGGGAATGATGGGGCGATCCGGCACGGCAAGCCGGCCCTCGCGCAGTGAAATGCGCTCGCCCCCGGCGGGCAGCGCGGATTCCCATTCAGCCATTTGATCCTCCTCGGTCGGGTGGTAAAACTTAGAAACTTTGCTCCGGGCTGGCAAACGCGCCGGGCAGCGGGACCCGGGCGCTGAGCCCCGCCGCCGACACCTCTTCCCAGTCTCCCCCGAACACCTCGGCAAAACACCTCCCCGCCTGGCCGGCCACCTCTGCCAGGGCCGGCGGCTTTGGCAGGAGCGCGGCCATCGAGGTGATCACCCGGCTGTCCAGGCCGCAGGGCTGGATGGCCCTGAAGTATTCCAGATCAGGGCCCACGTTCAGGGCAAAGCCGTGCATGGTGATCCAATGGCGCACGTGGATGCCGATGGCGGCGACCTTCTGTTCCCCCACCCACACCCCGGTCAGCCCCGGACGCGCCCGGCCCTGCAGCCCGAAACCGGCCAGCGCGCGGATCAACACCTCTTCGAGCCGGCGCACGTAGCGGTGCAGGTCCTGTTCGGGGGGGTGCAGGGCGAGGATGGGATAGCCCACCAACTGCCCCGGACCATGGTAGGTGATGCTGCCCCCTCTTTCTATGGGCACCACCTCGATCCCGGCGCGGGCCGCCACCGGCGCGGCGGGCAGGTGCTCGGGCCGGGTGGAACGGCCGCAGGTATAGGTGGGAGGGTGTTCGACCAGCAGCAAGAGGTCGGGAAGAGCCTGCTGCCGGCGGCTTTCCCTGAGGGCCTGCTGCCAGGCCCAGGCCTGCTGGTACTCGAGCCGGCCGGCCCAGCACCTCAGCCCCTTATTCATTTTTCCTCTTGTGCGATCCTGGATGTCGCGCTATATTAAAAATTCGGATCGGAAAATTTTAGCACTCTGCTCTTTTGAGTGCTAATTACCTCAAGATTCACTATAACAACCTGTTAGGAGGTTTTTCGCATGGCAGCCAAACAGCTTCAGTTCGACGTTTCAGCCCGCGATGCGCTCCTGCGCGGGGTGGATAAGCTGGCCGATACAGTCAAGGTCACCTTGGGCCCCCAGGGCCGCAACGTGGTCCTCGACAAGAAGTTCGGCTCTCCCACCATCACCAAGGACGGCGTCACCGTCGCCAAGGAAATCGAATTGAAGGACCCCTATGAAAATATGGGGGCACAGATGGTCAGGGAAGTGGCCTCCAAGACCAGCGACGTGGCCGGCGACGGCACCACCACCGCTACGGTCTTCGCCCAGATCATCTTCCGCCAGGGCCTCAAGAACGTCACCGCCGGGGCCAACCCCATGGAACTGAAGCGGGGCATCGACAAGGCCGTCGAAGTGGTGATCGGCGAAGTCAAGAAGATGAGCAAGGAAGTCAAGACCCACGAGGAGATCGCTCAGGTCGCCACCACCTCCGCCAACAACGATTCGGCCATCGGCGAACTCATCGCCGACGCCATGGACAAGGTCGGCAAGGACGGGGTCATCACCGTCGAGGAAGCCAAGAGCACCGACACCACCCTCGAGGTGGTCGAGGGCATGCAGTTCGACCGCGGCTATCTCTCGCCTTATTTCATCACCGACCAGGGCACCATGGAGGCGGCCCTCGAGGACGCCTACGTGCTGATCTACGACAAGAAGATCTCCGCGGTGCGCGACCTGGTCCCCGTGCTCGACAAGGTGGCCCAGCTCAGCAAGCCGCTGCTGGTCATCGCCGAGGACATCGAGGGCGAGGCCCTGGCGGTTCTGGTGGTCAATAAATTGCGGGGCACCCTGCGGGTGGCCGCGGCCAAGGCCCCCGGCTTCGGCGACCGCCGCAAGGCCATGCTCGAAGATATCGCCGTCCTCACCGGCGGGCGGGTCATCTCCGAGGAGACCGGGCTCAAGCTGGAGAACGTCACCCTCAAGGACCTGGGCCAGGCCAAGCGCATCGTCCAGGATAAGGACAACACCACCATCATCGAAGGGGCCGGCAAGAACACCGACATCAAGGGCCGGGTCTCCCAGATCCGCCGCCAGATCGACGAGACCACCTCCGACTACGACCGCGAGAAGCTGCAGGAGCGCCTGGCCAAGCTGGCCGGGGGCGTGGCGGTCATCAACGTGGGCGCCGCCACCGAGACCGAGATGAAAGAGAGGAAGGCCCGGGTCGAGGATGCCCTGCACGCCGCGCGCGCCGCGGTGGAGGAAGGGGTGGTCCCCGGTGGTGGCGTGGTCTTCCTCCGCGCGTGCAAAGCCCTGGAAACCCTGAAACTGGAAGGTGATCAGGCCACCGGGGTCACTATCATTCGCCGCTCCCTCGAAGAGCCCCTGCGCCAGATCGCCGCCAACGCCGGCTTCGAAGGTGCCATCGTCGTCAACAAGGTGAGCGAAGGCAAGGGCGCCTTTGGCTTCAACGCCCGCACCGAGCAGTACGAAGACCTGGTCAAGGCCGGCATCACCGACCCGGCCAAGGTCTCGCGCATCGCCCTGGAAAACGGCTCCAGCATCGCCGGCCTGCTGCTGACCACCGAGGCCCTGGTGGCTGAGATCCCCGAAGAGAAGCCGCCGATGCCCGCCACCCCTCCCGGCGGCGACATGTATTGATGCCCTGAGCATACAGAAGGCGCGTGGTCGGTGACAGACCACGCGCCTTTTTTTGTTATTCGCCGCCCGCTGCCTGAGGCTTCACCCGCTCCTGGCAGGAGGGGAGGCCTGCACAAAGACCGCCCCTTCCTCGATCACCAGCTGGGGAGTCTCCACGCTGCCGTGGAAGACCGCTCCGGCAGACACGTAGACCCGCACCCTGGCCCGCAATTTTCCCGTGACCCTGCCGCTGATCACCGCCTCTCCCACTTCGATGAGCCCGGCTTCCAGTTCTCCCTGGGGGCTGACCACCAGCGAACTGGAAGCGACCAGCTCGCCCTTCACAGTACCCTCGATGCGCAGGCTGTGCTCCATCTTGAGCACCCCCTCCAGTACCGTGCCCCGCCCGATCACCGTGTGGCCGGCAGCTGGCTCCCTGGGCTCGCGGCCAGCGCTCACAGCCACAACCTGTACAAGAGGGGGTCCCGGTATCTGCCGTTCTCGATCACGGCATAGTACAGCCCCGGGCTGTCGGCGCTGCCTGAACGGCCCGACAGGGCGAGGGGCTGGCCCTTCTGGACCTGCTGCCCTGGCTGAACCAGCAGCATCTGGTTGTACCCGTACTGGCTGACCAGGCCGTTGCCGTGGTCGAGCACCACCAGGTGACCCAGGCGCTCCTCATAGCCGGCCTTCACCACCTGACCGGCGGCGCTGGCCCGCACCAGGCTCTGGGGCGGGACGGCGATGAGCACTGCCTGAAACTCCGGGCTGAAGGGGCGCTTTACCAGGCCGCTCGCCGGCCACAGGCTGGGCAGGGCGCGCAGGCGGCCCCAGCGCAGGCGGTCTCCCGAAGAGACGTACTGATCGACTCCGGTGTGCCCGGCGCTGGGCTGGGAGGCAGCCTCCAGGGCATTGCCCTCGCCCAGGATGAGGTGCAGTTGCCGGCTGCTGCGCTGCAGCCGCAGGAGGACCTGTTCGAGTTCCTCGATCTGGTCCATCTGGTCGCCCAGGGTTTCCTTTTCCTTTTCCAGGCGCGCCACCTTCTTCTCGAGACTGTACACCTGCGAAGTGGCCCTCAGCCCCACCACCAGCAGCAGCAGGGCCACCACCGCCAGCGCGACCCAGAACCACAGGGTGGCTCGGGACAGCTTGTATTCGAAGGTCCGGTCCCCGTCTTCGGGGATGAGCAGCAGGGTGAAACGCCGACCCTTGAGCATCGCGGATATACGGCTGGAAAAATGCCGCCTCAGGCCTCCAGATCCAGCAGCTGGCCCACCATGTCCGACTGGGCCTGAAGCGCCTTTTTGAGGGCCACCACCTGCTGGCTGACCGTGAGCTGCTCCACGCTTTCGACCACCGGGCTGGCCGGGCCATCACCGGCGACCACCTCCCCCTCGACCCCGCCCTGGGGGCCCTCGTGCGCCTCGACGCGCAGGACGGCCGCCGGCCGGGTGTTGAGATTGGCGGTGTTGTGCGCCGAGGCTTCCAGGCGCTGCTGGCTCAACGCCAGCCCCGAACTGATGATGGAGATGTTGCCCAGCATGAGGCGCCTCCGCTTGAAGGCTTCACAGCCGCTGCCGGTCCAGTTCGTTGTGGACCAGCGCGATGCACTGCGAAGCAAAGAGCCGCCGGGGTCCCACGGACAGGGAGCGGGCGCCCAGGCGGGCCAGGTACTTGTCGGTCTTCTTGGGCATGGACAGGTGGTCCGAGAAGACAAAAACCGCCGGCAGCGAAAACTCCAGGGAGCGGATATCCTCGCCCCGGGGCTGCAGGTAGTACAGGGGCGCGGCAGCGCTCTTCTCTCTGACCAGTTGTTCGAAACTCCGCTTGGCGATGAAGACCCCGCTGTCCACCTGGAGTTCCTCGCCCAGTTGCAGGGGACGGCCGGCCTGCAAGGCCCGCTGCACCAGCTGGCAGATGGAACGCTCGTCGAACCCGCCCAGCGAACAGAGGGTGTCGCTCTCCAGGCGGAGGGTCCGGGGCGGGGCCGGGGCGCCTTCTAGGACGAGGTGGACCGCAATGGCGGGCCGGATCTGCCCGGAGATGAACAGGGCATTGGCCACGCAATGGGCCGCGATTTCCAGGTGGCCGGCCCGGGCCAGGTCGTCCAGGGAGAACGCGGGAGAGGTGGGAGCCTTGCGCGCCCGCAGGATGAACTCTCTCCCACCGGCTCCACTCACCGCCGCTTGCCCGCCGGCTTCTTGGCGGGGGGGGCCAGGGCCTTGAGCTTTTCCTTGGCCAGCTTGGCTTCCGATGAATCAGGGTATTTCTCGACCACTTCGCGCAGCGACGCGGCGGCCTTGGCCTGCTCCTTCTGTTCGGCCAGGGCATAGCCCAGCTTGAGCAGGGCGCCGGGCACCTTATCTCCCTTGGAATAGTCCTTCACCAGCCGCTGAAAGACCTCGGCGGCCTTGGGGAAATCCTTCTGCGCGTAATAGCACTCGCCCAGCCAGTAGCAGGCGTTGTCGGCGACTTCGCTCTGGGGGAAATTGTCCAGGACCTGGGAGAATTCGGTGATGGCCAGAGCGTAGTTGCCGGCCTCCATGTCCTTGAAGGCCAGATTGTACAATTCCTGGGGGTCGGCCAGCAGCAAGGGCTGGGGATCCTTGCCTGCATCGGCCGGCGCAGCTGCGGCGGGGCGCCCCGCGGCGGGGCGCCCCTTGCTGCCGCTGGAAAGCCGCACGGCTTCCAGATCCTTGGCCAGGTCGGCCAGCCGCCTGGCCACGTCGTCCAGCCTGGCCTGCACCTGCTGCACCTGCTTCTTGAGTTCATCGCCGTCGGTGGACTCTTCGATCCACCGCCTTTCGTCCTCGGCTTCCCGGGCGCGCAGGAGGCTGTCCAGGGCGACCACCTTCCTGGACAGCTCCTGATTGTCCAGATGCATCCTCTTGAGGGACACCTGCTGGGCACAGCCGGCCCCGCTCAGACAGGCCAGCCCCAGGAGCAGGGGGCTCAGGCGCATGGTCCCAGACCTCAGGGAGCCGCGACGATCTCGACGCGCCGGTTCTTGGCCCAGGCCGCCTCGCTGTGGCCGGCATCGGCGGGCCGCTCCTTGCCGTAGCTGAGGGTCTTGATGCGGTCGGCGGCGACCCCGGCCTTGCTCAGGAAGGCCTTGGCACTGTCGGCCCGCTTCTGCCCCAGGGCGAGGTTGTACTCGGCGGTGCCGCGCTCGTCGCAGTGGCCTTCGAGGGTCACCTTGACATCCGCATTGGTCTTCAGCTTGTCGGCGTTCTGGGCCAGCATCGCCTTCTGGTCGTCGCGGATGTTCGACTTGTCGTAGTCGAAGTAAGTGGCCTCGTAGGCGCGGGCCGCGCGGGCCTCGGCCTCGGCCTTCATCCGGGCCTCGTCAGCCGCGGCGGTCTCGGCCTTCATCTTGGCTTCCATGTCGTCCTTGGCCTTGCGGGCCTTGGCTTCGGCGTCGGCCTTCATCCGCTCGGCTTCGGCCTTGGCCTTGGCCTCGGCGTCGGCTTTGGCCTTGTCCATCTCGCTCTGCATGGCCTGCTGCACGGGCTTGCCGCCGCAGCCATAGGCCAGGAAGCTGGCAGCGGCGATGCTGCCGGCCAGGAGCAGTTTGGTGAACCTCGGGAATTTGCGCATAGTGCTTCCTTTCTTTGAAGTGGTAGGGGAATCCAGGTGCGTGGAAAGATACGGCGTTCTCATGCGCGACACTACCTCCTTGTGCAAAGACTTGAAACCTAATGGTCTCCGGCTGACAGGGGAGACCAGGCCGGCAGGATGTTCTCTCCTCCATAGGTCAGGCGCCGCAGATTGCTGCCGTCCCAGCTCATGGCGTAGATCTCGTAGCTGCCGGTCCGGTTGGAACTGAAGGCCAGTTGCAGCCCGTCGGGCGACCAGCAGGGATTCTCGCTGCTGCCGCCTGAGGTCATGCGGACCGGCGTGCCGCCTTCCACCTCGACCACGTACACATCGAAAAGGTCAAAGCCGCGGCGCACAAAAGCGATGCGCTTGCCGTCGGGCGACCAGGCCGGTGAGCCCTCGTACGCATCGGTCTCCCAGGTCAGCCGGCGCGCATCCGAGCCGTCGGCGTTCACCAGATACACCTGCGGCTGCCCGGTGCGGTCGGAGGTGAAGGCGATCTGCCTGCCGTCGGGCGACCAGGCCGGCTCGGTGTCGGCCTCGGGGTGGTCGGTGAGCCGCTGCAGCTGCCACCCCGGCACCGTGACCGTGTAGAGATCCATGTTGCTCTCGCCGTTCATCGAAAACAGGATCCGCCGCCCGTCGGGCGACCAGGCCGGCGCCGTGTTCATGTTCGAAGGGGTGCGGATCGGGGTTTTCACCCCGGCCACCAGATCCGCGGCGAAGAGTTCCCAGCGCCCGCTGCGCATCGAAGAATACACCACCTGTCGGCCATCGGGCGACCAGTCGGGCGAGTAGTTGATACCCCGGTCATTGGTCACCGGCCGGGGATCGTACCCGTCGTATCCCATGACGTAGATCTCTTTGTCGCCCCGCCGCTGGGAGACAAAGGCGATCTGGGTGAAGGCGATCCCCCGCTGGCCGGTCAGGGCATAGACAATGTCGTTGCTGAGCCGGTGGGCCGCCTCCAGGGCTTCTCCCTGGTCGACGGGGTATCCTTTGGCGATGAGCACCCGCTGGTCCGGCAGACGGTAGAGGGTGGCGAAGAGTTCGGTGCGCCCCTCCCGCTGCCGCATCGCGCCCCGGACCAGGGCGCGCACCCCGGCCGTGGACCAGCGTTCCAGCACCGGCCCCCAGCCAGTGCTGTCCACCTGCAGCGAATCCCTGAGCACCTCGAAGCGGCCCGCATTGCGCAGATCGTCTCCCAGAAAGGTGGAGACCATCTCAGCCCGCTGCTTCAACTCCGGGTCGGCGCTCTCCCGGCTGAAATCCAGCAGGGCCAGGGGGAGCAGGCGGCCGCTGCCCTTGATGCTCAGGTGGACCACCGAGGGCATCCCCTGGGTATCGGGAGGAGCGGCGGCCGGCGGGGTCTGGGCATGGGCGCTCAGGACTGCCAGCCAGAAGATCGCTGCCCAACTAGTTTTCCGTAAAGTCCAGATACACCCCAAGCTGATCGCCCTTAAACCCTTCTGGCAAAGCTGGCAGCGGGTCCACCTCGACCACTGCGTCGCGCGCGGAGCGGTCGAAGGTATTGTCCCCGGAGGAAACCTCCACCCGCCGCTCGTCGATGGACCCGTCTTTTAGGATAGTAAAGAATATGGTCGTTTTCAATACCCCTGAGTGGGGGCCCACCAGAGGCTGGCGCCAGGCCTCTTCGATGCGCGCCTTCATATCTGCCAGGTAGTCATCGTACTCGAACTCCTGATCCAGCCGCAGCGATCCTCCAGCCTTGTTCTGCGCGCCGCCCCCCTTCTGCACTTCGGGTTTGGGCTGCTGCTTGGCCGTGCGCGCCGGCTTCTTGGTCCCCTTGGGCGACATGGCCTCGGTGGAGGGGGCAGTATCCACCTTCTGGCCGCTGCGCTGTTTGGCCTTGACCGTCTCGGTCTTGGGGACCATCTGCGAGGGTTTGTTCTCCCCCTTGGGTTTGCGGCTGCGCTGCTGCTCGCCCGGCATCCTCACCAGATCCACGTTGTGGATCCTGCTGGGCAGAGGCGGCGGCGGGCCAATGCGGCTGAACCCGATGGCAAAACTGGCCAGGGCCAGAAGGTGCCCGGTCAGCGAGATCAGCACCGCCCTTTTCATCTGCGCTTCACCGGCTCTTGGGTTTTTCCTTCACCAACTCCACCGCCAACCCCATTTTGTCCACTCCAGCGCCCTTGATCCGGGCCAACACCTCCACGACCCGCCCGTAGGTCACCTGCTCATCGCCCTGCAGGGTTACCGCCCGCTCGCCCAGGCGCACCCGGGCCGCGGCAAAACGCACGTCGAAATCCTTGAGGCTCACCTTTTCCTTGTCGATGAAGATCTCGTCGCCCTTGAGGGTGACCACCAGCCCTTCTGCGGCCTCGGCCTGGCCCACGGTGGACTTGGGGATGTTCACCTCCAGCTGCTGAAACAGGGCCGGGGCGGTGATCATGAAGATGATCAGCAGCACCAGCATCACGTCCACCAGCGGGGTGACATTGATGTCCGACAGGGCTCGCCGGCCCCGGTGCCCCGCGCCGAAGCTCATACCCGCCCGCCCCCCTGGAGCATGCCCATCATCTCCCCGGCAAAGCGCTCCAGCTCGCGCCGGGTGGCCTCGACGCGGCCCAGAAAATGGTTGTAGGCGATCACCGCCGGGATGGCCGCCACCAGGCCGGCGGCCGTGGCGATCAGGGCCTCGGCGATGCCCGGGGCCACCACCGCCAGGTTGGCCGAGCGCTGCAGGCCGATGCTGCGGAAGGAATCCATGATCCCCCACACCGTGCCGAAGAGGCCCACGAAGGGGCTCACGTTGCCCACCGTCGCCAGGAAGGCGAGGTTCTTTTCGAGCTGTCCCAGCAGCTCGCCGGCCACCCCTCCCACGGCCTTCCACAGATCCTCGCGGCTGCCGCCCCAGCCCCGGCCTCGGTACACCATTTCGTAGCTGGCGAAAAACAGGCCGCACACCGGCGCGCCCTTCATGGTTTTTGCCTGCCGGTAGAGTTCGGCGGCGTCGGCTCCGGAGTGGAACAACTTCATAAAGGCCGCTGATTCCTCCCGAATGCGCTTGAAGTCGGCGTACTTCTGGCCCATGATGGCCCACGAGATCACCGAGAAGAGCAAGAGCACCAGCATCACCCCTTTGCCGACGGGCCCGGATTCGGCGATCAGGGTCAAGACACTGTCTGACAAATGGACGCCTCCCCCGCCTGGTGTCCTAAAATACTAAATATTAAATAATAGGGCGATGCCCTGGATTTTACAAGCCTGGAACCGGATGCTTGCACCCGGCGGCGTATTGCGCTAATTATATTCCTCAAAACATCCTGGATACCCGGAGGACTCCCCATGCCCACCCCTTGTTGTCACCGCATTCCCCAGACCACCTATGACTTTGGCGGTACCCTGGCCAGCTACCTGCAGGGCGTCACTGCCCAATGGCTCAAGCCGGCCCCGCACGCCAACCCGGCCATGCTCGAAATCTTCCGCGACCGCGACCGCCTGCCCCGGCGCAACCTGGTGCCCTGGGCCGGCGAATTCGCCGGCAAGTACCTGACCAGCGCCGTGCAGATCCTGCGCCTCACCGGCGACCCAGAGTTGCGGGAGGCCATCGCCGCCTTTGTGAGCCGCCTGGTCGCGCTCCAGGCCGAGGACGGGTACCTGGGCCCCTGGCCCCTCGCCAGCCGGCTCACCGGAAGGGCGCCCAATGTCATGGGGCAGGAGGGCCTCACCTGGGACGCCTGGGGCCACTACCACCTCATGCTGGGCCTGCTCCTGTGGCACGAGGAGGGCGGTGACCGCAAGGCATTGGCCTGCGCCCGGGGCATGGGCGACCTGCTCTGCGACAGATTCCTCGGCCCCAAAACCCCCCGTCTGGTGGACACCGGCAGCACGGAGATGAACCTGGCGGTGATCCACTCCCTGTGCCTGCTCCACCGCCGCACCGGCGCCCAGCAACACCTGGCCCTGGCCCTGCAGATCGCCGAGGAGTTCGCCGCCCTCGGACCGGAGGGCAGCCCCCTGGCCGGCGACTACCTGCACAGCGGCCTGGCCGGCAGGGAGTTCTACCAGACCCCCAAGCCGCGCTGGGAGAGTCTGCACCCCATCATGGGGCTGGTGGAACTCTACTGGCTCACCGGCGAGGAGCAGTACCGCCGGGCCTTTGAGCACCACTGGTGGAGCATCGTCAAGCTGGACCGCCACAACAACGGCGGCTTCTCCTCGGGCGAGCAGGCCCAGGGCAACCCCTACCACCCGGGCGCCATCGAGACCTGTTGTACTATCGCCTGGGCCGCCATGAGTGTTGAGATGCTGCGCCTCACCGGCACTTCGGCGGTGGCCGACGAGCTGGAGCTGTCCACCCTCAACTCCATCCTCGGCCTGCACTCCCACACCGGCCGCTGGGTCACCTACAACACCCCCATGGACGGGCTGCGCAAGGCCAGCGCCCACGAGATCGTCTTCCAGGCCCGCGAGGGCAGCCCCGAATTGAACTGCTGCAGCGTCAACGGCCCGCGGGGCCTGGGCCTGATCGGCGAGTGGGCCCTGATGGGCGACGAGGAAGGATTGCTGCTCAACTGGTACGGTCCCTCAAAATTTGAGGCCCAACTGCCCTGGGGCAAGGTGCGCCTTACCCAGGAAACCGAGTACCCGCGCAGCGGGCGGATCGGGCTGCGCGTCACCCCGTCCAAGGCCGCCCAGTTCGCCCTCAAGCTGCGCATCCCTTACTGGTCGGCCAAGACCCGGGTCCGCCTCAACGGCGCGCCTCTGCGCCAGGTCCAGCCGGGAACCTATCTGAAATTGGACCGCAGGTGGAAACGGGGCGACCGGGTGGACCTGGACCTGGATATGTCGCTGCACTACTGGGCCGGCGAGCAGGAGTGCGCCGGCCGGACCTCGGTGTACCGCGGGCCCCTCCTGCTCACCTATGACTGCCGGCTCAACGAGATGGATCCCGACGAACTGCCTGAGCTGGATGCCCGGGGTCTGAAGGGCCGGCTGCTGTCCGGCCCGCCGGAGCTGCCGCCCATGGTGCTGGCCGAGTACCGGGCCGCCGACGGCCGCAAGCTGCGGCTCTGCGACTTTGCCAGCGCCGGCGAGGGCGGCTCGCCCTATGTCTCGTGGCTGAAGGTCCGCAACGCCCCCGCCACCCCCTACTCGCCGGCCAACCCTCTCCGCAGCGGCAGACCCCAAAAGGGTACACCTGTGTAACCGCCCTGTAACACCCTCTTCCTCTGGCGGGCCTTTACTCCTCTCGTAAAACTGCTGGCACACCTCTTGCGTATACCCCAGCCAACCTGCCAGCGGCGGGGAGACGACCCCGGAGGTTTTTCCCGTTGTTTCCCGCCGCCTCCTGGTGGCCTCGCTACCCGCCGCCCCTTGGAGGCTTGTTATGCCCGCTGTAGTGCTCAGCGCCGCCACCCTTGGGATCGACGCGTATCCGGTCCACGTCGAAGTGGACACCGACCGGCAGCTGCCCTCCTTCACCGTGGTCGGCCTGCCAGACAGCGCGGTGCGCGAGAGCAAGGAGCGGGTCATGGCCGCCCTGCGCAACGCCGGGTACGAGTGGCCCCGCCGCCGCGTCACCGTCAACCTGGCCCCCGCCGATATCCGCAAGGAAGGCTCGGCCTTCGACCTGCCCATCGCCGTGGGCATCCTGGCCGCCTCCGGGCAGCTGCGCGCCCAGCGCCTGACAGACTTTGCCCTGGTGGGCGAGTTGTCCCTCGACGGAGCCCTGCGCCCGGTCCACGGCGCCCTCTCCGCCGCCCTGGGCCTGCGGGCGCGAGGAACCTACGGCATGATCGTCCCCC
>JACPJE010000088.1 GCA_016187725.1 Candidatus Latescibacterota bacterium
GGCAGGTACGCCTCGGAGGCCAGGATCTCGCCCACGTGCAGGGTGTCGCGGATGCGCACCACCTTGGCTTGGGGCGGCTCGACCAGGCCCACGGTCTTGAGGGCCGCCTCCAGCACCTTGCGGTCCGTGTCGTAGTAGATGGGGATGGACGCGGCCGAGGGGTGGTTGCCGGTCATGCAGTTGATGTAGGTGAACTCCCGGTCCATCTTGGCTATGACCCGCTGGTGGGTGTACTCGGCCAGGCCCAGGCCCGAGGCGTTGCCGTGGGTCTCCTCGGTCAGATCGCGCACGAAGATGCGGGTGATCTTGGGGAACTCCTTCTCCGCCGCGCTGTGATCGTTGAACTTGCGGCCGATCAAGTTGGTGTCCATGCCCGCCCCGCTGATGTTCTTGCCGATGGCGTCGACGATCAAGAGGTCGATCTGCTCCAGCAGCAGGCGCGGCATCCACTTGCGGGCCAGCACCAGCAACTCCTTCTCGCGCTCGGCGAATTCCTCCGGGGCCACGCCCTTGACCAGGGCGGTCTGGTCATAGGGGTTCTCGACGATGCCCAGACCCATGAGCACCTTGCACTTCTCGATCACTGTCCGGCCCACCGAGCGGATGATGCGGTCGAAGCTGTAGTGGACGATGGCCTGGTGGTACAGGGTGGCGCCGCGGTGCTTGCCAAGGCCGATGAGCATCATCTTGTGCAGGCCGCTCTCGATCTCGCCCACAAAATCGGTGTGTGGCTTGACCCGGCCCACCACTACTACATGGTCGGCTTCGTAGGCGTGCTTGTCGAAGAAGACCGGCACCCCATCATCGGTGGCACCCACCTGCACGGTGTCCATGCTGGCGCGGATCGGCGCCCCGGTGTATTCCTCGGTGACCCCGTAGCCTTCGATGATGCCCCGCTGGTTCTCGGCGATGCCGCCCCCGTGGCTGCCCATGGCCGGCACCAGGAAAGGCTTGCCCCCGCGCCTTTTCAGCTCCTCGACCAGGGTCTTGATGATCAGGGCGATATTGGCCACCCCGCGGCTGCCCACGCTGATGGCCACGCTCTGGCCGGCCTTGAGGCGCGACAGGTCCAGGCCGGCCATCTCCTGGCGGATAGCGGCGGGGATATCTTTGAGCGTGGGCGCGTCGAAGTGCTGGCGCACCCGCATCATGCGGGGAAAGGTCATGGGATACCTCCGTGTTTAGCCGGCCAGCCAGCCCCCGTCCACGGGGAAGAGCTGGCCAGTGATGTAATTGGCTGCGTCCGAAGCCAGGAACACGTACGCCCGCACCGGTGACCAGGGCCACCTTGCCCTTCAGGTGCATGCGCTCGAGGATCACGCTCCATGCACCCGCTCAAACAGCGGCGGCGAAGAGCCGCTCCATGTCCCGCAGGGTGGTCCGGCGCGGATTGACCGCGATATTGCCGCTGGTCATGGCGACCCTGGCCATCGAGGGGATGGCCTTGGCCTTGACCCCTGCCTCGCCCAGCCTGGCGGGAATGCCCAGGTCGCGGTTCAACTGGCGCACGGCCTCCACCGCGGCCTCGGCGGCCTGGCGGGTGCTCATGCCCGCAGTACCCACCCCCAGGAGGCCGGCGAGGAGGGCAAACTTCTCCAGCCGCGCCTGCAGGTTGAACTCCATCACGTAGGGCAGGAGGATGGCATTGGCCAGGCCGTGGTGGATCTCGAAGTGCCCGCCGGCCGCATGCGACATGGCGTGCACATTGCCCAGCCGGGTCTGGGAGAAGGCCATCGCCGCCAGGGCGCTGGCGATCAGCATCTGCTGGGTGGCCTCCAATTCGCGGTCATTGGCGCAGGCCAGGCGCAGGTTGCGGCCCACCAGGCCGATGGCCTGCAAGGCGAGGCCCTCGGTGATGGGGGTGGCCATCAGGTTGACGTAGGATTCGAGGGCGTGGGTGAGGGCGTCCATGCCGGTGGGCGCGCCCACAGAGGCGGGCAGGGCCACACACAGTTCCGCGTCGAGGATGCCGGCCAGGGGCGCGATCTTCCAGCTGATGATGGGGTCTTTATTTTTGGTCTTCGGATTGTTGAGCACCGCGAAGGGGGTCATCTCGCTGCCAGTGCCGTAAGTGGTGGGGACGCAGACCAGGGGCGGCAGGTCGCGCAGCACCTTGCCGGCCCCCAGGTACGCCTCCACGCGCCCGCCGTGGCTGGCCAGCACCCCCACCATCTTGGCCACGTCCATGGGACTGCCCCCGCCCAGGCCGATGATGATGCTGCACTTCTCGCGGGTGTAGCGGCGGTACGCGGCCTGCACGCAACTGGCCGGCGGATTGCCCAGCACCTCGTCGAAACAGGCCCAGGGAATGCCGGCCGCTTCGAGCACCCCGATCACCTTGTCCACCACCCCGGCGGCCCGCAGTCCCTGGTCGGTGACGATCAGGGCCTTCTGCCCGGCCCGCAGAAACTCGGGCAGCCGCTGTATGGAGCCGGGGCCATAGATCAGGCAGGTAGAGAGGCGGAAGTCGAAGAGGGTGCGGAAGGGCATGGCCTTTTCCCGTGGGTTTCTGGAAGAGTAAGCAGGCGGGTGCCGAGTGTCAATCCCCCGCAGTCCCGTCCAGCAGCCCCGCCTCTCGCAGGCAGGTGCGCAGTTCCCCCAGCGAAGGCACCGTGAGCCCCTCGGCCGGAGCCTGGGGATCGAGGTGGATATAGAACACTCCGGCCGCTTCGCTGGCCACCCGGTCGTAACGGCCATCGCCCACGAAACAGGCTTCAGCCGGTGTACAGCCGAAGCGCTCCAGGGCCAGGAGGAGGAGATCGGGGGCCGGCTTGAGCGGCGCGTCCTCGCGGCTGAGCAGGAGGTCGAAGTCCAGGCCGAACTTCTCCACCACCACCTGCATGGCGCGGCGGTGGTTGTTGGTGATCAGCGCCAGCCGCAACCCATCCCGGCACAACTGAACCAGCAGCTCGGCAGCACCTGGATTGAGCGCCGCCTCGGTAGCCGCCTCCATCTCCACCGCTTCGAGTACGGCGCTGGCCTGCTCCTGTCGGGGTGGGGGCAGGCTTTCGATGTAATCCATGATCGACACCCCGGCGGGCACCTGCAGCCGCTGCCGCAGCTCGGCCCAGTCGATGTGGGGCCGGGTGATGGTGCCGTCCATGTCGAAGAGCACGGCTTTGAGCATAGTATCCTGTCTACCGTTGGGCGTCGAGGAGCGACCCACTTCAGCCTTTCTCAAGGCGCGTCCTTCTCCCTCGCTCGCTCTGGCTCCGCTACCCGGCCGCCCCGCCACGCGGACTTCCCTTCCCGACCACTCCCCGAGAAAGGCTTCCGGGGTCTACTCCCCGCCGCTGTCAAAATATCCGCGTGATCTCGTCTACCGCAAAGCGCGGTAGGGGTTCCAATGCTCCCCCGCGCCGCAACTGCAGCCCGAACCCAGCCGGCCGCGCGACACCGATCTGCGCTGCCTGTATGCCTTCTCGCTCCAGCGCCTCCCGGATCTTCAGTGCATCCGCCGCCGCGCAGCCGATGAGCAGCGCCCCCGAGGAGATCACCCCCAGGGGGTCCAGGCCGAACTCGGCGCAGAGCCGCTCGCTCTCCAGGGCCAGGTGCAACTCGTCGGCGCAGATCTCCAGGCCCACCACTGCCGCCGTCGCCATCTCCATCAACCCGGTGGCCACCCCCCCTTCGGTGGGATCGTGCAGGGCGTGCACCCGGCCGGCCTGGCGGGCGATGCGGGCGTCGCGCACCACGCTCAGGCCCGGCTCGCGCAGGAAATGGCGGCAACGGGTCAGCAGGTCTTCCCCATATCCTCGCCGCCGCAATTCCTCGCCCTGCTCCCTGGCGATGAGGGCCGTGGCCTCGATGGCCAGCCCCTTGGTCAGCAAGATCGCGTCCCCCACCTGCAGGCCCGAGGGCCGCACCAGCCCCTGAGGGGACACCTCGCCCAGCATCTGCCCCACCACGATGGGCTGTTTGATTCCCGTAGTGATCTCGGTGTGGCCACCGCACACCGCCACCCCTAGAGACTGGGCTGCCTCGTGGATGGAGCGGAAGATGGATTCCACCAGTTCCGGGGTGGCCTGGTCAGCGGGCACCAGCACCGCGGCCAGGAAGAAACGCGGCTCTCCCCCCATGGCGGCGACGTCGTTGGCGTTGACGTGCACCGCGTACCAGCCGATCTCGTCGGCGGCAAAGGTGATGGGATCGGTCTTGGCCACCAGGTAGCGGTCGCCCATCTCGATGACCGCTGCATCCACCCCCAGCCCGGGCGGCACCACCAGGCGCGGATGCGCGTCGGTGTAGCGGCGCAAGAGCCGCGCCAGTTCACCGTGGGGGAGTTTGCCGGGGGGATACTTCACTGCGCCGGCCCTCGGTAATGGGCGCAGATGGCCTCCACCAGGGCCGGCACGCTGCTCTCCGAAGGCTGGATCTGCGCGCTCAGCCCCAACTCGGCCACTGCCCTGGCCGTGGTCGGCCCGATGCAGGCGATAACCACCTTCCCCAATACCTGGCGGGCGCGCTCGGAGCCCAGCACCGCGCAAAAGTGGGCCACACTCGAAGGGCTGGCAAAGACCACCACCTCGA
>JACPJE010000089.1 GCA_016187725.1 Candidatus Latescibacterota bacterium
AGGTAGATCTCGGGGCGGGCATAGAGGCTCATGCGCGCTGCCTTCCGGTGCGGGCGATGCCCAGGGCCCCGAGGATGGCGACCAGCAGGACCAGGGAGATCAGTTCAAAGGGCACGCTGTAGGTGGTCAGGAGCGAGAGGCCGATGGCCTTGACCGAACCGTCGTTGAGCCGCTGCGGGGCCGGCGGCCAGGGCTGGCCCAGGCCCAGTTTGAGCAGGCCGGCGAAGACCGCCGCACCCACCACCAGCGCCAGGGCTCCCCAGCGCAGGGAAATGCGGCGGGGGAGGTGGGCGGCCGGCTCGTCGGGCTCGGAGAGCATGATGGCGAAGGCGATGGTCACACACACCGCCCCCACATAGATGAGCACCTCCATGAGGGCGAGGAAGGGGCTGTGCAGGAAGTAGTAGAGGCCGGCCAGGCCCAGGCAGCACAGGGCCAGGCCGCAGACGCCGCGGATGATGCGGCGGGAAAGAGCGGCGATCAGCGCTCCGGCGGCGGTCATGGCCGCGCAGAGGAGGAAGATGCCTTCGGCGATGCGCTCGGCCCCTGGTATGGGATTCACGGGGGGGCCTCCTCGGTTGCGGTGGCGGGCGGGATCGGCGTGGGCGCGGCATCCGGCTGGGATGCCTCCTTCTTGGACTTGTCCTCGAGGCGCTTGAGCAGGTCCATGAAGAACTCCTCCTTGTTGCGGCCGGCCAGGTTGTATTCCTTGGAGAAGCGGATCGCCTCGCTCTTGCAGGCCTCCACGCAGGCGGCGCACAGGCTGCAGCGGGTGAAGTCGAGTTTATACTCAGTCACCACCTTCTTGCCCCTGCCCTCGGGCTTGACCCCCTCGACGGCGATGCAATCGCTGGGGCAGGCCTTCTCGCACAGCTTGCAGGCGATGCAGGCGGCCTTGCCGGTCTCCTCGTCGAGCACCAGTTCGATGTGGCCGCGGAAGCGGGGGGGCATCTCCAGCGACTGGTGCGGGTACTGGACGGTGACATCTTTTCTGAAGAACTGGTCGAGGGTCAGGCGCATGCCGATGAACAGGCTGCCCAGCCCGGTGGCGACTTCCTTGAGCGGATTCTTCATAATCTACACGACCTTCATCACCGCGGCGGTCAGGATCAGGGTGAAGAGCGAGATAGGGATGAGGATCTTCCAGGAGAGGTTGAGCAGGTTGTAGAACTGGGTGCGGGGGAAGGTCCAGCGCACCCAGATCACCGAAAAGACCAGGAAATAGAGCTTGAGCAGGAACCAGAGCAGCCCCGAGTACGCGCCGAAGGGGCTCTGCCAGCCGCCCAGGAAGAGCACGGTGATCAGGCTGCAGCCCACCACGATGTTGGCGTACTCGGCCATGAAGAAGACCCCGAAGCCCATGCCGGCGTATTCGGTGAAGGCGCCGGCCACCAGTTCGCTTTCGGCCTCGGCCATGTCGAAGGGGGCGCGGTTGGTCTCGGCCAGCATGCAGGTGTAGAAGATCAGGAAGGTGATGGGCATCAATGGATTCAGGTCGAGCCGGAAGAGGTTCCAGTGCCAGAAGGGGCCCTCCTGCAGCGCGACGATCTCGCCCAGGTCCAGGGTGCCGGTGACCATCATCAGGGTGATGGCCGCCAGCAGCATGGGGATCTCGTAGGCGATGTCCTGAGAGACGACGCGGGCCGCTGAGATGATGGCGTACTTGTTGCGCGAGGCCCAGCCGCCCACCATCAGGGCCAGCACGTTGATGGAGCCGAAGGCGAAGATCATCAGCAGGCCGACGTCGACGTCGAGGGCCACCAGGGTTTCGCTGAAGGGGATGAGGGCCAGGCACATCAACCCCGGGGCGATCACCAGCAGGGGGGCCAGGCGGAAGAGCAGGGCGTCGGTGCCAGGCGGGACGATGAACTGCTTGGAGAGCAGCTTGAGGCCGTCGGCGATGGGCTGCAGCAGGCCCGCCCAGCCCACCTCGGTGGGCCCGGGCCGGCGCTGGATGCGGCCGGCGGCCTTGCGCTCCACCCATACCAGGTACGCGGCGTTGAGGGCGACGAAGGCCATCAGGCCGACCAGGAAGAGGAGTAATCTAAAAGGTTCGGGCAGGCTCATGCGCTCACCGGTCGATGTCGGGGATGACCAGGTCCAGGCTGCCCATCAGCGCCAGGGCGTCGGGGAGCATCATGCCGGCGCTGGTCTCCTCGAAGAGGCTCAGGTTCGAGAAGGAAGGGGTGCGCAGCTTGACCCGATAGGGCGTATCGGTGCCGTCGCTGACCACCCGCAGGGCAAAGCGGCCGCGGGCGGCTTCCACCGCAAAGCAGTAGTCGCCCGGGGTCATCTTGATGGTGCGCGGGACCTTTTCGGCCACCACCGGCCCCTCGGGCAGCTTGTCGAGGGCCTGCTCGATGATGCGCAGGCTCTGCCTCATCTCCTCCATGCGCACCAGGTACCGGGCCAGGCAATCGCCCTCGGGAAAGACCGGAATATCGAAGTCGAATTCGGGGTACACCGAGTAGGGCTCGGCCCGCCGCAAATCGTAGGCCAGCCCGGAACCGCGGCTCACCGGCCCGCTGGCCCCGTACTTGCGGCACTGCTCGGCGCTGATGGGGCCGATGCCCTCCAGGCGCTTGCGCAGGATGACGTTTTCGGTGACCAGCTGGCGGTAGAGTTTGAAGCGGGGCTGCATGCGAGCGACGAAGGCGCGGGTGCCGCGGATGAAGTCGTCGTCCACGTCGTTGCACAGGCCGCCGAAGCGGTAGTAGCAATAAGTCAGGCGGGCCCCGGTCACCCCCTCCAACAGATCCAGGATCTGCTCGCGGTCGTCGAAGGCGTAGAGCAGGGGGGTGAAACCGCCCAGGTCCAGGAGGAAGGCCCCGAACCAGACCAGGTGACTGGAGATGCGGTTGAGTTCGGAGGTGATGACGCGCAGATATTCAGCGCGGGGGGGCACCTCGATGCCGGCGCCCCGCTCGACCGCGGCGACAAAGGCGTGGGTGTAGGCCATTGCCGACAAATAGTCGATGCGGCTGGTGTTGGGCAGGAACTGGGCCCAGGTGCGGTTCTCGCCCATCTTCTCGTGCATGCGGTGGATGTACCCGCACACCGGCTCGGCCCGCATCACGTACTCCCCGTCCATGGTCAGTTTCACCCGCAGCACCCCGTGGGTGGCCGGGTGCTGGGGTCCCAGGTTGATGACAAAGGTCTCGGCGGGGGTCCCGTTGCGGGAGAAGGTGGCGGTGTTCACGCGACAAAGTCCTTCCTGAGCGGGTGGTAGTCGGCGTCCTCGGGCAGGAGCAAGGGTTCCAGATTCGGGTGGCCGATGAAGCGGATGCCGAAGAAGTCGTGGGTCTCGCGCTCGTGCCAGTTGGCGCCCGGGAACACGGCGTTGATGGTGGGGACCTCGGGGTTGTCGCGGGCGACGCGGGTGCGCATTGCCACCCGCCAGCCCCGCAGGGGGTGGTAGTAGTCGTAGACAATCTCAAACTGACTTTCCTTGATCCAGTCCACCCCGGTGATGGTGTCGATGGCAAAGCCCTCTTCGTCCAGCAGCCGGGCGGCCTCGACCACCTGTCCGGGTTCCACGCCCAGGTCCAGGTGGAAGCCGCGTTTGGCGTAGTCCATCAGTTGCACCGCAGCGGGGGGCGGGAAGAGCGCAGCGCAGCGCTCGGCGAGTGCTTCGAGGGTCGGACTCATTGGGGTTCCACCCTGGGCCAGCGGCGTTTGCCGGTGATCTTCTCCTCCAGTTCGAGGATGCCCTCGATCAGGGCCTCGGGGCGGGGCGGGCAGCCGGGGACGAAGACGTCCACCGGGAAGAGTTTGTCCACCCCTTCGATCACCGCGTACTGGCCGGGGTACACGAAGGGGCCCCCGGAGATGGCGCAGTTGCCCATGGCGATGACCCACTTGGGCTCCAGCATCTGGTCGTAGAGGGTCTTCACCGCCGGGGCCATCTTCTTGTTGATGGTGCCGGCGACGATCATCACGTCGGCCTGGCGGGGAGAGGGCCGGAAGACCTCGGCGCCGAAGCGCGACAGATCGAAGCGCGAGGCCCCGGCCGCCATCATCTCGATGGCGCAGCAGGCCAGGCCAAAGGTCAGCGGCCACAGGGAATTGGCGCGCCCCAGGTCCAGCAACTGGTCGAGCCTGGCGAACTTCACGATGCTGGAGTAGTCTTCTGGCGTTTCCATGCAAAGACACCCTTTTTCCAGGCGTAGACGATCACCAGCGAGAGGATCCCGACAAAAATCAGCAGTTCGACGAAGTCGCGCTGCGCGAAGTGCCGGTCGTAGACCAGGGCCACGGGGACCAGGTAGAGCACGTCCACGGCAAAGGCGACGAAGACCAGCGCGTACAGGTAGTACACGGCGCTGTAGCGGATCCAGGCGTCGCCGATGGGCTCGATGCCGCACTCGATGTACTGCCCGGTCTTGTCCGCGGTGTTCCGGGTGTGGCGCGCCGAGACCAACCAGACGATGGCGAAGGGAATGGCGGCGAAGGCCAGGCCCCCCAGGCAGAAGGCGAAGAGGTAGACCAGTTCGCCGGTGAGGTCGGCATTCATACGCGGTCGGCCTTTTTCTTGGGCTCCCGCTTCCAGCGGGGATAGGGGCAGGCCAGCCCGTAGGGGCAGGGCTTGCTCTCGCCGCAGCCCGACTCGAAGGCCGCGACGTGGACCTCGATGTACGCGCTCCAGCCGGGAGGCACCTCATCCTCGGCGTAGATGGCGTCCACCGGGCAGACCGGCACGCAGGCCCCGCAGTGCACGCATTCGTAGGGGTGCACGTAGAGCATCTCGCGCTGCCGGTGGGCGGGCAGCCGGGTCTCTTCGGGCGGGTAGATGCACTTGACCGGGCAGACTTCCATGCAGGCCCGGCCGCAGACCTCGTGGTCCAGGTCGATGCAGGGGGGGGTGATGACAAAGGCCATGCCGCGTCTCCTACAGGTAGGTGCTGAGGGCCTTGAGGTAGTTGGCCCGTTCAAAAGCCGTGGGGTTGGCGCAGTGGCGCTGGCTCATGCTGCCCTGGAGCTGGTGCACTGACTCGTATTCGTGCTCCTCCATCCACCCCCTGATCTGGTGCAAGAGCTGCGCGGCGTGGCCGGAGCCGTACTTGAGCAGGGCCGAGGCCATCATCGCCACCTTGGCGCCGGCCATCAGCACCTTGAGCACGTCCTCGGCGGTGTGGATGCCGCTGGTGGCCGCCAAATCGGCGCTGATCTGGCCGTAGAGGATG
>JACPJE010000090.1 GCA_016187725.1 Candidatus Latescibacterota bacterium
CCCCCGGCCGCAATTCGGCCCGGGCCTTGCGCCACAATTCGGCCATGGGCTCGGGCGACAGGAAGCAGTAGACCACCCCGAACTCCGCCAACCCCACCTCCCACAGATCGGCGCGCCGCACCTGGCAGTTGGGCCGGCCCCTCAGGCGCAGCCAACTGGCCAGCAGGGGCAGGGGCGCCGATTCCACCCCGCAGAAGCGGCCCTCTGGCCGCTGGCTGGCCAGAAATCCCAGCAACCCCCCCAGACCGCATCCCAGGTCGACAAAGGCAAAAGGACCGGCCGGCAGCAGTTGGGTCACTGCGCGCCAGGCAGCCCGGCTCGACAGGTAGAGGGGCACCCGGTCGCCGCCCGCGTTCCAGCAGATCAGCAGCAGCAGCAGGAAGACCAGCAGATAGACCCACGAAGGCAGTTCGAGGCGCAACAGGACCAGAGCGGCAGGCAGGCACAGGGCCTGGAAAGGCCACCACCAGCGGGGCAGGCCCAGCCAGGCGCTCAAGAGCAGGGCCAGGCCGCCGTGCAGGACCAGCAGCACCGGCAGGTCCGGCCTCCAACCGGCCCACCGCGCCAGCAGGACCAGGCCCAGGGCCCCCCCCTGGGCCAGGGCGGCCCTCGCCAGGGGCCTGGCCAGCAGCCCTTTCACCGCCGCGCGGCCACCAAGTCAGCGCCTTTCCCTGGGTTTGGCGGGCTCCTTGCCCTCTGAGGACTGGACCTGGGCGCTGTGGAACACGGCCTCCTCGCTCTCCTTGTTCATGACGATGATCGAGATGCGCCGGTTGGCAGGGTCGTAGGGATCCTCCTTGTTGTAAGGGATGCTGGCCCCCACCCCCACCACCCGCAGCATCTTGTCCTCCTTCAGGCCGCCGGCCACCAGGGCCTGGCGGGCGGCGTTGGCCCGGTCGGCGGACAATTCCCAGTTGCTGTACCCGGCGATCCCTCCCGTATAGGGCCGGGCATCCGTGTGCCCGGTGATGCTGACCGTATTGGGCAGATCGTTGATCAGCGGGGAGATGCGCTGGAGCAGCTCGCCGGCATAGGACTCCATGCGGGAGCTGGCCAGGTTGAACATGGGCCGCTTCTCCTGGTCGACGATCTGGATGCGCAGCCCTTCTTCGGTGATCTCCACCTTGAACTGCTCCTTGAACTGCTGCAGCTGGGGCTCTTGCTTGATCATCTGCTCCAGCTCCAGCTTCAGCTGCTGGAGCTGCTCCGCCTCCTTCTGCTTGTTGCGGGTGTCGGTCTTCTTGCCGTGGCCCATCTCGCGGGTGATGCTCTCGCCCCCGCCCGGGATCAGGCTGGTCCGGTCGCCGGTGCCGCTGCCCCCGGAGAGGGAGACCTTCGAGGGGTCCCGGAAGTATTCGGCCAGGCCCTGCTTCTGGGCCGCGCTGGTCATGTTGATCAGCCACATCAGCAGGAAGAAGGCCATCATCGCGGTGACGTAGTCGGCGTAGGCCAGCTTCCAGGCCCCGCCGTGATGCCCGCCGTGCCCTTTGTTGACCTTCTTGATGACTATGGGTCGCTGCCCGCCCTTGCTGTCTGACATGGATCAGCCCTTCTTCCGTTTGAGGTGTTTCTCCATCTCCTTGAAGGAGGGGCGGTCGGCCGAGTAGAGGATCTTGCGGCCGAATTCCACCGCCGTGGCCGGATCGTAGCCGTTGAGCGAGGCGATCAGGCACACCTTGATGGCCTCGAAGAACTTGGTGGATTCCTTGGCGCGCAGTTCCAGCAGGGCGCCGAGGGGACCGACAAAGCCGTAGGAGAGCAGCACGCCCAGAAAGGTGCCCACCAGTGCCGCGCCGATTTTCTCTCCCAGCACCTTGGGGGGCGCGTCGATGAAGGACATGGTGAGCACCACGCCCATCACCGCCGCCACGATCCCGAAGGCCGGCAGGCCGTCGGCCATCCGGTTCAGTGCGGTAGCCGGCAGCTCGGCCTCCTCGTGGTGGGAGGTGATGTCCATGTCCATGAGGTTCTCCAACTGCATGGCGTCGAAGTTGCCGCCGATCACCAGGCGCAAATAGTCGGTGATGAACTCCACCGCGTGGTGGTCGGAGGACACCGAGGGCACGGCGCGGAACAATTCGCTCTTCTCGGGGTTCTCGATGTGCTGCTCCAGGGCCAGCACGCCTTCGCGGCGGGTGGTCACAAAGATGTCGTGCATCAGGATCAGGACCTCGGTGTAGCGGTCCTTGTTGTAAGGGGAACTCTGCAGCAGGGTGGGCAGGGCCTTGAGGATGGCGCCGAGCACCTTGGGGCCGTTGGCGATCAGCAGGGCGCCGACAGCCGATCCGAAGATGATGAGCAACTCATGGGGCTGAAAGAGCAGCTTGAGCTGGCCGTGCTCATATAAGTACCCCCCCAGCACGCTGCATACCACGATCACATAGCCGGCAATCACTAACATAATGCGCTCACCCTTGCGATTAGAGGCTCACTGCGTTGCAGGCCGCACCCCCAACAGTGCCTGGTAGGCCACCAGTGCCGCGGCCACGTGGACATTGAGCGAGGGGCCCTTGCCGTACATGGGGACGAACACTGCCCCCTGACAGCGGGCCAGGGTGGAGGGGTACACCCCCCGGCTCTCATTGCCCAGCACCAGGCACACCCTGGCGGGGTAGGGGTAGTCCAGGTAACAGCGGGCCCCCTGGGCGGTCTCCAGGGCGATCAGCTGATACCCCTCACCGGCCAGGGTCTCCAGGGCGACTTCGACCTGCGGGATGCGGCGCCAGGGCACCCGGCGCTCGTGGCCCCGGGCCGTCTTTTCGATCTCGGGACGGGGGGGTGCCGGGGTGGAGCCGGCAAAGACCAATTCGCAGGCCCCGCAGGCATCGGCGATGCGGAACAGGGCCCCCACGTTGAGGGGGTCCTCCAGGCTCTGCAGCAGAAAAGCCAGCTCCGCCCGGGGCGGGTGCGCGGCGGCGGCCTCGCGGAAGAGGCGCTTGACCTCCACCTTGCGCAGGGGGAGCATGCCTTCAACCCCTGGAAATGGCCTTTACCTCGTACCCCTCTTCCTCGATGGCCTCGCGGATCTCTGCCTCGTCCAGGGCCCCGGTCGCCTCCACCAGGGCCTGGCCCCCCTCTATATTTATCGAGACTTTTTGCACCCCCTCCAGTTTGAAAAGGGCCTCCCGCACGTGGCGGGCGCAGTTTTCGCAGCTCATGCCGCCGATTTTGATCTCGATCATAACCCCGATCCCCTTCTTCAGAAACGGACCGCCTTGAACTTCTTCATGTGCTCGACGATGGCGGTCTCCACCGGCAGCCGCTCCATGCTCGAAGCCCCGTAGAAACCGTTCACCCCGCGGGTGCGCTGCAGCACATACTCGGCGTCCTCTGGCATGGCGATGGGCCCGCCGTGGCAGAGCACGATCACCTCTGGATTGACCCCCCTGGCCGCGTCGCAGATGGCCTGCACCTGCCCCACCGACTCCTCCAGGGTCAGGGCAGTGGACGCACCGATGGAGCCCTTGGTGGTCAGGCCCATGTGGGCCACCACCACGTCGGCCCCAGCCCCGGCCATCCGCGCGGCCTCCTGCGGGTTGAAGGCATAGGGGGTGGTCAGCAGGCCCAGCCGGTGGGCAGTGCGGATCATCTCCACCTCAGGGCCGTACCCCATGCCGGTCTCCTCCAGGTTCTGGCGGAAGAATCCGTCGATCAGGCCCACGGTGGGAAAATTCTGCACCCCGGAAAAACCCAGGGCCGCGATCTGCTTGAGGAAAAGCTCCATTTGCCTGAAGGGGTCGGTGCCGCAGACCCCGGCCAGCACCGGGGTGTCGCGGACGATGGTGAGCACTTCCGCGGCCATCTCCACCACGATGGTGTTGGCGTCCCCGTAGGGCATCATCCCGGCCAGGGACCCCCTCCCAGCCATCCGGTAGCGCCCGGAGTTGTAGATGACGATCAGGTCCACCCCGCCCTCTTCCTCGAACTTGGCGCTGATCCCGGTGCCGGCCCCGGCCCCGATGATGGGCACCCCGGCCTCGATCTGCCGGCGCAGCCGCTCCAGCACCTGCTCCCTGGTGAATCCCATGACCCGCCCCCTCAGTGCTGGCACGCCGGGGGTTCGATTTCCACCCCGGGCAGTTTGCGCAATTCGGCCTCTGGCCCGAAGGGGGCATAGATGGCCAGCAGTTCCATGGTCTCGGTGCCGGTGTTTACCGTGGAATGATAGGCGGCGGTGGGGATGTGGACCAGGGTGCCCGGCCCGATCTCCTTTTCCACCACGCCCCGTGCTGTTTCCACCATCTGCAGCCCCTGGCCGGCGATCACGTAGAGGATCTCCTCGCTGTAAGGATGGTTGTGGCGGGTATGGCCCTTGCCTGGCTCCCTGGCTCCCGGCGCACCACCCCGGCGCTGAAGCGCTCGGCAGCGGTGACCTGCGGCTCGGACAGCCAGGAGAGCCGGCCCCAGTCGAAGACCTGGGTCTCCACGTCCTCCTTCTGCACAAAGGTTCTCTTCTCGCTCATGGCGCTCCTCTTTTTTTTTGCCCGATCAATTCCAGCATCATTTCCACGGCCTTGGCGGAAAACTGGGGATCGTTGATGTTGTGGTCCAGCTCCACTACCTGGATGCCCGGTTTGAGATCTTCTTTGAGCGCCGCAAACAGGACCTGGTCCGCCTCCCAGTCGCAGAAGGGCTGGCCCCTGCCGTCGAGGATGGACACCCCCTGCAGGGGTAGCAGGAAGGCCACCGGCCCCTTGGCCTGGTTGGCCTTTTCGGCGAAGATCCGCCCCATCCGGCGGTTCTCCTCGGCATTGGTGCGCATCAGGGTCACCGCAGGATTCCACTCGTAGAAGAATCGCTCGCTCTCGCGGTACTTCTGGGGCACCGTGCTGAGGGGGCCGAAGTTGACCATGTCCACGCAGCCGGGCACGATCAGGTGGGGGACACCCCGTTGGCCGGGGGCGCTGAGGCGCTCGGGGCCGGCGTCGAAGACCCCGCCGCAAAGGGTGTCGGCCCACTCGGTGGTGGTGATGTCGAGCACCGCGTCCACCAGCCCCTCGGCCACCAGCGACTCCATGGTCCTGCCCCCGGTGCCGGTGGCGTGGAAGACCAGCACCTCGTAGCCTCGCGCATCCAGCGCTGCGGCGCAGGCGTTGACGCAGGTGGTGGTGTTGCCGAACATCGAGGCCACGAGGATGGGCCGCTCGTCGGCCGGGACCGGGACCGGAGCGGCAGCCATGCCGCAGATGGCGCCGGCAGCCCGGGCGAAGATGGGGCGTGAGATGCGGTTGAGGCCGGCCACGTCGACGATGGAGGGGATCATGGCGATGTCCTTGGTGCCCACGTACGCCGAGGTGTCCCCGGCGGCGGCAGTGGACACGCAGACCTTGGGCACGCCCAGGGGCAGGCCGCGCATGGCCGCACTGACCACGCTGGTGCCGCCGGTGCCTCCCATGCCGATGATCCCGTCGAAACGGCCCTGGTCGTAGAGTTTCTTCACCAGCAGCGCCGCCCCCTGGCTCATGGCCTTCATGGCCTCGCCGCGGTCCTTCTTGGCGCGCAGCGCTTCGAGTTGGGCCCCGCCCTCCCGCGCCACTGCCTCCGCCTCCACGTCCACCGGGAAAAGATCAGTGGAGCCCATGACCCCGGTGTTCACCATCAGCACTCGGTGCCCCAACTCTAGGATCTGGCGCCGCAGAAAGGCGAATTCGGCCCCCTTGGTATCAAACGCCCCGATCACCAGGATGGTCTTGGCCATACCCACTCCTATTAGAATACAGCTAAGATATAAAAAGGGGAGGCCTACGACAAAGCGGCGGGGAGTAGACCCTGCAGGCCTTTCTCGGGGGGTGGTTGGGAAGGGAAGTCCGCGTGGCGGAGGGGCGGAGTAGCGGAGCCAGAGCGAGCGAGGGGGCGCAACACCATATAGATGGTGTTGCGGGGGCCGGGCTACCGGGCCGCCCCGCGCAGGCGGCGCCGCACCCCATACGTTGGGGTGCGGCGGGACGCGCCTTGAGAAAGGCCGGAATGGGTCGCTCCCCGACGCGCCGCCTACCCCACAAAGCGGCGCAATCGCAGGGCGTTGCCCACCACCGAGACCGAACTGAAGGCCATGGCCATGCTCGCCAGCATGGGATTCAGCAAGGGGCCGCCGAATAGGTGGAGCAGCCCGGCGGCGACGGGCAGGCCGGCGGTGTTGTAGAGAAAGGCCCAGAACAAGTTCTGGCGGATGGTGCGCATCACCGCCTGGCTCAGGCGGATGGCGCAGGCCACTTCCCCCAGGCGATTGTGCATCAGCACCACGTCCGCCGATTCCATGGCCACGTCCGCCCCGGCGGCGATGGCGATGCCCACCTCGGCCTGGGCCAGGGCCGGGGCGTCGTTGATCCCGTCGCCCACCATCCCCACCCGCCGCCCCCGGGTCTGCAGACGGCGCACCACCTCGGCCTTCTCGGCCGGCTGCACCTCGGCGTACACCTCTTCGATCTCCACCTGCCTGGCGATGGCCGCGGCGGTCTGCCGGTGGTCGCCGCTCAACATCACCACCTGCAGGCCGGCCGCCTTGAGCTGGGCGATGGCCGCCCCGCTGGTGGGGCGCGGCACGTCGGCAAAGGCCAGCATCCCGGCCAGGTGGCCTTCCACCCCCACCCACACCGGGGTCTTGCCCTCCTCGGCCAGGGCGGCAGCCCGCGCCAGCCCCGCAGAATCCAGCTCGACGCCCTCGGCAGCCAGCAACTGCGGGTTGCCCACCACTGTCATCCGGCCCTCCACCCGGGCCCTGGCGCCCCGGCCAGGAACCGCGGTAAACTCCGCCACCCGGCCCAGAGCCAGCCCCCGGGTCTTGGCCGCCTCGCCCACCGCTGCGGCCAGCGGGTGCTCGGAGCCCTGCTCCACTGCAGCGGCACAGCGCAGGAGTTCCTCCTCCCGCCATGCTCCCAGGGGGATGACCTCGGTCAGCACTGGCCGGCCCTCGGTGATGGTGCCAGTCTTGTCCAGGACGATGGTGTCCAGGCGGTGCGCCGCTTCCAGGGCCTCGGGGCTCTTGAAGAGCACCCCCAGTTGGGCGCCCCGGCCAGTGCCCACCATAATGGCCGCCGGCGTGGCCAAGCCCAGGCTGCAGGGGCAGGCGATGATCAGCACCGCCACGAAGATCTCCAGGGCGAATTCGGTCCCGGCCCCTGCCCAGAGCCAGGTCCCGCCCGCCCCCAGGGCCAGGAGCATCACCCCGGGCACAAAGTACCCGGCGATCACGTCGGCCAACCGGGCGATGGGCGCCTTGCCCTGCTGGGCCTCCTCCACCAGCCTGAGGATCTGCGCCAGCACCGTGTCGCGGCCCACCCGCCGGGCCCGGAAGAGCAGGCTGCCTTCCCTGTTGATGCTGCCGCCCACCACCCGGTCCCCCGGTCCCTTGGCCACCGGCAGGGATTCGCCGCTGAGCAGGGATTCGTCCACTGCCGAGAAGCCCTCCACCACCTCGCCGTCGGCCGGCACCCGCTCGCCGGGGCGCACTCGCAGCAGATCGCCCGCCTCGATCTGGGCCGCCGGGATCTGCCGCTCGGCCCCCGCCTCGACCAGGGTGGCCATCTTGGGCTGCAGGTCCATCAGCGCCTGGATGGCCGCCCCGGCCCGGCGCTTGGAGCGGGCCTCCAGGTACCGGCCCAGGAGCATGAAGACCAGGATGGTGGAGACCGCCGGGAAGTAGCTGGCAAAGGTGTGGGCCTGGCCGACGGACACCTCCCACAGGCCCCACAGGCTGAAGCTCAGAGCCGCCAGGGTGCCGATGGCGATGAGCGAAAACATGTTCGGCCCACCCCGCACCAGGGAGCGCAGCCCTTCGGCGTAGATCCGCCAGGAGATCCCCATCACCGGCAGCACCAGGACCAGCTGCGCCCAGCCCACCTGCAGCGGATGGTGCTCGACCATCAGCGCCTCGGGCAGGGGCAGGCCCAGCATCTCGCCCATCTCGATGAGGAAGAGGGGCAGGGCAAAAAGGGCCGCGGCTACCAGGGAGCGGCGCTGCGCCCGCAGTTCGTCCTGGCGGCGGGCCTGCCGCTCCTCGCGCCCCCCTTCCACCACCTGGTACCCGGCCTCCTCCACTGCCCGCCGCAGATCGCGCAGCTTGACCCGGCTGGCCTCGTATTCGACCACCGCCTCTTCGGTGCTCAGGTTGACCGCTGCCCGGGTCACCCCTTCTAGACGCGAGAGCCGGCGCTCGACCCGGCTGGCGCAGGCAGCGCAGGTCATCCCGCCGATGGCGAGGGTGTGTTGCTGGAGGGAGGCGTCGCTGGTCATGTCTCACCGAGGAGGAATAAGGGCACAGCCAGACTAGATTGTAGTTGCAACCCGAAAAACATGCAAAGGGGAGGGACCGACCTGGCAGCCGAAGCGGCCAGGTGCGGATGGTGCGGGGTGCGGCGTGAGCAGGGATTGAGCCCCGCCGGCTAGGGACCAGCCCGCGGCCCCGGCCGCAAGGAGGCAAATTCGAACTGTTCCCCTGCATCCACCACCAGGGTGAGCACCCGGGTTTGAACTCCCTGATCCTCGACGAGAAAATCCACTTCGATCTCCACCTGGGCCGGTAGAGAAGTGAGCAGCCGCAGGGCAGCCTTGCCTTCCGCCTCGGCCAGAGGAGCCCGCAGGGCTTTAACACCCCCCTGGACCTTGAACCAGCCGAGCAGGCACTCCACCTGCCCCACCAGAGGTGGAGGTGGCTGCTGGCCCAGGGTTTCGAGTTGGAGCGGCGCCCAGGGCGAGAACGAAGGCGCACACTGAGCCATGGCCTGCCGCACTGCTTTTTCTATCTCGGGCCAATCATCAGACTTCAGCGGGGGAGCTGGCAGGGAGGGCAGGTCTTTCACCGCCTCAGCCGGGGCCAAAACCGGGGCCGACTGCAGGGCTGGGACACTCTCTCCCGCAGGCCACCACCAGATCACCGCGCCGACGGTCAAGGGCAACAAAAGCCAGGCCATGGAGCACCTCCTCGTTGTGGCGGGTCACCAGTTATGACAGCGCCGGGTGAGCGGGGGTTCCTCTCTATTTTATGACCTGAATAACTGCGGCTTTGCTGGCCACCCTGTTCCCGTCGCGGCTGACTTGGATCTGGTAGAGATAGCTGCCATTGGCCAGGGCTTGGGGCAGGGTCCACTCGACCTGGTTGTAGCCCAGGCGGGCGGTGCCAGCCACTTCGTCGATCAACCGGCCGGCCAGCGAATAGACCCTGATGCGCACCTGGCTGGCCGCTTCGGCGAGGAAGTAGGTGAAGTGGCCGCTGTCCTGCATGGGGTTGGGGTGGAAGAGCACTTCGGAGAGGGTGAACTGCCCCCCTTCCTTTACTTCAGTTCGATCTCGTGGCCAGTCTCCCCGGTCACATTGATGCCGCTCTCGTCGTGCAAAGCGACCTCCAGCATCAGGCGGGGGGGTACCTGATCGCCGTTTTTGAATCCCGGACGACCCTGGAAACCTATGCTGATCTGCGGCCCTTCCTCGTCGGGGACCACCCCCACAGCGGTGCCGGCCATCACCCGCTGCCTGGCCGCGCCAAAGGCCGAGGGCTTGCTGGGGCTCCAGGCATAGGCGCTGATCCGCCCTTCCTGTCCCTGATAGCTGATGTCCTTGGGCACCCGGAAGAGGGTCTCGAAGCGGCCCAACTCCACCTGGAAGAGTCCGCGGAAGAGCGGAGCGCCTTCCTTTACGAAGGTCATCCCCTCTACCTCGCTGGGCCCCGCCGAGTCGAAGGCCTGCACCCAGACCTGGCCGTTGAAGTCGCCGGCTGCCCGGCCCTCGGGATCGCGGATCTGGCCGCTCAGTTGCACCTCCTGCAGGGCCTTCAGCGTATCGGGCACCTCTAGATCGACCGCATAGCGGGGCCTGGCCAGGCGGGTGCCGACATCGCCGAAGAGGGAGTAGCGCTGGACATTCCGCCGCCCGGTATCGCTATTGTCGACCACGACCAGTTGCTTGCCCTCCATCAGGGCCAGCCCCACGGGTACGTGCTCCCGCCCGGAGCGAAACATCTGGCTGTGAAATTCCCGCGCCAGCGCGAAGTTGCTGCCGTGGTAGCCGATGCGGGTGGCTGAGATCATGCCGATCACCCCGCCCTCGGGCAGGTCGAGGAGGATCTCGGGCATGGACTCGCGCGCCGGGTCGTCGAAGACCCCCACCTGGCTGGCCGCGGTGTACATGAAGGGCAGGCGCCGGCCATTGTCGAGGGCGGCCAGGTCGCGCGAGACCAGGAAGATCTGTTCGTGGGCCAGCACCTCGGGGTTGCCGTGCCCCAGAAAGGTCAGGAGCAGGGCGCCCTCGTTGAAGCGGCGGATGAACTCGTCCCGGGCCCTGGGCTTGGTGCGGCCCTCCAGGGGGTACTGGCCGATGTAGAGCTTGACCAGGTCCAGATCCTCGGGCAGGTTTTCGCGGGCCAGCCGCTCGGAATCCTGCACAAAATAGCGTTCGATGTCCTGCGGCTGTGATGGGTTACTCAGGTCGTCGGCCACCAGCAGCACCCGGGTCTGCCAGGGACCGATCTCTGGGGTGCGGTCGTAGTCGATCAGCTTGTCCACCACCCCCTCGGCCTGTACGGTGAAGGGATGCAGGCCACCCTTGTTGCCAAAGAATCCCAGCAGGATCTGCACTGGTCCCTCGGCAGCGCCCTGGACCGCCACCGGGAAGTTGCGGGCATTGCCGCTGAACTCCTGCCAATACCAATCATACCCCGAGTTGATGCCCTTCAGCTGGCGCAGGATGCGCTCTTCGGATTCCTCGTGGACCCGCACCCGGTAACTGCCAGGCCGCTGGGGATCGCGCTCCTGCAACGCCCCGCTGCGCACCTGCACCCGCTTGCCCACCGCCCCCCCCAGCACCAGCCAATACACATTGTCCCGGGTATACAGGTTCCGCCGGTAGAGGTAGAGACCACTGTTGTGCTGATACTCCCAGCGCTCCAGCCCTTCTCCATAAAACAGCAGGTAATCCTCGGGATCAAAACGCCCATCCCCTCCATCCTCCACCGCGATGGCCAACTCGGCCAAGGTTATATCAAAAGGCTGTCGGGTCGGCAGGGCCCGGCCGCCCCCATACCACAGGCTGATCCGCGCCGGGTCCAGCCCTTCCAGACTCACCCCCGACTCCACCAGATCCTGACCCGTGAGCCGATACACCCCCGACTCCCGCATCCGCACCCTGAAGACCGCCCCTCCCAACTCCTGGACCGGCTTGGCGATCCGCCTCTCCGGGCGACGCCGCCAACCCCTCGACTGCTGGTAGTTGACCAGCAGCGACTGATACAGCTCCTCCCCCCAGCGATCCGGGTGCACCGACGAGGACACCCCGCTGGCGCCAAAATGCACCACCACCTCCACCTGGCCGTACAACCCCAGCCGATCTGCTCCCAAAGGCTGGGGTCCAAAGACCACTCCCACCACCCGCTGGTCGCGCACATAGCCCACTTCGCTCAGCCGGGCCGGACCCGGGACCCTAGTCCACTCCTCGCCCCCGGGTTCTACCCGCAGCGCGCCGGCTGGCAGGGCCCCCACCACTTCCAGGCGGGGCTCCCCAGTCTGGGGCAGCCCCACCCAGCAGGTCTGGCCTTCCCCGCCGGCCAACTGCTCAGGGTCGGCCTGCCACACCAGCCGCACCTGGGTGGGCTGACTATCGAGGAGTTGGATTTCGGCCCGCAACGGGAGGACAGCAAAAAGGACACAGAAAACGGGGCAGAAAATGCGGTTGCAACTCGGCATTTGCACCAGCCCTACTAGTCCATCACCATGGCCCTTCCTGTATCACGATAACCGCCGCCCTAGTCCGGCACAAATAAATCTCCTCTTCATCGCTCCACTGCTTGGCCCCCCAGATCCACCGAAACCCCCAGGGTGAGATACCTTCTTCCCATGCCCTGCCGCAGCTCCACCGGCACACCGGCCGAGGTGAGCAGATAGGTATGGCCGACCACGTTGAACTGATCGAAGATGTCACCCACTTCCTGGCGCAGTTCCATCTGCAGGCCCCAGAGTTCCACCCCCTGCGCCAGCCCCATATCGAAGCGGTAGTAGCCCCGGTCGCGCCGGCTGTGGCGCAATCCATCCACCAGGGCCTGCCCCTCTCCTGCCGGGCGCAGCTTGGGGGTATAGGGAAAACCCGTGCCGTAGTAAACGGCCAGGTAGAGCCGCGAGGTTTTCAGGAACCGGTCCTCGCGCAGGCGCATGCGGTCTTCCACGTAAGCCGAAAGGGTGTGGCGCTGGTCAGTGGGACGCGGAAGATAACCCCGTCCGTCGCCGGCCAGATCCTCTTTGGCGACCAGGTAACCATAGCTGAAGATGCCCACCAGACGCGACACCTGGCCCCGCAGGTGGGTGTTCATCCCCCAGGCGTAGCCTACCGCGTCGTCACTTCCCGAGTAGGTGAGCCGCAGGTCGTCAAGGGTGTAGGAGATCAGGTCGCCGAAGCGCCGATAAAAAACCTCGCCCCTCCAGGAGCTCTGGGCGCTCAGGGCGTACTCCACGCCCGCGCTGCCCTGGTAGGCGCGCTGGGCGCGCAGGTGCTGGGCCCCGAGGAATTCGCGGTGCAGGGGCGGCTGGGCATAGACGCCAGCCGCTGCCAGCAGGCGCAGCCGCACATCGAGCGGGAGATTCAGACTCAGGCGGGGCAGGACCAGGGACTGGCCGGTGGCCCGGTAGCGCACCAGGCGCAGTCCGCCGGCCAGCTCACCCTTGCCGACCTTCCACTGCCGCTGGGCGTACAGGTGGCCGCTGTCAGCCCGCTGTTCGGCCTGCTGCTGTCCCTCTTCCACCAGATAGTGCCAGTCGCCGGCCTCGACTTCCTCAAAGTGGTAGGTACTGGCGTTCAGGTCGGCGAGGCGCAGTCCGCCGCCCAGACTCCAGGCGCCCAGATTCCCCTCGCCGGCCAGGTCCAGCCGCCAGCTGGCAAAATGGCTCTCGGCGCGCTCCACCTGGAGGGTGGGCATGGTCGCCGGCGCTGCCATCAGGGGTGTCCACAGGAGTTCGTAGCGCAGCGCCGTGTCTTCGTCTTCCTCCTGCTGCAGGAGGTTGGCGGAGAACTGCAGGTTTTGTTGTTGCCACCTCAGCCCCAGGACCCGGGTCTGGTAGGTGAAGCCCTCCCTGCCCTCGCCGGTCCCCTGGAAGGAGTCACAGCCGTACCGTCCCGGAATCGACGTGCAGTTGTAGCGCAGCCGCACCCGGCCGGGCTCCAGGAGGAAATCGCCGTTGAGGATGGCCCCAAAGGCCGAGAGCCGGCTGCCATCCGACAGGTCCATCCCCAGGGCGGCCTGCCAATCCCAATAGCGAGGCTGGTACTTGCCCCTCACCTGGGCCCCGCTGGCCAGCCCACCCCAGTCTGCCCGCCGCGCCCCGCTGATCCAGTGCAGGCGGCCGCGCCGGCCTTCGGCGAAGAGCCGCTGGTGCATGGGCCAGAGCGTGACCCCGCCGGCAAAGGTTTTCTCAGGGATGCGGTACTCCGCCGCCAGCAGGCTGCTCAACTTGTCACCCCAGCGCACCGGGAAATCACCACCCTGGAAGAGGAGGCGATCCACCAGATCCGGGTTCACCGGAGAGAGCCCTTCGGCCAGGCCCCGGCGCACCTGCACGGGCATCTCCAGTTCAACCCCGTCGACGTAGATCAGATTCTCGGCAAAGCTGCCGCCCCACACGTTGTACGCGCTGCTGAAGTCGTCGGGGGCGCTGACCCCGGGCAGGACCTTGACCAGGCGCAGCGGATCGGGCGCCGGCCCGGGAAAGGTCTTGAGCTGGGCGATGGACAACTCGATGGCGCCCGGCGCAGTGGGTTCGCGCCGGGCGCTCTGCTGCACCTCGGGGAGTTCCAGGCTGACGGAGACGAGGCGGAAGGAGAGCTTCAGGGGTACCTCACCCAGCCGGATCTGCCGCGCCGCAGGCCGGTACCCGACGTGCGAAGCCCGCATCTGGTGCCGCCCCGGCGCCAGGGAAAGGCGCGCCCTGCCCAGGGAATCGGCAGCCACCACCTTGCGGCCGACCACCACGTGGGCGCCGGGCAGCGGGGCGCCAGTGGCCGAATCCACTACCGCTACTTCGAGCTGGACCGCCTCCAGGCCACCCGGGAGGAGGCCGCAGAGCAGCAGCAAAACGGCCCAACACGGTGTGCCCATCGCCACCTTTTGGCTCAGCGCAGGAGCAGGAGCTTGCGGGTCTCCACCTGAGCGCCGGCCTGCAGGCGACAGAGGTAGACGCCGCTGGCTAGCTCACGCCCCTCCTCGTCCCGACCATCCCAGATCAAGGTACGGGGGCCACCTTCCCGCGCCCCGCGCATCAGCACGGCCACCCGCTGCCCCAGCAGGTTGTAGATGGAAAGCTCCGCCTCGCCTGATTGAGGCAGGCTGAAGCGGAGGGTGGTGGTGGGGTTGAAGGGGTTGGGGTAGTTGGGGAGGAGAGAGAGTCGTTGGGGCAACACTGATTCAGGCGCTTCTGCAATGAAGGTCGCCGCTCCCCATAACCGCACTGTGCCGTCCTCGCTCCCCGCAGCCAGGTACCTGCCGTCTGGGCTGAAAGCCAGCGCGTCGAGGTTCTTGGCGTAATTTTTCAGCACCTTCACCCGCGCCAGCGATTCCACCTGCCACAGATGCACCTTCCCCTGGCTCTCCACGTTGAGGCCGACAGCCAGCAAGTGGCCGTCCGGGCTGAGGGCGATGGCGTGCAGGCTGGTTCCCTCGTCCTGCACCAGCCCTGCGTCCTGCTCTGTCACCACGTCCCACAGGCGCACCTGGGGCTTGGGGTAGCTGATCCCGATGGCCAGCAGCCGGCCATCCGGGCTGAAGGCCAGCAGCCGGCCCGGCGTGGTCCGCCCGGCGAAGAGCGCGAGTTCCTGCCGGGAGACCAAGTCCCACAGCACCACCTTCTCTCCCCCGCCGATGGCCAGCAACCGGCTGTCCGGGCTGAAGGCCAGGGCATTGGCATTCCCCTGTGAGGTCTGGAAGGACTCCACTTCTTCCTGCATCCCTAGGTCCCACAGACGCACGGCCCTTTTTTGCGCCATAGCCACCAGCTGCCCATCCGGGCTGTAGGCCAGGGCCTGGATCTCCCCCTTCCCCGCCAGGCTCGCTACCGGATCTTCTTTTCCCACCTCCCACACGCGCACCCTCCCCTCCTCGTCTCCCGAGGCCAGGAGGCGGCCGTCCGGGCTGTAGGCCAGCGCGTATATCACTGCCGGACCCAGGACAAATCCGAGGACCCGGCCTCTAGGAGCGCCACTGCCCGCTGCCCGGCCAGATCCCACAGCCGCACCCCTCCCTCCCCATCCGCCGCCGCCGCCAACAGGCGGCTGTCCGGGCTGAAGGCCAGGGCCCGCACCC
>JACPJE010000036.1 GCA_016187725.1 Candidatus Latescibacterota bacterium
TCAAGATCGTGGTGAAATAAGAGGGAGATCCAATAACGAGGACTATCATTGTGCGGTAGGGATCGGGAATATAGAAGGATTTGAAGAAGCCCTTCTCCGGGAGCGTGGATGCCAGAACAACGCGGGGGAGTACTGAACGCACGTGCTGTCCGCCAAGCGTTCAGGCAAGCATGGCAGGATTCACAGCCCGGAACCAGTGATGGGCATGAAGAAGGCGGGTTTATCGTGAAAGACCCTTCCGAGAACTTGCACATCATCCGCTGGCCCAAGGGGGGGCAGGATGTTATCGCCCTGCCACCTCCCCCCAACTGTAAGTTTGGCGCGGAAAATAAGGAGGTTGGTGATGACTGCCTCATTGAGTGCGGATGTTCTACAGGATGATCTAGCCGTGTCCCTGGCCCGTATGCTGGCAGCGGCCAACAAGAAGGCCCGCGAGGCAGGGGTAGATGTGCTACAGAGCTCGATTACGAGTGATTTGATCGTCGAGGTGGATTCAAGGGATGCGAGTATCAAGCAGGTGCGCCGGGGGCAATAAGATAGCTCATAGAGAAGAAGGCACTTCGGACTCACGCTGCTGGGCAATCGACAAAGCGTTGAACCCTACGCAGGGTGGGCCATGTACCGCTCCATATTGGCGATGAACTCCGGCATGGCGCTGCACAGGTAGTCCACCACCCAGGCGATGTAGTCGCGGCGGCCCTGGGGGTTGCGGTCGTAGTCGGGCACGGCCTCCCAGGTGTCCAGCAGGGCTTCTTCGCGGTCGAAGCAGACCTGGTTGAAGAGCACCAGTTCCCGGCCAAAGTGGTGCTGCACGTAGTCCCGGTGGTCCAGGCCCATAGCCACGGGCAGGTGGGCGGCGTCCAGCAACTCGGCGCTCAGCTTGCGCTGGCGGTGGCCAGAAGGGTCGATGCCCCGCCGCAGCAGGCGCTCCCGCACCTCGGGGGCCATGGCCTGGGGGATAGCCTCGATGCCGGCAGAGCCCACCTCGTAGCGCGGATTGTTGCCCAGCGCCGCCTTCAGGGCGTACTCGGCGGTCATGCTCCTGAAGATGTTGCCGGTGCAGATGAAGAGGATCGATTGGGGGGGCGGGCTGTTTTTCACGGGACGAAAGATGGGTCAACAAGGGCTGGCCGGCAAGGGCGGACTAACAAACCTTTCTGAGGGATAAGAGCGAGGGTGAAGCGGGTATACGTGATCGGCGACAGCATCTCCATCCAGTACGGCCCCTATCTGCAACGGGCCCTGCGCGGGGTCATGGAATACGGGCGCAAGGAAGGGGAGGAGGAGGCCCGGTGCAACCTCGACCATCCCCAGGGGGCCAATGGCGGGGACTCCTCCATGGTGCTGGATTTCCTGCGGGCCAGGAGCCGGGCCGGGGGGATCGCTGCGGATCTGTTGCTGCTCAATTGCGGGCTGCACGATATCAAGACCAATCCCGCCACCGGGGGAAAGCAGGTGCCCCTGGAGCGCTATCGCGAAAACCTGGAGGCCATCGCCGCGCTGGCCAGCCAGCTCAGGCCCGCCCTGGTCTGGATGCGCACCACCCCCCGCCGACTGCGCCGCGTACAACCAGGCCGCCGACCAGGTCATGGCCGCCCGCGGGGTGCCCATCATCGACCTCTACACCTTCACCGCCAACCTGGGCGAGGATCTCTACTGCGACCACGTGCACTTCCACGAGCATATCCGCGCCCAGCAGGCCGCCTTTCTGGCCGGCTGGCTGGCTGCCTGGCTGACGCGGGAGGGATGAGGGGTGACACCGGGAGGTCAGATCGCCGGTTGACGGAACAGCTCAAAGAGATGAATTTCTGATCATGCAGCACGAGACCAACCATCTGGGCCAGCCCGTGGGCCTGGCCCTCCCAGACTGGCAGCCCCCGTCCCGGCCGCCGCGCCACACCTTGGAGGGGAGCTACTGCCGGCTGGAGCCCCTCGACTCCGAGCGACACGCCGAAGCACTTTTCGCCGCCAACGGCCTGGATGACGAGGGCCGGAACTGGACCTACCTGCCCTACGGCCCCTTTGTCAAACTGGCTGCGTACCGCGCCTGGGTGGCACAGGTCTGTGGGGACAGAGATCCGCTCTTCTTCGCCATCGTCGAGCAGGCTACCGGGCTGGCCGCCGGGGTGGCCAGTTACCTGCGCATCAACCCGGCTAGCGGGTCCATCGAGGTGGGGCACATCAATTACTCGCCCCTGCTCCAGCGCACCCGCGCCGCCACCGAGGCCATGTACCTCATGATGGAGCAGGCCTTCGCCCTTGGGTACCGGCGCTACGAGTGGAAGTGCAATGCCCTCAACGTCGCCTCCCGTGAGGCAGCCCTGCGCCTGGGTTTTTCCTACGAAGGGCTCTTCAGGCAGGCCACGGTGGTCAAGGGCCGCAACCGCGACACCACCTGGTACGCGGCCATCGACCAGGAGTGGCCGGCCCTGCAGGCGGCCTTTCTCCAGTGGCTGGACCCCGCCAATTTCGACGATCGGGGAAGGCAGCGCGTCTCGCTCTCGGCCCTGACCGGCCCGCTGCTCAGGCAGCGCGGTTGACGGGCTGTCTACCGGTGAGTATCGTGTAGCCGCCGAGTTGCGTGTCCCTCAACCAGAGCGGAGGACCATGAGCCTGCCCAGCGACCAGGGATGGTCCGTGCCCTTCGACCATCCCTTCTACCCGCCCCTGCCGGCGCACTACCGCCAGGTCCGCTTTCAATACGTCTTTTTTAGTGCAGACCCCGCCGGCGTGGCGTGCCTCCTGCCCGCACCCCTGGAACCCTCCTCCGACGGGCAGTGCGTGGCCATCGGCCTGGAGGTGCCCTTCTGCACCAGCTACGGCAGCTTCCGCGAGGCGGTGGTCGAACAGAAATGCCTCTTCCGCGGCCGGGAAGGCTGGTACTGCTCGCACGTGTGGCACGACGGCCCGGCCGGCATCGCCGCCGGCCGCGAGATCTACGGCACCCCCAAGATCTACGCTGCCCTTGAAGTGGGGTTTGCCGACCGCACCATGTTCACCCGCGCTGCCATGGGGCAGGTGCCGGTGATCGCCCTCAGTTCGACCATGGAGGAACCGGTGGCCCCGGAGGCCATGCCTGCCCTCGCCCCTTCCTGGCGCCTCAAGCTCATCCCGCGCGCCGACCGGCCTGGCCCGGCGCTCAAGCAGTTGATCGACTGCGCGCCGGCGGTGGAGAACTTCCAGGCCCACGCCTGCTTTCGTGGGCGCGGAGTGGTGAAGCTGGAAGCCTCGCCCCTGTGCGATGTGACCTGCCTTCAACCAGTGGCTTTTGGCGAGGCCTTCTACCTGGAGGCGAGTTTCTCCGAGACCTTCGCGCGCATCGAACACGATTACCTGGCCGGCGAACCGTGAAGAATGCGATCCGCGTCGCCCAGCTCAAGATCGTCCCGGCCAAAGGCGATCTGCGGGCCAACCACGAGCGGTTGATGGCGGTCCTCGGCCAGGTGGAAGGGGAGGCGGTGGACGTGGTGATCACGCCCGAGGGTTTCCTCGACGGCTATATCGCTACCGAAGAGGGGGTCACAAGAGAGAACATCCACCAGTACGCCGTGGACCCTGCGGACAGCCCTCTGGTGGCGGGGGTATCGCAGTGGGCCAGGAGCCATTCAGCCTGGTTCGTTCTGGGGTGTACCCGGCGCGTGCCAGAGGGCGTGTACAATACCGCGCTGATCTTCGACCGGCAGGGCGGACTCAAGGGGATCTACGACAAGACCCACTGCCAGTTGCACGACAAGAAATACCTCGCCGGGCAGCGGCTCGAAGTCTTTAAGGCTGATTTCGGTCCCTTCGGGGTGATGATCTGCGCGGACCGCCGCTGGCCCGAGACCGTGCGCTCGCTGGCCCTCCAGGGCGCCAGGGTGATCTTCAACCCGACCTATGGGATGTACGGCGAGCAGAATTTATGGCTGATGCGCACGCGCTCCTACGAGAGCGAGGTCTTCATCGCCTTCACCCACCCTCTTGAGGCTCTGATCACCGACCCGAACGGCGAGGTCGTCACGGACGAGACCAGTGAACAGACCCTTCTTTCCGTCACGGAGATCGACCTCGCCGCCGTGGACCAGAGAAGAGCCAGGGACTCGTCGCACCTGAAGGACAGGCGGACGGAACTCTACACCCTGTAATAGGAGAGTCCGCGATGAGTGAAAACGAAGGCAAAGACCAAGAGGAATCCGACCTGGATGCCCGCATGAAGCAAGAGGTGCTCAAGGCCGCCAGCCAGGAGGTTGGGGACAAGGGCCGCCGGGGGAATATCAACTACACTCACAGCCCCGTGCAGGTCTCGGAGGCTGTAGGCGCCATTTTTCTGGGCCTCCTGGCGGTGCTCTTGCTGGTCGCGCTGCTGCTGGCCCACCGGCAGGAGAGGAGAGCCAGGGAGGGGCGATGAGGTAGCCGTCGCGGTGGAACTGGCCGAGCTGGGCAGGGGGCAGGCTCAGGGCTGGCGATCCAAGCAAAGAGGTCAGCGGCTTTTGACTTCGGTCCACACCTCGTCGTACAGGCGCACTTGCTCACCCACCTCGCGCTGGTATTCCAGGCGCGAGAGGATTTCCGGGGGCGGGTAGAGCACGGGATTCTCCAGATCCTCCTTGGGCAGGAGCGGGTGGGCGGCCTGGTTGGGGCTGGCGTAGCGGGTGTAGCGCGAGAGCTGTGCCCCCACCTGGGCGTCGAGCAGATAGTCGATGAACTGGTGTGCGGCCCCTGGATCAGGTGCCTGGGCGGGAATCACCATCACGTCGGCCCAGATGAGGGATCCCTCGCGCGGCACCAGGTAGGCCAGCTCGCCCTTGGGGTCTTCCTCGATGGCCCGCAGTGCGTCTCCGCTCCACACCACGGCCAGATCGGCCAGGCCGGCGGCCACCTTGTTCTTGCCGCCCACCCCGCCCTCAAAACCCCGGAACCTGGCGCTCTTCTTGGCCCCCAGCACCAACTGGCCGGCCTGGCGCAGTTCTTCGGGATCGGTGCTGTTGGCCGAATGCCCCAGGAAGAGCAGCGCCGCGCCCAGCTGGTCGCGCATCTCGTCGATGAGCACAAAGCTTCCCCGCTCTTTTCCCGGATCGAAGAGCACCCCCCACGAAGACTCCAGGCCGGGGAGTTTGGCCTGGTTGTAGAGCAGGCCCACGGTACCCCACTGGTATGCCAGGCTGTGGCGGTTGCCCGGATCGTAGGCCGGGTCGAGGAAGAGGGCGTCGAGGTTCTGGCGGTTGGGGATGCGGCCGTGGTCCAGGGCCTGGATCAATTTGAGTTGGACCAGGGTGGGCACCAGCATGTTGGAGACCACGGCCAGGTCGTACTGGCGGCTGCCGCCGGCGTGCTGGAGCTTGGCCAGCATCTCCTCTGAAGATTCGTACAGCGAAACATTGACCCGCACCCCGGTCTTGGCACTGAAGTCGGCCGGGATCTGGGGGTCGAGGTACTCGGACCAGATGTAGAGGTTGAGTTCGCGCGGGGCAGCGGGTGGTTCGCCGCAGCCGGACAGGAGCATCAGGAGGCAGAGGAGAAAAGGCATCTCAACTCGCTTTCCACGCCAGGCGCTGCAGCCCCAGGACCAGGGCGGCGCTGGCGAAAAAGATCAGGGTGGAGAGGGCATGCAATTCGGGGCTGAGGCCGCGGCGCAGGGAGGCGTAGATGAAGATGGCCAGGGTGTCGGAGCGGGGGCCGGCGGTGAAGAAGCTGATGGCAAAGTCGTCGAGCGAGAGGGTGAAGGCCAGGAGCGCGCCGGCGGCGATGCCCGGCCAGAGCAGGGGCAGGGTGACGCGCCAGAAGAGCTGCCACGAGCTGGCGTACAGGTCCCGGGCCGCCTCGCTGAGGGTGGGGCCGATGAGGGCCAGCCGGCTGCGCACCACCAGGGCCACAAAGGAGAGCTGGAAGGTGACGTGGCCGACGACCATGGTGGGCAGGCCCAGCTCAAAGCCGGCCCACAGGGCGCGCACCAGGGCAAAGGCCACCACCAGGGCCGCGGCAAAGACCAGGTCCGGGGTCACCACCGGCAGATCAGCAACGGCCTCCAGCAGGCGGCGGGTGCGCCGGGGCCAGGGGAAATGCTCCAGGGCCAGGGCCAGCAGGGTGCCCAGGACCGTGGAAATGGCAGTGGAGAGCAGGGCCAGCACCAGGGTGTTGCGGGCGGCATGCAGGATGGCCTGATGATGGAGGAGCCGAGTGTACCAGTCGAGGGTGAAGCCCTGCCAGACCAGGCCGATGCGGGCGGCGTTGACCGAGTAGAGGGTCACGGCCAGCAGGGGCAGGTAGAGCAGGCCCAGGGCCAAGACCACGGCAATGATCAGCAGCGGACTCCTCACAGCAGCTCCATGCCTTTGTTGTGGCGGCGGTAGAAGCAGAGGCCGCCAAGAGTGAGGAGGATGAGCACCAGGCTGAGGGCCGCGCCAAAGGGGTAGTCGCGGCTGGCGCTGAACTGCTGCTGGATCACGTTGCCCACCAGCATGAAGGAGGCCCCACCCAGCCGGTCGGCGATGGCGAAGATCCCCAGGGCAGGCACAAAGGTGAGCACCACCGCGGCGCTCAGGCCCGGCAAAGTCTGGGGCAGGATCACCCGCAGGAAGACCAGTCTGCCCGAGGCGTACAGGTCGTGGGCCGCCTCCACCTGCGCCCAGTCGAGGCGTTCCACGTTGGTGTGCAGGGGCAGCACGGCAAAGGGCAGGGAATAGGAGACCATGCCCAGGTACACCCCCAGAGCACCTGGGTACAGGGCCTCGCCCGGCGCCACCAGGCCCAACAGGGCGGCCAGACGCGCCAGGGGCAACTGGGGCGAGAGCAGCAATTCCCAGGCATAGGTGCGGATGATCAGGTTGGTGCACAGGGGGATGGCCACCAGGGCCAGGGTCAGGGCGCGGCGCCGGGGGCCCAGGCCGGCCATGAAGAAGGCCAGCGGATAGGCCAGCCCCACGGAGCAGAGGGTCACCACCAGGGCCAGCCAGAGGCTGCGGGCCAGGATATAGAAGTAAGCCGGGGACCAGCCCAGGGCCCCGAAGCCAGCCAGGCGCCGGAAGTTTTCAAAGGTGAAGTCCCACACCACCTGGCCGTAGGGATCGCGGCTGGCAAAGGCCAGGCCACCCACCAGCAGCGAGGGCAGCACCAGGAAGAGGGTGAGCCAGAGTAATCCGCCCCCGGCGCAGGACCAGGCCTCGCGCATCAGCCGGCGGCGGGTGGTCAGCCGGCCCTGCCACACGAGGTGATCAGCCATGAAGCGCTTCGAGGTGTTCGGGGGGCAGGTGCAGCCACAGGGCCTGGCCCCGCTTTAGCAGAGGAGAAGGCGCGGTGCGCAGGCGCAGGGGTCCGGGTTCCACCACCACCTCGCAGTGGTCGCCCCGGTACACCCAGTCGCAGACGGTAGCGGCCAGGCCGTTGAAAGCGGGCGCCCGGTCGCAGACCTGGATGCGCTCGGGTCGGATGGCCAGGGTGCCGGCGCTCCAGGGGGGAGACTGCCGCAGGGTGAGGGGCCCCAGCGCGGTGTCTACCCCCTGGGCGAAACCATTGCGCCGGGCCTCGATCAGGTTGGCGCTGCCCAAGAACTGGGCCACGAAGCGGGTGCGGGGCTGCTCGTAGACCTCGGCCGGGGTGCCACTCTGGGCGATGCGGCCCTCCTCCATCACGAAGATGCGGTCCGCCACGCTCATGGCTTCGGCCTGGTCGTGGGTGACCAGCAGGAAGGTGGTGCCCAGGCGCTGCTGCAACTGGCGCAGCTCCAACTGCATCTCGGCCCGCAGCCGGGCGTCCAGCGCCGAGAGCGGCTCGTCCAGGAGTAGGAGCAGGGGTTCGTTGACCAGGGCGCGGGCCAGGGCCACCCGCTGCTTCTGGCCGCCCGAGAGCTGGTGGGGCAGGCGGCCGGCCTGTTCCTCCAGGTGCACCAGCGCCAGGCCCCGGGCCACCCGGTCATTCAGTTGGCCGGCGGGCAGGCCGCGGGCACGCAGGCCAAAGGCGATGTTCTCGTACACCGTGAGGTGGGGGAAGAGGGCATAATTCTGGAAGACAGTATTGATGGGCCGGCGGTGCGCCGGGAGAGTGTGCAGGAGCCGGCCTCCCAGCAGGACCTGGCCCTCGGCGGGTGACTCCAGGCCGGCCAGGATGCGCAGCAGGGTGGTCTTGCCGCAACCCGAAGGCCCCAGCAGCGCGGCGAATTCCCCGCGAGGCACTTCGAGACTGATCCGCTCCAGGGCCCGCACCGGGCCGAAGGATTTGCTCAAACCCTCGATGCTGAGGAAGCGGTCGCGGTCAGCCGCCCCGATCCCGGCCCACTCCTCCAGCGGGTCGGCGTCGCCCCCCCTCAGGCCGAGCCAGCCCAGCATGGCTTCTCCCGCTGCGCGTGTGCCATTGCCCCGGAGTCCTCTGATGGCGTGATTGTATCTCTGATTTATCTCAATATAAACCTGTCTGCGGCCTTTTGAAAATGACCGACCTTTTGTCGCTGGGCGAATTGTGCGCCCTGGGCTCGGCCCTGTTGTGGGCGGTGAACAGCATGATGCTGCGCACCCGCTCCCACCAAGTCTCGCCGGCGGCCATGAACGTGATCCGCTGCGGAACAGCGGCGCTTTTCTTCTGGATCTGGCTGCCCTTCAGCGATCCGCTGGCCGGGTTGGAGCAGGTAAGCACCGACGAGTGGCTGCTGCTGGTCGGTTCGATCGTGGTGGGCATGGTGACCGGCGACACCCTGTACCTGACCGCCATCCGCGAGATCGGCCTGTCCCGGGCCCTGGCCCTGTCGTCCACCTATCCGCTGACCACCCTGCTCTTCGAGTGGCTCTTGCTGCGGCGGCCGGCCAGCGGCGGCCTGGCCCTGGGCTGCTGCCTGGTGGCCCTCGGCGTGGTGCTGCTCTCGGGGCGGGGCAGGGAGCCGGAGTCCAGGCCGCTGCACCTCAAGTACGGAGTGGCCCTGGCGCTGGTGGCCTCGGTGCTGTGGGGGCTGAGCACGGTGATGCTCTATCCGGCCGTGGCCCACCTGACCCTGGTGCAGGCCAACTCGGTGCGCATGCCCCTAGTGGCGCTCTTGCTCTATCTGATCCGCATCCGCAGCCCGGCCGAGTTCCGCTGCCTGGACCGCCGCACCCTGCTGGTGGTGGCCGGCAGCGGCCTGATCGGCATGGGGATCTCCTCGCTGATGTACCTGGCGGCCATCAAGCTGATCGGGGCCACCAAGGCCGTGACCCTGACCTCGGTTTCGCCGGTTTTCGGGATGATCCTCTCGGTGGTCTTTCTCAAGGAGCAGGTGGGGCTGCGCGTATTGCTGGGGATCGCCGCCTGCATGGGGGGGGTATGGCTGGTACTGTGACGTAAAGGAGGAGAACGCGGTGAAAGACAGCATCGTCGGCATGTACGTGCACCAGCACTGGCCCTATCACCACCCGTACGCGGCCCGCACCTGGAGCCTGGAGGACTGGCAGGGCTACGCCTCGGGACTGCGCGAGCTGGGGTACAATACCCTGCTGATCTGGCCGGTGGTCGAGACCATGCCCACGCCGCTTTTGCCCAGCGACCGGGAGAATCTGGAGAAGTTGGGCCGGGTCATCGACCTCTTGCACGAGCAACTGGAGATGCGGGTGTACCTGGCCCTCTGCCCCAACGTGGTGGCCCACGACGAGGTGGCCAGCCGCGCTTCCTTTTCCCAGCGCCACTTCTTCTACTGCGACCGGCGGGTCAATCCGGCTGACCAGCAGGAGGTGGAGGAGATGCTGCGCCGGCGCGAGGAGGTGCTGCGGCCGCTCTGCAAGGCGGACGGGATCGCCATCATCGACAGCGATCCGGGCGGATACCCCGGCTCCACCGGCGAGGAGTTCGTGGAGTTGCTGGTAGCCCACCGCGCCCTCTTCGACCGGTTGCGTCCCGGCATCGACCTGATCTACTGGATGCACGCCGGCTGGGAGGCGTACTGCCGTTTCTATCAGACCGGCGAGTTCGCCATGGGGACCGACGAGGAGTTCAGCGCCGTGCTGAGCGCGCTCAAGGCCCGTAATCCCGAACCCTGGGGCCTGGCCAATGGCCTGCACTGCGCCCAACCCTTGGGCCTGGACCAGCGGATCATCCTATTCTCCTATGGCGCCATCGAGGGCGAGCCCTCCTTCCCCCTGACCAATTTCGGCGGCGATGGGGCGTACCGGGCCGGCAGCCAACCCGGACCGCGCGGGGTGATGGGCAATGCCCAGACCCACTGCATACAGTTGCCCAACACCTTTGCCTTTGCGCGCGGGGCCCAGGGCAAGCCGGTGGGGGAAACCGACTACGTGGCGTTCGCCGAGCGGCTGATCCGGGGGCGGGGGGCGGATCTGGTGCGGGCCTGGCAGGGGCTGGCCGGCAAGGAGCCGGGGCCGATGCTGGAGCGGGCCGCCCGACTGGAGGGCTGGGCTGGGGCCACTCTGGAGGCGGGTGATCTGCGCGGGCTCTTGCTGGGCAGTGCGCCGCGGCTGGTCAAGGACCTGGTGTTGCAGCTGCGCTTCAAGGCCCATCTGGAGGCCTTCTGCGCTGCGGTGGCCGCTGGCCGTTCCGGGCGCGAAGAGCTGGGCCGTTTCTCAAGTGCTGCCGACCAGTGGCAGGCGGTACACGGGTACGAAAACCGCTGGTGGTGCCCTCCGCTGGCCGAGGCCCTCAGACAACTGCACTCACCCGTGCTCGACCAAGTGCTGGATTTCGAGCCCGAGGCGCTCACACCTTTTGGGCGGGTGCAGGCCGACTACCTGGCTGCGGAGACCCACACGCCCAGAATACTGGCGGCGTTGCGGAAGTACCTGGCGTGAGGGCAGGTGGGGGATTGCTCTCCGCCGCAGCACCGCGAAGCGACGCATCTCCCGAAACCCGAAGCGGCCCGTTACCAAGTCCATTTTTAGGCATCTAATGAGGTATTAGGCAAGCGTTCCAGCCGCTGAACAATCTGTCCATGCATGTAGAGGACCTTCAGCGTACCACGGCCAGCGTAAGTCGTATCTACGAACTCTACCACACCCGCAGCAGTGTTATCGATGGTCTTGGAGCACCACTCCCTTCCGGTCCCCTCTCGGTGGAGTTCGAGGATCTGTCTTTCTCCTACGGCGAAATACCCGTGCTGAAAAGGCTTTCCTTCCGGCTTGGTGCAGGATAGTAGTACAGGCTCTTCGTGAGGGTCCTTTACTCTACGCCGGCTTATCGCCTGCTGACTGTGCAAGGGCTGCTACCTTCACAATTGTTGATAACTTTTCTTTGATTTCCGCCCCTAGCAACTCTGCAGGCACAAAGTGGGCCAACTCGTGGAAGTTCTTTTTAGCCATGATGTTTGGCAGGTGCAATTTCTCGAAGTAATTCTCAAAGAGCGGAATAAAGAATTCGTCGCTGACCTTGGTACTTGGTTCCCAAGGGGATCCTTTTCCCAGCGTATGCATCGCCGCTTCAACCTGTGTGATAGCTGTCTGCATCGCTTTTATGCGGCGTTCAACCTCTGTAGGTCCAAAGAGAGGACCGATTGCTTCGTCCGTGGCCTTTTCCCTGGCGTAAGCCTCTAGTACTTCTGGATAACATAAATAGTTCTCGATCTCCCGCCTTTTCCACATCAGAAAGCGGAGGGTCGGATCTGTGTGGGGCTCTCGTTCTAGCCGATCCAAGAGCGCAACGCCTACCAGGTGCGGCACGGCTTCTCTCAGGCCGTGGAAGTGAGTTAGGGCGGCATTAGGTTGATTACCCACATAGTGGACAAAGGGGCGCTCCAAGACCCGCTGGGCTGTTGTGTGTTCCAGTTTCTTGGCAAAGGCGCGGAGAATAGCCAGATCCGTAGAGCCTTCCAGATAGAGTACCCACCTCGTCTGTTCTGCCAGGTAGTAGTGCTCAAATCCAATATCCTTGAGCGCCTTGAGTACCTGGCTGCCCTGATTGATACGGTGAGGTTCGCCGACAAAGGCGATTACCACATCTCTGCCGGCAGCCTCGTTGAGCAGCACCTCAGAATGGCTGGCGGCGATGATCTGGTTGCCATTCTCTGCTGCCACTTCGGTCAAGAGTTGGTAAATCTGCCGCTGGCGCAGGATTTCCAAATGTGCATCTGGTTCGTCGAGGAGTAAAACAGCCCCTGGATTGGCGTACATATAGGCCAGGAGCAGGAGGGTTTGTTGAAGGCCGCGTCCCGAAGAGGACAAGTCGAGCACGGTTCCCTTTTCTCGGTAACTCATTTGGATTTCGCCGCGCTCGGAGATGTACTGCGGGGGATCTAAATTCACGCCAAAGAGGGCGGCGATATGAGCGGTGAGTATCTCCCAGCGCCTGCGATCAGCATGTATTTCGTGGCATAGATTGCGGAGTACCTCTGCCGTGCGTCCCTCGCCAATACGGACATTTACTGCGCCAGGGTCTAAGCGGGTCTCGTTTGCCGCCAGACCTGACATGGGAGGAAGAAAGGCGATTTGTATTCGCCCGGCCTCTGGTGGCACCGGCATCCGGTCGGGATTTTTGTCATCTGAGAGACGTAAAGGCCGGCAATAAAAGGATTCCTCGTTGGCGTAATCGAATTCCAGTCCGCACTTCCACTCGTGATCGTCGGTGATCCCTTCTACAATGATGTCGATTCGTATATTGCTCGTCACTTGCTTGCCATCGAGTCTCCGAACATCTCTGACGTGGAGGTCGCGCCACAAAAGGTTTGTATCTGAGATAGGCAGTGTGACCAGCTCTCTGCGGTTTATAGTAACTCCTGGACGTTTCTCCGGAGTCTTTTTGTCTCTGCGCTTTTCATTCCACCGCTTGAGTCCTGCCTCCCACAACGCCAAGGCCTGGAGGGCGGAAGTCTTCCCTGAATTATTTGGGCCGATAAAGACAACAGGGTTGCCAAGCTCAACGCGGATCTCATCAAACTTTTTGAAATTGCGCAGGGTGAGATGAGTGAGCATCAGACTTCTCCTAGAGCTGGCGCCGCAGCACCGCGAAGCGGCGGGTCTCTTTGAATCCGAACCTCCCGTAGACCTTTTCGGCGTTTTCGTCGCTGGTCCACAGGACCCAGGCGTGGTGGTGGCCCCGTGCCTGCATGGCCCGCAGGCAACGGGCCAGGAGCACGGTGCCAATGCCCTGGCCCTGCATCCCGTCGCGCACCCCGAAAGGGCCGAAGTGCTCCCCCTCGGACTGGCAGTAGCCCACCACCTGGCCCTGGTGCCAGGCCAGGGTGAACTGCGCCCACGAGCCGCGTCCTCTGCTGATGTCGGCCAGCAATTCGCGGCCGTGGCGCACCCAGTCGCCGGGCATGTGCTCCTGGAGGAAGCTCATCAGGTCGGGGACCTGGTGGGGCTGCAGCGGGCTGATCTGGATGCCCTGAGCCTGCAAGGCCCGCTCCCGCTCCTGGTAGGGGCGGGGATCGAGCAGCACGATGTTGGCGTCCATGCTCAGCGGGCGCGAGGTGACCACAAATCCGCGCTTCTCCAGAAAGGCCAGGCCCTCGGCATAGTGGTGCACGTCCACCCCGGGGACGAAGTAGTTGGGGGTGTAGGGAGAGAGGAGCACCTGTTTGCGGCTCGCATTGCGGAACAATTCGAGCGCCCGGTCCAGCAGGGCCGCGCCGATGCCCTGCCGACGCCGATCCGGGTGCACCCCCATGGCCGTGATCCAGCCGCTCTCCGGGTCCAGTCCGCCCTTGTCCATGGGCACCCGGCGGATCAGGCACAGGCAGAAGCCGGCCAACAGGCCCTTCTGTTCGGCCACCAGCAGCCAGTCGGGGTAGAAGTTGGGGTCGAGCAGCACCTTGAGGCGGAAGGTGGCCGCGTCGATGGCGTCGAAGGGCAGGCTGGCGCTCCACAGGGCCAGGAGCGCGGATTCGTCTTCGCTGCGGTACGCGCGGATGAGAGTGTCGGTCATCTCAGTCATCTCCTAGGCCAGTTCCCGCCAGCGTTTGAGCATGGCCTCGATGTTTTCCCAGGGGGTGCCGGCGACGATCTGGTCGACGGGGAAGAGCACGAAGCCGTTGCCCGGCGCCAGGGTGGTGATGGCTTCCTCCACGGCCTGCTGGGCCTGGGCGGGGGTGCCCTCGCCCAGGGTCAGGATGGCGTTCATCCCGCCCCAGATGCACATGCGGCCGCCGAGTTTTGCCTTGAGCGCCGGGAGGTCGGCCTCTCCCTGGACCGGATCAGGGCCCCAGAGCACGTCGATGCCGATGTCGAGAAAGTCGTCGAGCAGGGGCATGATGCCTTTGGTCATGATGTAGGAGAATTTGGCCCCTGCCTGGTGCACCATCGCCGCTTCCTTCTTGAGCAGCGGTTTGAGGAAACGCCGGTAGGGGGCCACGCCCCAGAAGTCGGGCAGCTCGTACCAGCCCCGGTGGAGGATGATATCCACTTTTTCGTCGAGCAGGATCTCGATCTGCCGCGCGTGCCAGCGCCAGATGATCTCCAGGAGTTCCTCGACGAAAGTGGGGGCGTCCTGGAAGGCGTAGATCAGGTTCTCCGGGCCCATGAGCCAGGTAGCCGTATCGCCCAGGCTGACATAGGCGCCTTCCAGCAGGATTTGCTGCTCGGCGGCGAATCGCCGGTAGGCCCTGGCCTGTTCCCTGAACTGGGCCAGTTGCTCGGCGTCGGGGTCGCCCAGCAGATAGCGCAGCGCCGCCAGGTCCTGCCGCCCCTCCACCAGGAACTTGATCCCGTGGGACATGTTCAGGTCGCCGACGATGCCGAAATCCTCCGGCCGGCTGAGGTATTCGCTGGAGCGCAAGGTGTGGTCAGCCGCGCCGGACGGGGTCTCGTAGTGTTTGTGCATCAGCGCATAATCCGCGCCCGGGACCTGCTCCACCCACGCCGACACCTCCACCTCGGGCGACAGGCGCCAGGGGGCATGCAGCCACAGGGTATCGTCCATGCCCAGGGCCTGGGTGGCCCGGATGCGCGCCCTTTCGTCCTTGCGGTTGTAGGGGTCCTGGTCGTAGCTCCACAGGCACCACAGGGGCACGTGGTCGGGCTCTTCCAGGGCCATGGCCGCGCTCAGGCGCTCGCGAGAGGTCATCGCAGTTTTCATAACAGTTCCCGCACCTGGAAGATGCTGTCCTCGTCGATGGCAAAGGCCTGGGCGTGCTGCACCCGGCGGGCGATGCCGTGGATGCGGGTGCGGGCCTGGTACCAGTCCCAGTAGGGGTACCCGCCCTCGCCCCGGCCGATGGCAAAACTCTTGAAGGCCTTTTCCCAGTCGGCGAAGACCTCGCTGATGTCCACGTACACGTAGGGCCGGAAATTTTCTGGATCTTCCCAGTTGTCGGCGTAGTACATGCGCGCCCAGCGCAGGGGCGGCAGCCCTTCCAGTTCGAAGTGGCGGATGGTGGCCATGAAGCGGGCGCGGCGCACCAGGTGGTAGGTGCTGGTGTGGTCCTGGTGGATGCTGTCGCGCCAGTGGGTGACGATCACCTGGGGCTGGAGCCGGCGCAGGAGCAGGGCCAGCTGGTGCACCACTTCGTCGGTGTCGGGCAGTTCGCCGTCCAGGTAGGGAAAGAAATGGGGGGTGGCCTGGAGCAGGCGGGCGGCCTCCTCGGCTTCGGCCTGCTTCTGGGCGCCGTATTCGGCCGGGGAGAGGCGGGCGCTGCCCTTCTCGCCCAGGGTCAGGCTGACCAGGTGGGCCTCCCAGCCCTGGCGGACGTGCTTGAGCAGGGTGGCGCCGGCGGTGAATTCCATGTCGGCGGTGTGGGCGCCGATGGCGACGATGCAGGGTTGGTCTGCCATGATGATCTCCGGTTGTCGCGGTTCAACTAACTGCTTGATGAGGTATCAGGAAATCTGAGGGGGCAGGTCATGACCTGCCCCTACCGTGGTTCAGGGTTCAATAAGGTGGCGATGTGCACGGCCTGGAAGAGGGTGGCCGGCTCCAGCTGGGTGCGCAGGGCCCGCTTGCGGGGCAGCAGGGTGGTCTCGCCCAGCATGGGCGGCGAGATCATCACCTCCACCAGGCCAGGGCTGAGGTGGAGGTTGCCCTTGGGGCATTTGGGCCACAGGGCGTGGATGCCGCGGAAGGCCATGGGGATGATGACGATGTCCTGGGGCAGCTGGGCGAAGAGGCCGTGCTGGATGGGCAGGCACTGCAGGGCGAAGGCCGCGGTGGTGCCGGCCCCGTACACCACTCCGGGTCTTTTCTCCAGCAGTCTGGCAAAGCGCTGGGTGGGGTTGCCCAGGTCCTGCGAGTGCTCCAGGATCACGTAGCCGTCCACCTCTTCGAGCAGCCGGTCGGCTTGCTGCGCGTCCAGGCCGATGAGGGAGAAACGGCGCTTGCCGATCTTGATGGAGGCCGGCTCCATGAGCCGGGCGCGCGCCAGTTGGGTGCAGGGCATCGGCTTTTGCCAGCCCATGACCGCCATCAGCTCGGGCGAGCGGAGCACCTGGTACATGACCGGATGGTCCAAGAGGCTCTGGTGGGTGGGGAAGAAGACGATCTTGTGTCCGCCCTTGGCCAGCTCCAACTCTCTGGCCACCGCGGCGAATTGGGGATCGATCAGCACCCTGACTTCCACCCCGAAGAGCGCGAGGCTGCGCATGCCCCACTCGGTGTTGTTCTCCCAGGCCGCTTCCAGGCACGCCTGCTCCTCCAGGCCGGCGCGGTGGAGCTGCTGCTTGCGGCGGGCGCCCTGGCGGAAGATCCCGATCCAGCGCAACAGCCGCCAGTACCGCTTCCAGGCAGGGAGCCTGGCCCTGGGCCCCACGTGGGGGTACTCCAGAAAGCGGCCGCTGACCTGGTTGCGCAGCAGGGGGGGCACCTCCACCGCGGGCAACTCGAAGCGGGGGCCTGCCTGCCGGCGCAGGCGGTTGGCCCCGGCGATCAGCTGGGCGGTCAGGTCGATCATGTCGCGGGTCAGATAGCTGTACTGCTGCCCGTACCAGTACTCCTTGGGCTTGATCTGGGCCGGATCTTCCTGGTGGGCCTGGAGGAATTTGAGCAGCATGCCCTGGGCCAGGCGCGCGTAAAAGCGGAGCTTCTCGCACCAGGCCCGGCGCACCCTGCCCTCCAGGGCCACAGCGAGCAGTTCGACCTCGGTGACCACCTTCCAGATGGCGATCCCCAGCCAGATAAAATTATTAAAAGTATTGTAGCGGATGGCCAGGTGTTCGCCGGCGGCCAGCAGATCCACCACCTCCTCGGCCAGCTGGCGCAGGGCCTGGCTCAGCGACAGTTGAAGGGTCTGGCCGCTGCGTTCGCAGGTGTAGATCTCGTCGAGCCTGGGGTCGGCCACTTCGGCTTCTTTCTGCAGCTTTTCGGCCACGGCCTGACCGTGGGCCAGGGGGGCGCGGGCCACCCGCAGGTGGACCAGAGCTTCTTCGCCCGCGTCCAGAGGAAAGGGATTTTCGCGGCCCAGGGCTTCCAGGTAGATGGCCTGGTAGAGCTGGAGAAAGTTCCGTTCGGTGCCGGCCGCGTGCGCCAAAAACTGGCGGCGCAGCTGCAGGTACACACAGTTGGCCTGGTGATAGGCGGGCAGGGCCCGCTGGTAGCGCTCGTAGGCTTCGGCCAGCCGGCTCTCGCGGCGGGGGGGGATGCCCTGGTAGATGGTGGAGATCAGGACCGCGCGCCGGCGCAGCCCTTCCAGGCCCAGAGGCTGGGCCACGGTGCCGCTGGCAGGCCAGACCAGTTCCTCCGGGTTCCAATAGGCAAAGTGCCCATCCTGGCGCGCCACTGCGAGCAGTTCCTGGGCAGCCTGGTCGTAGATGGCCAGGATGTGGTCCAGGTCGGGCAGGTCTTTTGGAATATCCACCGGGCTTGGTAGCAGGCTTGGCAGGGGGAGGGAGGGCCGTTACCTTTTCCTTTGCCTCACAAAATAAGCCCCAACCCCCCTACCAACAAGGCAGGAACACAGATGAAATACCGCATCGCCAGCGACCTCACCCCCTGGCCCCCTCTCCTGAAGGAGAGGGGGTAAAAGCAACTCCTCTTTTCTCGCAGAGGCGTTTCATCCTTTGCGCGCGGTGATCAGCAGGGCGCCGTCGCTGAGGGTGCCCCGCTCCACGGCGGTGAAGCTGGCCTGCTCCAGCCAGGCGCGGTACTCATTCTGGGTGTAGGCTCTGCCCTCGGGGTACAGGCTGAGGAACACGATGTTGAAGCACGCCGCCTCCCGGGGGGAGAGGCGCGAGTCGTCGAGGATACCCTGGCCCAGGATATATATCCTGGAGCCCGGGCGGAGGGTGGCGGCCACCCGGACCAGGGCCTGTTGAGCCTGGTCCGGGGAAAGGGTCTGCAAAAAGGCCTTGAGCACCGCGGCGTCGAAATGCCCTTCCAGAGGTTGTGAGAGGATATCCGCAGCCCGGACCTCCACCCGGTCGGCCAGGCCGGCTTCAGCCACGAAACGCCGGGTGAAGGGCACCACTGCGGGCAACTCCACCACCGTGGCGTCCAGTTGGGGGTGCGCCCGACAAAGGGCGATGCTGGCCCCGCCCGAGCCGCCGCCCACGTCCAGCAGGGCGCGGCAGCCGGCCCACTCGGGCCGCGATGCCAGTTCCCCGCCCGTCTCCAAGGCATCCGGGTGAAGGCCATTTACAAATGCTTCCAGTTCAGCTGGCGGCATGGCGGCAAAGTCGTGCCTGGCCAGGGGCTGGCCGGAGCGGATGGAGTCGGCGGCGCGCAGGCCCGCCTCCCACAGCTGCACCCAGAGGGCATAGGCTCCGCCCAGGTATGCGGGGCTGTCCTTGACCAGCAGGCGTCCGGCCTCGGCGGTGTTGGCGAACAGGTCCGCGCCGCGCACCTCCAGCAGGCCCGCCGCAGCCAGGGCGTAGAGCAGCACCTGCAGCCGTTCGGGTTCAACCCCCAGAGCCACTGCGGCCTGGGCAGCGCTCAGCGGGCCATCCTTGAGGCAGGTGAACACCTCCAGGCGCAGACCGGCCAGCAGGGCAAAAGCGGGATATACGTCCAGCAGGCGCTGGATGGACACTGGGACGAACTGAGCCGGCGATGGGAACACCGCGGATAGAGGCCGGCCGCCTGAGAGACCTGGTGCAGGCGGTTTTCGCGCGCTGCGGCATGGAGGACGCTGCCGCGGCGTTGCTGGCTGACTCGCTGGTGGAGGCCGATCTGGGCGGGGTGCACTCCCACGGGGTGCTGCGGATTCCCGAGTACGCAGAGAAGCTGCAAGGTGGAGGTGTGGACCCGCGCGGGCGTCCGCGCCTGGTGCGGCAGTTGCGCGCCTGCCGCCTGGCCCCGGGTTTCGAGCGGGTCTACGCCCCGGGGGAGAAGGAACACCTCAACCGCCAGGCATACCTGCGAGAAGGCATCCCGCTCACCGCACCGACCCTGGAGGGGCTGATCCAGACCGCCAGGGAACTGGGATTGGACATAGAAGCCTACAGACTCAACCAGTAGTTGAATTTCAGCAGGAAGATGTTCGCCCCCTCGTCGGTGAAGCTGCGGCCCAGGTCGCCCCAGGGCCGGAAGCGCGGCACCTCGGTCTCGTGGTCGCGCGCCTGTGACCAGACCAGATAGAGCGTGCTGCCGGGCCGGTACTCCCAGCGCAGCACCGCGTTGCTGTGCAGGGAACGCTGGCGGAAATCCGGGTTGTCCTCCGGGGCAGCGTGCGGGGCGAACTCGAAGGACTTGGGGCGGGCCAGTTCCTTGAAGTTGCGGTAATCCCCCGAACTGATGAAGGGTTGCAGGTAGAACTCCAGGCTCAGGTCGCGGGAGAAGATCAGGCTGGCCCGGGTGGTCAGGTCCAGGGTCCGGCTGCGCAATTCCCCGTACACGAAATGGTCGTCCTCCCCGTCGCCGTCGGCGTCCTCGTTCTCCAGCCACTGGGCCTTGTTGAAGTAGCGGTTGTACCCCGGCCGCCAGCGCAGTTCCAGGCGCGCCGAAGGCCGCAGGGTGAACCCGGTGCCCAGTTCGCTCCAGTTGCTGCCGGCGCTGTCGCTGCCCCACTCGCCGTCGAAAAAGGCGCTCAGCGGCTTGCGGTCGTCGCTGCTGAATTCGAACTGAAAACCCGTGCGCGCCGGCTGGGCGATGAGCGGCCCGCCCCGGGTGTCCAGATCGTCCCAGCCGCGGAAGCGGTGGAAGAGTTCCACCTCGATCCACCAGTAGTTCCTGAACTGGTTGCGGGTCTCGGTGAACATCCCCTGCTCCAGGGTCACCCCGTCGAAGTTCCTCATTTCCCAGCGCCCGCCTTCGAGCACGCTGCTGCGGAAGATCCACCAGGGTTTGTCCTGGCGTGCCTGGAGCCACAGCCAGGACTGGTAGTAGTTGTTGCGCCATTGAAAGCCCAGGTCATTGACCTCGAACCCCTTGGAGAAGACCTCCCACCACAGGTCTCCGCGCAGCCAGCCGTTGCGTTTGCCCAGCACCATCATGTTGGCCAGGCCGCGCTGCTGTTTGCCGTCTTCGTCCGGGGCCCGGCTGAAGGCCGCCTGCCCCCAGAATTCGTAGGCGTTGTTGCGCCACTTGAGGCTCCAGTCGGCCCCGCCGGTGTACGCGTCCTGGCCCAGCCGGCGGTCCAATACCGTGGCCATCAGCCCCACGTGCGAGGTGCCGGTGAGGAGGTCCTGCTTGACCCGGCCTACCAGGAAATGGGTGCGCGGTTCGAGCAGGAAACGGCGGTACTCGGCTTTGGATTCGCCGGTCAGCGGGTCGGTGTACGCGCTGTCCAGGTCGGCGTGTTCGTCGGCGCTCACCGCGCCCAGCACCCCGAAGGAGGTCTGGCTGCGGGTCTTGCCGGTGAGCTTGGCTGCCCCCAGGATGGTGGTGAAATCGGACTGGTCGGCCACCTCGAAGCCGTCCGGCACCTCGAAGTGGCCCGGCTGCCTGCCGATGCGCCGCGAGTAGAAGAGCTGGATGGGCGTCTGGAAGTTCTGGGCGCCCTCCACGAAGAAGGGCCGCCGCTCGTCCTGGAAATCCTCGAAGACCGACAGGTTCAGCCGGGCCGGATCGGCCTCCACCTGTCCGAAGTCCGGGTTGAGGGTGGCGTTGAGCGAGATCCCCGAACTCACGCTGTAACGCAGGTCGCCCCCCAGGTTGGCGAACTGATCGTCCTGGTCGGCAAAGGTGGAGCGCCCCACCGCGTAGGGCAGCACCTCCACGGCGCGAGCAGGCGCGATGGCCGCGATGCCCTCCAGGTGGGCGAAGTGCGAGATCCAGCCGCTCTGGTTGCTGGGCACCATGACCCACAGGCTCTTCTCTTTCCTGCGGCTGAGATAGCGGGTCACGTTGATACCCCAGGTATAGTCTTCCTGCGGGCTAAAGCGCAGGACGTGGTAGGGGATGCGGAACTCGACGCACCAGCCCCCGGCGTTGCGGTTCTGGCGCGCCTCCCACACCCCGTTCCAGGTATAGTCCCAGGCGTTCCAGCCCTGGCCGTCGTTGGCGATGATCCCGTCCCGCTGGGAGCCAGCGGCGTTGATCTCAAAGAAGCAGGCGGTCTGGTGGTCGTGGTGGGCGTCGATGGCCACCTGCACCGCGTCGGCCTCGGTCCACTGGTCGCGGCGAGCCAGACGGATGGCGATCTTCTCGGGCTGGCGGTCAAAGGCGGTGATGCCGACGTAGAGCGCCTCGTCGTCGTAGAGCAGCTGCACTACGGTCTCCTCGGTGGCCGGCTGGCCCTCGTCCGGCTCGCGCTGGGTGAAGCCGGTGAAGCGGGGCGCCGTGGCCCAGGCCTCCTCGTCCAGCACTCCGTCGATGCGGGGCGTACCGCCGGTGAGGCGCATTGCCTGCATGGGCCGGGGTTCGGCGGCCCCGAGGAAGGCCGGCAGCAGGAGGCCCAGCAGGGCCAAAACGATTAATAGGGAATCCTTAGGCTGCCACGGGCAGGTGCGGGAAAAGAGCACATATCCTCCTAGAATGCAGGGCGATGCACAGTGCGGTTCTTTTGACCCAATTGTGGATGCATTATTGGAGCCGGTCTGGGAAAAAGGTTGACTGGCGATGGGAGCGATCTCCCCATTCAGGTACGAATCTCAACAACTGTAACCATGTCAAGTGACAGAGAGAACCAACCCATAGGGGTGGAATAATGTCAAGGGGCGGGGGTGGATACTGCTTGGCGGGGCACCGGGGGGGCGCTACCTTGGGGCGGGGAGGCGAGGTGTGCCCGTGATCTGGTATCTATACATAGTCCGCACGGTGGACAGGCACTTGTACGCCGGGGTGAGCACCGACGTGGAGCGGCGCTTCTCAGAACATCTGCGCCAGGGCCGCAAGGCAGCCCGGTACCTGTGCGCCCACCGGCCCGCGCACTTGGTCTTCTCCCAGGCCATCGGCAGCCGTCCGCTGGCGCTCAAGGTCGAATACAGCTTCAAGCAATTGACGCGGGTCCAGAAGGAGCGCATCGTGCGAGCCGGCTGGTTGTGCTTTGATGGGGTGTCGGGAAGGATAGAGGTTCCGGTGCGCTAGTTGGCTCAATGTCCGTCGGCGGAGTACCTGAGATCCCCTTCGGGGTCGGCAAACCTCAGATACAATCCCCAGCCGCCCCCGTTCTGGCCCACCTTGCAGAGCACCTGGTTCCAGCCGGCCCGCAGGTCACAGGACACCACGTCCTCGTCGGGTGCGGCGCCGCGCCCCACATTGTGGCGGTGCACCTGGGCGCCGTCAACCCACACGGCCACCTGATCGTCGCTGCCCACCAACAGGGCGGTGCTGCGCGCCTGCGGGGTGTACACATAGGTCAGGGCGTAGGCCACGGCCATGGAGGGGGCACCGGGAAGGCAGCTGAGAAAATTCACCAATCCAGATGCATCGGTATCGAGCCGCTGCCAGGAGATGGGTCCGGTGGCCCCCGCGAAACTGCCGCCCAGGCCCAGGTCCTGCTCGGGAGGCAGGGGGGCGTCGATATCCCAGTCAGCGGCCTTGGCAAAAGGGCCCAGCACCTGGTACTGGGTGGCGAAGGGGGCGGCGGAACGGATCAGGTACCCGGCCAGCCCGGCCTGCGCCGGGCCGCCTTTGAGGCGCAGGGCCAGTTCGTGTCGGCCCTGGGTCAGGGCGCGGGCCCCGAAGTCCACCAGCACGCCGGCGGCGGGCTCGGCAGCGCGGCAGTCGTGCGCCTCGCCCACTACCTGGCCGTCCACCAGCAGTTCCACCGCTCCGTACTGGGGACCGTGGGTCAGGGCCAGGGTGAAGGCGTAGCGGTCGGCCCGGGAAAAGTCGAGTTGCTGGCTCAACAGCGCCCCTGGGCCGGCGCCTTCCAACAATAGCTGGGCCCCGCCGATCTCCAGACCGGCCTCGGTGTAGGGCTGTACCCGGAATCTCCCCTGTCGGGCGGCGGTGCTTTCGAGCCGGTCCAGGACCGACTGCAAGCTCTGGGGTGGCAGGGTCAATTCGCGTTCGTACCACCACTGCGGCAGCCGGTAGATGCTGCGCTCCTCGCTGGTGAGCACCAGGTCGTAGCCCGAGAAGGCATTGGCCTCGACGGCGAAGTCGTGGGCCAGGTTCCAGGGTTTGGCGGCGATGAGGGCCGCTGGGTCCGCTGCTTTTCCCTCGTAGATCCATACCCGGTTGTAGGTACACAGGGCCAGGCGCTTGCCGTCCCGACTCAGGGCCGCGTCGGTGACCAGGCGCGCCTCCCGCGCCTCCCCCACCCGCTCCAGCACCACTGTTTCGCCGGGGCGCAGGACAGGAAAGCGGTAGAGCACGGCGCGATCCTGCTCCTTGGAGATGATATAGGGCAGGCCGCCGCAGATGAACATCCCCTCGGCATCGACGTTCTCGGCCGGGTAGCGGTAGGGGTACTGGGCGGCCACCTGTACGGTCCCCTCCGCAAAGGGGTTGGGCTCGGCCACCACGTAGAGGCACAGATCCTCGCGGCGGCGGCTGTTGTTGCCGATCTCCCCGATCCACAGCCAGCCCTGGTCGTCGAGGGAGAGGGCCTCCCAGTCTTTGTTGTCGGCCCCCTGCACCGCGAACTCGCGGATCAGGATCCCGTCGGGGCGAGTGGCGTAGAGCACCGGGGGATTGCCCGAGTCGTTGAGGGTCCAGTACACGCCGGGGTACTGGTAGCTGACCACCAGGCCCGAACTCTCCTCGATGGGTGCGTACTCGTAGCGGCCCACGGCCTTCCAGGGTGGGCGGTCCGCCCCGACGACGGGCTTGGTGGCCGGCAGGGGACGGGCCAGCACCAGCAGGCCGACGATCCAGCAGGGCAGCATCCGGGTCCAGTTCATGGGCAGATCCTTCTCATTGGTCAGGCTTGCCGGGATAGGCGGCCAGCCACAGGCGGGTGCGCTCGTTGAGCACCCCGTAGAAGGCGCGGGTCTCCGGGTCGGGATGGTCGCGCCAGAGGGTGGCGGGGATGGCCGAGTCGTCAGCCAGGTACGGGCGGTGGCGGTGGCCGTAGTAGATCTGGGCGGTCTTGCGTTCCCTGCCGGCCGGGGTGGGGCGGGTGGTGGCGGTGTGCAGTACCGCCACGTTGAAGAGGGCACAGGTGCCGGCCGGGCCCTGCAGGTGGTACTGGCCGCCGCGTTCCAGCTGTTTCTCCTTGTCATCCAGCGCCGGGTCGACCAGGGACTCGGGCGAGAGGGAGAAACAGTGGGTACCCTCGTCCACCTCGCTCAGGTAGACCATGAGCTGGATATAGTCCATGCGCAGCGGGTGCTCCAGCCAATGGGGCCGGTCGCGGTGCCACTGCTGGTGGAGCGGGCCCTGGTACGCGGGCATCAGGCGCAGGCCGATCTCGCCGAAGCACACCGGCCCGCCCATCAACTCCTCGATGCGGGGCAAGACCCGCGGGTGGCGGATCAGTCCGTCGAAGCCCGGGCTGCTCACCAGGGGGTCGTAGTTGGCCACCTGGTGGTACCCGTACGGGCGCCAGAAGTTGGGGCAGCGCCGGCGGTCCTCCTCGAAGAGGGCGAGGAAATGGCCCACCTCGTCGTCGGTGAGCACCTTGCCCAAATTGACAAAGCCGTTGGCGGCAA
>JACPJE010000037.1 GCA_016187725.1 Candidatus Latescibacterota bacterium
CCGCATCGATTGCCGATTCCCCGGGCGCAGTGGGTTGCTGATCTGTGCCGCAGCCGATCCAGACCAGCGCGGCCAGCAATACACTAGTCGTTAAATAGGGTCTCATAGTCTCCCTCCCTTTTTTGACAAGTTATCTATTTTTATCCCTATCGTCAAGTCGCTCTGAATTCCAGAGCGATTTTTTAGATGCTATTTTCTTCCCTGGCCAAACTACCTCACTTCACCAGGAGCATCTGCCGGGTCTGCGCCAGTTCCTCGCTCACAGACCGGCCAGCGAATAACTGGCGAATAGGGGATTCAAACACGAAAAATACTGCAAAGCCTGTACCAGAGGGACAGCCACCTGCGGCATGTGGCTCCAAATGACTGTTTTCACAGATGGTTGAAAAATCTTATTCAGATTCGGAGCGCACGAGTATCGTGCTCTCAGGGCCGGTTTTTCGGCCCGGGGAAATTGGGTGGAGATGGAGCTTAGTATTGAGAAGACAAGGGGATTGAGGAATAAAGTAAAGGGACGAGATTCTGTCCCTGACCGAGGATTCGGCCCTAGGGCTTCTGGATTCCCAGCTTCTTCATGCGGCTCTGCAGGGTGGAGGAGGGAACCCCCAGGCGCGCGGCTGCGCCCCGTGGGCCCTTGACCACCCAGCCGCACTCCTCCAGGACCCGCGCCAGGTAGCGCCGCTCGTACTCCTGGGGGGAGAGTTCCTCTGCACTGATCTCCCTTGATCCCAATGCCCCAGCCGTCTCCCTCGGCCCCAGTTCCAGGGCAATGTCCTCGGCGCGGATGGCCGGTCCCCGGCACACGATCACGGCCCGCTGGATGGCGTGTTCCAGCTCCCGGATATTCCCCGGCCAGTCATAGGCCATCAGTGCCTCCAATGCCTGGGGACTGATGCTACTCACCTCCTTGTGGAGGTGGGCCGCCATCCGCCGCAGGAAATGAGCCGCCAGCACGGGAATGTCCTCCCGCCGCTGGCGCAGGGGGGGTAGCTTGACCACAAACACCTGCAGGCGGTAGTACAGGTCCTGGCGGAACTGGCCCTTCTCCACCATCTGTCGCAGATCGCGGTTGGTGGCGGCAACCACCCGCACGTCGGCAGTGAGGGTCTCGGTGCCACCCACCCGCTCGAAGGTGCCCTCCTCCAAGACTCGCAGGAGCTTGACCTGAGCTTCGGGCGCCAGGTCGCCGATCTCGTCCAAAAACAGCGTGCCACTCTGGGCCAGTTCCACCTTGCCCAGCTTGCGGGGCAAAGCCCCGGTGAAGGCGCCCCGCTCGTGGCCGAAGAGTTCGTTTTCCACCAGGTCGCGGGGCAGGGCCCCGCAACTGACCTGGATGAAGGGGCCTTTGCGGCGGGGGCTGAGGCGGTGGAGGGTGCGGGCGGCCAGGCCCTTGCCAGTGCCGGTCTCGCCCAGGATGAGCACGGTCAGGTCGATGGGGGCGACCTGTTCGAGCTGGGCCAGGACCTGGCGCAGGGCCGGGCTGTTGCCGAGGAACTCGCCGGTAGGCCCGCTCAGGACCTCGGTCAGGGCCTCGATGCGGGGGTCGGGCTCCACGCTCAGCTTGACGGAGGCCGGGGCAGAGTAGTTCAGGTCGCGGTCCACAGCCCGCACCCGGAAGGTGTACTCCCCCAGGGCCAAACCCTGGTACTCCACCCGGGGTTTGCGCGTCACCTGCCAGTCCGCCTCATAGCCCTCCAGGCGGTACACATAGACCATCCGCTCCGGGGGAGTGGTCCAGCACCTCGCTCTGAACTCAAAGGCCACGAGTCTGTGGGACAGGGGCAGGTGGAGTTCCGGGATTGGCCCGTACCGCTGGTCGGCGATCACATCGGTGATCCGGACCCTCGGAGGAGTGCGGCGAGGCCGGTACCGGGCGACCCCGCCCTCGGTGGCGATCCAGAAATCCCCGCAGCGGTCCTGGAGGATCTGATGGGCGGCATTGTGGGGCAGGCCGTCCTGCCTGGACAGGGTCTGGAAGACCCGGCCGTCGTACCGGCTCACCCCGCCGCCGAAGGTGCTGATCCACAGATGCCCCTGCCGGTCTTCCATGAGCGCGGTCACCAGGTTGCCTGCCAGGCCATCCTCCACTGTGAAATTGACGAATTGCTCTCCGTCGTACCGGCTCAGACCCCCGCCCCAGGTCCCGAACCACAGGTACCCCTGCTGGTCCTCCAGGATGGGCCGTACGATATTGTGCGCCAGACCATCCTCGGTGGTGAAATTGACGAACCCTTTTCCATCGTACCGGCTCACCCCGCCGTTCGTTCCGATCCACAGGTATCCCTCCCGGTCCTCCAGGATGAAAAACACCTGATTGTGAGGCAGGCCATCCTCGGTAGTGAAATTGACGAATTGCTCCCCGTCGTACCGGCTCATGCCCCTCAGTGTCCCGAACCACAGGTGCCCCTCCCGATCCTCCAGGACAGAGGTCCCCCAATCATCCACCAGACCCTCTTTCATAGTGAAAGTGGTGAGCTGCCGGCCATCGTACTGGCTCACCCCGTGGCCCGCATTATTTCCGAACCAGAGATGCCCTTTCTCATCCTCGGCCATGGATAACACAACGCCTGCCAGGCCCTCCAGAGGGAGGAATCTCCCTCCCTCGTACCGGCAGACCCCATCCCAGGTCCCAACCCACAGCCTCCCCTTCCGGTCTTCCAGGAGGGACATGACCCCATTGTTCACCAGGCCGTCCCGGGTGGTGAAGAGGGTGAAGTGCACCCGGTCGTACCGGCTGATGCCTCCCAGGGTCCCGAACCACATATACCCTTCCCGGTCCTCCAGGACGGCCATTACGGCATTGTTTGCCAGGCCGTCTTCGGCGGTGAAGGTTTTGAATTGTCCTCCATCGCAGCGACTCACCCCGCCTTTGTGAGTGCCCAGCCACAGGATTCCCTCGCGGTCCTCCAGGAGGGAGATAACCCCATTATCTGCCAGGCCATCGCGGGGGGTGAAGGTTTTGAATTGCTCCCCGTCGTACCGGCTCACTCCCCCATCGTAGGTGCCGAACCACAGTTTTCCCTCCCGGTCCTGAAGGATAGACTCTACCGCACCATGCCCCAGGCCGTCTTCGATAGTGAAGTTGACGAATTGCTCCCCGTCGTACCGGCTCGCGCCTCCCCAGGTACCGAACCACAGGTTCCCCTCCCGGTCCTCCAGGATGCAACACACCTTGGTGCCCAGCAAACCGTCTTTGCTGGTGAAGGTTTTGAATTGCTCCCCGTCGTACCGGCTCGCGCCTCCCCCTGTGCTGAACCACAGGTTCCCCTCCTGGTCCTCCAGGATGGAGTCTATTGCATCGTCGTAGATCGGATTCGAGTGGCACCCCAGGCCGTCCTCCGCGGTGAAGGTTTTGAATTGCTCCCCGTCGTACCGGCTCACTCCATACTCTCCCTTCTTATTCCCCTCGCTCAGGCCAAACCACAGACGTCCTTCCCGGTCCTCCAGGATAGAATGCACCGCATTGCCTCCCAGGCCGTCTCGAACAGTGAAGACCGTGAACCCCTCCCCGTCGTACCGGCAAACCCCCCCGCCGTCCGTGGCGAACCATAGGTTCCCCTGTTGGTCCTGGATGATAGCGCGCACCACCGGGAAGGGCAGGCCGTCCTGGATGCCCAGGGTCAGCCACAATCCTTGCCTGGACCCGGAGCCGGCTTCCACGGTTTTTCCGGCTCCTGCGGGCGCCTCGCAAATCCCAAAACGGTGGGGGAGGTCAGGGCCAGGGGGGCCAAAGGCAGTGCCCAGGCCCTGGAGGAGATCGAGCCATGCCGGGTCCTTCCGGAGCGTCCGCTCCCTGGCGAGGACCTCGGAGGGATTTTCCAGTTCGAAGAATTGGCTGAAGACGCCCTCCACCGGGGGACGGCGCGCAGAGGTCTCCACCAGGCCGTGCTTTTTCAGGAGGGGGGCGAACTTCTGCGCGTACGCACTCTCGAACTCGGCCGCCTGTTCGGGCGTCACCCAGAAGGACAGCCGCGCCAGAGTGGTCTGTGTGCCTGCGGCCATGGTACACCTCTGCCTGGCAGGGTTACAGGCAGAATATATATGGCGCAGGAGAAGAGAGATCAACTATTATTTTAGGGCGTCGAGACCATCCTTTTCCGAGGAGATCTCTCATGGGTTTCATCCGGGCACTGCTCGCAGTGGCGTTCTTGTCATGGAGTTGCGGCCCCCCTCCCCCGGCAAAGCTGCCAGCGGGGATCACGCCCCTGATGCAGCAGCGCCTGCCCGTGGACCCCCAGGTGAAGCTGGGGAAACTGGACAACGGCCTGCAGTACCTGATCCGGGCCAACCACCGGCCCGAGAGCCGCGCCGAACTGCGCCTGGTGGTCAGGGCCGGGTCAGTGCTGGAGGAGGAGGGGCAGCAGGGGCTGGCCCATGTGATCGAACACATGGCCTTCAATGGCACCGCCCACTTCGCCAAGCAGGAACTGGTCGACTATCTCGAATCGATCGGCATGCGCTTCGGGCCTGACCTCAACGCCTACACCGGCTTCGACGAGACCGTGTACATGCTGCAGGTGCCCACGGACAGCGCCGGGGTGATGGAGAAGGCCTTCCAGATCCTGCAGGACTGGGCCGGGGGGGTGACTTTCGCTCCAGACGAGGTGGACCAGGAGCGGGGGGTGGTGATCGAGGAGTGGCGGGGCAACCGGGGCGCCGAGGCGCGCCTGCTCGACCTCCAGCTGCCGGTGATCCTGAAGGACTCGCGCTACGCCAGCCGGCTGCCCATCGGGGAGCAGGCGGTGCTGGACACCTTTGGCCGGGAGGATCTGCGGCGCTTTTACCAGCAGTGGTACCGTCCCGAACTGATGGCCCTGGTGGCGGTGGGGGATTTCGACCCGGCGGTGGTGGAGGAATTGACCCATACCTATCTGGGACAGTTGCCGGCCTCAGCGACAGCGGTGTCGCGCCCCAGCTATCCGGTGCCCGACCACGAGCAGCCGCTCTTCTCCATCAACGCCGATCCGGAGGCCACCGGTTCCAGCGTGGCGCTCTATTTCAAGAAGGACGTGGACCTCCACCTGACGGTGGGGGGCTACCGCCGTTACCTGGTGGAGGCCCTGTACCAGGGCATGCTCAACCGCCGGCTCTACGAGTTGAGCGTGGCCGAGGCCCCGCCCTTCCTCGCCGCCTATGCGGGCCTGGACCTGCTGGTGCGCACCAAGGAGAGCTATTTCATGGGGGCCACCGTGGCCGACCAGGGGCTGGAGCGCGGGCTGGAGGCGCTCTTGACCGAGAGCCGGCGGGTGCAACTGCACGGCTTCACCGCCACCGAGCTGGAGCGGGAGAAGAAGGAGCTGCTGCGCGGCATCGAGCAGACTTACCGGGAGCGGGACAAGAGCGAGTCCGATGATTTCGCCGACGAGTACCTGCGCTATTTCCTCGAGGACGAGCCCATCCCGGGGATCGTGTACGAATACGGGATCTACCAGACCTTCCTCCCCCAGATCGGGCTGAAGGAGGTCGAGGACCTGGCCAGGACCTGGGAGGGGGAGCGCAACCTGGTGGTGGTGGTGAGCCTGCCGGAAAAAGCCGAGGTGGAGGTCCCCGCCGAGGAACAGCTCAAGGCGGTCTTCTCGCGGGTAAAAAAGAAGAAGATCAAGCCGTACCAGGATCAGCTGGCCGGCGCCGCGCTGCTGGATTCGCTGCCGGCTCCGGCCCCCATCGTGTCCACCCGCGAGATTCCCGAGCTGGGGCTGACGGCCTGGCAGTTGGGCAATGGGGTGGGGGTGGTGCTCAAGCCCACCTCCTTCAAGAACGACGAGGTGCTCTTCGCCGCGTACAGTCCGGGCGGCCACTCCCTGGTAGCGGACTCGGAATACGTGGCCGGGGTGACGGCCGACGGGGTGGTCAAGGAAGGCGGGGTGGGGCGCTTCAGCCAGGTAGAACTGCTGAAATTGCTGGCCGGCAAGGTGGTGGAGGTTTCCCCGTGGATAGGAGGGCTGGAGGAGGGGCTGTCGGGTCGGGCTTCGCCCGAGGATCTGGAGACTATGTTCCAGCTCATCTATCTGTACATGACCCAGCCGCGCCGGGATTCCACGGCCTATGCGGCGTACCGGGGCTGGCTGGAGGGGATGCTGCAGAACCGCAACGCCAGCCCGGAGACCGCCCTCCGCGATTCCCTGCAGGTGATCCTGGCCCAGCACCACTACCGGGCGCGGCCCTGGTCCCAGGAACTGCTGGGGGAGATGGACCTGGGCAGGTCACTGCGCATTTACCGGGACCGTTTTGCCGATGCCTCGGACTTCACCTTCTTCCTGGTGGGCAACTTCACCCTCGACCAGGTGCGCCCCCTGGCAGAGCGCTACCTGGGCGGGCTGCCGGCCCTGGGCCGGCGGGAGTTGTGGCGCGATCTGGGGGTGGAACTGCCCAAGGGGGTGGTGGAGCGCCAGGTGTACAAGGGGATCGAGCCCAAGAGCCAGACCCAGGTGATCTTCACCGGGCCCTTTGTCTGGGAGCGCCAGCACATCTACGACCTCCACGCCCTGGCCAGTGTGCTCGAGATCAGGCTGCGCGAGGTGCTGCGCGAGGATCTGGGCGGCACCTATGGGGTGAGTGTCAATGCCTCGGCCTCGCACTACCCGCGCGAGGAATACCACCTGGCCGTGGGTTTTGGCTGCGCTCCCCAGCGGGTGGAGGAGTTGACCCGGGCGGTGTTCGCGCAACTGGACAGCCTGAAGGAGGGGGGGCCAGAGCAAACCTATATAGACAAGATCAAGGAGATGCAGCGCCGCCAACGCGAGGAGGATGTCCAGGAAAACAGCTTCTGGTTGGAGGCCCTGGAATCGGCCTATGTGCACGGCACGGACCCCAAACTCATCCTCCAGTACGACGAACTGGTCGAGAGCCTGACCCCGGCTGCGGTGCAGGCGGCGGCCAGGCAGTATGTGAATGAGCAGAACTATGTGCGGGTGACGCTCCTTCCCGAAGGGGAGGGGGAGGATCAAAATAATATAAAACAATAGCTTAAAAAATTTACGGCGGATGTGATTTTACCGCTTGACAACTGCACATTTGTTTAGTATTCTAACTCTTGCACAGCGCGATCAAGGTCCTCTTGCGGCCCTGTCCCCCAGGGCTGCCATCCCCGGGAGTTGCGCCATGGGCAGAGCTAGAAGAAACCAGGTCAGGAGCTGTTCCCTGACCCGCTTGGGAGCGGAGTTGAGTGCGGTGATCAACCGGGTGCGGCGGGCCTTTGGCCCGGTCTCCATGGCCGACTACGCGGGTCGGCCGGAGATCCTCCAGGCCGAGCGCCAGGTGGCCCGGGTCGCCTGGCAGGTGGTGCGGGGCCAGCAGCAGCCCGAGGTGTGGCAGCAGGTCCTCGCCCACTACGAGGCCTGCTGGATGCAACTGCTGGGGACGTGCCGCGCCAGCCGTGCCGCCTGAGCCATGGACAGACAGACGCTTCTGGCCCACCGGCTGGAGCGGCAGGGCCTGGGCCGGCTGGTCGCCGACGAGGCGGCCTAAGGGGGAATTGCTATTTTCAACACGGGCCGATTGGGCAAGGTCAGGCTACTTTATTATTATCCATTGCCCGACCAAAGCTGGCAGGCGCGATAGCACCTCTCTGCCAACCAACACCTCATCGACGTATCCCATGTGGAGCATGTCGATGATCCTGCAGAGGTACGATTTGCCGCACTCCCACCAAGTATAGCGGGCATCAATCATGAGATAGTGCAGAACGCTGATCCTCTCTGAATGGTGTCAATGATCGCCCTAAAGAGGCCAGGGATGGTTATCTGGCGTTGATGTGCGTAACCGCATTCCTGACCGATGAGGCGAACCATGGACCAGAAGTTTTTGGGGAGCCCCGTAAATCTCTTGTCAGGTATCATGGTGGGAAAGATAATCCATAAGTAATGCCTGAGGATTGACTTGCAGAGCTTGGCAGAGGGTGACAGTCTCGGTAAAGGTAAGCAGGCGCTCTCCAGATTCGTATTTGCTGACAAACGACTGGGGCACGCCTATTATATCAGCAAGGGCCTTTTGGGTGAGGCCCTTGTCTATCCGTTGCTGGCGGAGCAATCGTCTGAAATGCTCTTCTTTCTGCGCGTATTTGTTCCGCTTCACATATCCGAACATAGGATATGCTTGACTTATATCCCAAATCAGGATATTTTATCGCCATGATAAAAGCGGAAGAAGGTACTCTTGACCTGTTCTATGGAACAGAATTCCAGCATGTTGCCCCATTCAGAACTCAATTGCTCAAGTGGATTGGCAACAAGCAGCGGTTCGCGCATAAGATTGCCTCATTCTTCCCGAAGGACATAGGAGTGTATTACGAGCCTTTCTTGGGCAGTGGAGCGGTGCTCGCCGCGCTGCAACCCCCTGATGCTTTGGGATCAGACATCTGCGGTCCTCTCATGGAAATTTGGAAGTGCCTACGGGAATCACCCGAGACGCTTGTAGAGTGGTATAGAACACGCTACGACGAATATCGGCAGTACGAAAAACCTGAAGGGTACGAGCGCATCAAGGCGCGATACAACGCTGATCCGAATGGCGCTGACTTGCTCTTCATTTGCCGAAGTTGCTATGGAGGAGTCGTTCGGTTCCGGAAGAGCGATGGGTACCTCTCCACTCCGTGCGGAATACATGACCCGATTACACCATCCTCTTTCGCGCAGCGAGTACAGATCTGGCGACGCCGAACTTCAGGCGCCAGGTTCGAGCATATAGATTTTGAGGAAGCCATAGCGATGGCACGAGACCGAGACCTGGTCTACTGTGATCCTCCATACATATTCAGCCAGTCAATTTTGTATCGTGGTCAAGGATTTTCACTTGAGCGTCTGATCCGTGCGATCACCGAATGTAAGAAGCGCGGGGGACGTATCGCTCTCAGTATCGACGGGAAGAAAAAATCAGGCCGTGTTGATTGTGACCTGATGATTCCTGAAGGGTTATTTGAGCGCGAGGTGTTCCTGGATTGCGGTCGGAGCATGCTTCGTCGTTTTCAGCGGGAAGGGGAATCTCTCGAAGATGAAGTTGTCCACGACAGGTTGTTGCTGACTTATTGATCGCTGAGTACCCCAAGGCCGTAGGTCTCGCCGCTTCTCTATGAAACACGTCATAGACAGAGCCACGCTTCTGGCCCACCGGCTGGAGCGGCAGGGCCTGGGCCGGCTGGTCGCCGACGAGGCGGGGTACCAGCGTCTGGTGCGCTCCCTGCAGCCAGTGGCACCGGTGTATTTTTCCCGGCCCGGTTCCCCCCCACGCCTGGTGCAGCGGACCCGCTTCGACGAAGGGGAACTGGCCGATTGCTGGCGGGGATGCCGCGCCCTGGTGAAGGGGCGTTTCTGGGGTGGGAATATCGGCTATGTGCTGGCCGAAGACCTGGCCCTGTACGGCGCCGCCTTCCGCCGGCCCCTGCCGCGGCTGTCCCCCCTGCACGAGAAGATCCTCCAGACCCTGAAATACGAAGGGCCTCTTTCCCCCAGGCAACTGAGCGCGGAGAGCGGGGTGCGGCACAAGGAGCTGATGCCGGGCCTGCACCGCCTGCAGCAGGCCTTTCTGGTGTACGAAGACCAGGAGGACGACAACTGGGAGCGTCCTTTCGGCCTCTTCGCGGCCGAGTGGCCAGAGGTGGATCTGGAGGCGCTGACCTGGGAGGAGGCCGCGGCTGAGGTGGTCAAACGCCTGGTGCATTCCCAGGTCTTCCTCACCGAAACCCAGGTCTGCGACTGGTCCCAGTGGCCGGTCAGGAAGGTGCGTCAACTGTTGGAGGTGCTGGAGGGCCGTGGGGAAGTGATCCGCTCTCAGGTGAAGGGCCTGGGCGAGGGCTGGACGAGGCCCGAAGATCAGGAAGTGGCGGCGCGGCAGCCGGCCCGCGGTACCTTCATGCTGCACAAGGCCGACCCGCTGGTGAAGTCCCACCAGCGCCAGCTCAAGCAGCAATTCGCCGGCGAGGTGCTGCAGTATCTGCTCATCGACGGCGATTTCAGGGGGGCGGTGTGCGGCCACTGGCGCATCGGGCCCCACGACGTGGAGGACATCGCCCTGCACCTGCCCCGCAGGGAGATTGCGGCCCGCAGGGAGGAGATCCTCGCCGCGGTGGCCGAGCAATATCATCCCCCCCACAGCCAGATCCGGCGCTATGCCGGCCAGGCGATCCGGGTTTCCCTCTGAGTCCAAACCTTGAAGGGGAGTAAAATGGATTGGGACCGGAATCTTTTCACGGTGGGTTATGACTGGGGTCGCATACCCGGGAATTGGGCTTACCTCGGGAATGGGAACATGGGAGCCTTCTTTGACGGGACAGGCATCAATGTGTGCGACTATGTGGCCTGCAAGGGCATCCGCCGGTCAGGCACCCTCGCCGGCCTGTTCTGGACCTATACGCAGCCCACCTTGCACAGGCATGTCTGCCAACGCATCGCGCTGGACATGTACAAGGGGTTGCTTCAGGCAGACGAGTTGCACCCTCGCGGGGAGAAGAATTGGAGACAGGTGGAGACCTTCATCCATCTGCAGGAGAACATGCTGGTCTTCCATCTCACTCAGGGTATTGGGCAGCAGCCCAAGATGGTGGGATTGTCGATCCGTTCTCGCGGGGGCTATCCCGCGAAGAAGGGAAATGTCAGTCGCCGGGAGACGGACGGCATCGTGGTATTGGATTTCCCCATCACCGGGGATATCGAGGCCGATCCTCGGCTGAACCTTGGTCAATCTGGGCAGGCGGCAGCCCACATACAACCGCTGGAATTGACCGCCTCCCTCGCGGTGGGGATTGATGGAGATGGGAGGCTCATCCAGGCAGATGACGGAAACATCGAGGTGGCTATTCCCCGGTCCGGCGTGGCGACGATCTACATCACCTTCGATGCTTCGACCGAGAGGCGCCCCCAGGCGGAGGCCATGGTAAGGCAGGCGCTTCAGAAAGGCTACGGCGCTGTTCTCAGCGACCACACGAGCGCCTGGGAAGCCTTCTGGTCGAACAGCTTCCTCGACCTGCCACATAGGGAACTAGCAGGAGTGTACGTGGCGGCGCTTTACTACCTGCGGTCCTGCGCTGGGAAGTACTCAATTCCCAACGCGCTCCTGGCGATGGGGGAGCATCCCTGGAGTGTGGGTTATGGCGGCTGGGACGACACGCACATACACCACGGCCTGCTCACCGCCAATCAGGTGTCCCTGGCAGAAGCCATCGTGGATCATTGGGCCAGTTTCAAGCCGCTAGGGGAGGAGGCCATGCAAAAGAGGGGCGGCACGGGCATCCTGTTGGATGGTACTGGATTCGAGCCCGAGTACTATGTCGCAGCTCCCCAACCGCTGCCGAGAGATGACTTCAACGGGACCCTGGGCGCTGGGCTGTCGGCTTGGAGGCAGTACACCCATACAGGTGATCGACAATACCTGGAAAGATATTATGGGTTCATCAAGGGGATCGCAGAAATGCTGGCCACCTATGCCTTTGTCCCCCACGGCGACCGCCTTTGGTTAAAGAAGGCCCGGCAGATCGACGACCGGTTCGGGGATGAGGGAAAGGAGAACGCTTTTGGTCCGGCAGTGATGGGTAAGGCCCTGTTGGCTAATGCTGCGGCAGCCTGTGAGGAGATGGGCGACAAGGAGACAGCGCGCCGCTATCTGGAGGCATCCGAAGGGATTGAACTGCCGATGTCAGAAGGGGTCTACATTTCCTTCCCCGACTGTCCACTGGAGGCGCTTTCGGATGAGTCTATCTTGAACTTTTTTCCGGCGATGATCATTCCAGATTCCAAAGCTGCGAAACGCACCCTCGATTACTATGAGCAGACGTGCATGTCGACCTATGGATTGGTGAACAATCGCACCTACTCATTTGCCGTGTTTCCCTGGGTGCATTTCAAGGCCATGATCGGAGAAGTGATGCTGGGAAGACGGGAGAAGTTCGAGCAATTGTTGGGACAGGTGCTTACCCACAGGTGCTATGCCTCAGACTTCCGGCTTCTACCAGAGTGGATCAACCGACGAGACGGATGGCACAACTTGCCGGGTTATCTGACCACCGCCGGCGCGTTCCTCCAAATGGTCAACCTGATGTTGTTGTACGGCGATGGACAATCCCTATGGATCTTCCCAGCGGTGCCTGAGGGATGGTTGGAGAATAGGATCGCCTTCCGTCTGCGGTCGCCTCCGGGCGTGCTGGTGGATGTCTGCGCTGTTCCAGGTCGAGGAGTAGAAGCGCAGGTTGAGAGCGCAAAACCGGTCACTGTCTACGTGCGGAAGCCGCGCTTTGCCGGCCGTGCCTTGATGGGAGGTAACGAAATGAAGGAAGAGGACGGCTATGTCAGGTTTGAGGCTCCGATAGGGTTGAGCCGAACGCGGATCAACTGGCGGATCGCCTAGTCGCACGCGATCTAGGTTGAGGCGGGACCGCTACCGGTAGCAACAGGTTCTAGGCATCCAGGACCTCGCGCACCTTGAGCAGCAGGGCATGGATCTTGAAGGGCTTCTGGAGAAAGGCGGTCCCAGGTTTCAGCGCCACCCGCTGTCCGACGATATCCGCCGAATAGCCGGAGATAAAAATCACCTTCAGTTCCGGGCGCAAGGTTCGCAAGGTTTCCACCAGTTCGGGCCCGCTCATGCCGGGCATCACCATGTCGCTGACCACCGCGTGAATAAGCCCCTGGTGCTGGGCGCTGAGGGACAGGGCTTCCTCTCCCCGGCCGGCTTCCAGCACCGTGTAGCCCTGCTCGCGCAGGATGAGGGCGGCCAACTGGCGCAGGGGTGCTTCGTCCTCCACCAGCAACACCGTCTCTGAACCGCGTGCCATCTGCACCACTTCCTCTTGAACCACAGGCTGAGCATCCTCGGTCAGGCGGGACAGGTAGATCTTGAAGGTGGTGCCCTGCCCGGGCTCGCTGTAGACCCAGATATAGCCTTCGCTCTGCTTGACGATCCCGTAGACCGTGGACAAGCCCAGGCCCGTGCCCTTGCCCGGCTCTTTGGTAGTGAAGAAGGGCTCGAAGATCCGCGCCTGAGTGGCCGCGTCCATGCCGACCCCGGTGTCGCTGACCTCCAAGAGCACGTAAGCGCCTGGCACGATAGTCGCGTGGTGGTTGGCATAGGCCTGGTCCAAGTCCACATTGCGGGTCTCGATGGTGAGTCTCCCTCCCTGGGGCATGGCGTCGCGGGCATTGACTGCCAGGTTCACCAGCACCTGTTCGAGCTGTCCTGGATCGGCCTTCACCCGCCCCAGGTCCGGCGACAGTTTGGCGACCAGTTCTACGTCCTCGCCGATCAGGCGGCCCAGCATCTTCTCCAGCTCTCGGACCACGGTGTTGAGGTCGAGCACCCGAGGCTCCAGCACCTGCTTGCGGCTGAAGGCCAGGAGCTGGCGCACCAGGCCGGCGCCACGGTCAGCGACGTTGCGGATTTCCTGGAGATGAGGGTGGTCAGGGTGATCCGCGCCCCGGCGGCGCAGCAGCAGCTCGCTGTACCCGGAGACCACGGTGAGCAGGTTGTTGAAGTCGTGGGCCACCCCGCCGGCCAACTGGCCGATGGATTCTAACTTCTGGGCCTGGCGGAGTTGGGTCTCGGTGGTCTCCAGGGTTTTCAGATCGTCCAGACGCCGGAACCCCTCGAAGAGCACCTCTGCCAGTTCCTGCAGGAATTCGATGTCCTGCGGGGAGAAGGCATTGGGCTGGGTGCTGTTGAGGGCCAGGGTGCCGTGCGAGAAGGGCACATCCACTACAGCGCGGATACCGGGGGAATACTGATGGAGGCGCTCCCGCTCGCCGTAGAGGTCCTCGGTCTCCAGGTCTGGGCGATAGGCTACCTTCCCCCCCCGCCAGATCTTCAGGATAGTTTCACTAGTTTCGCTGCTGTCGGAACTTTTCCACATGCCTTCCGCGCTCAGGTTGTGGAAGCGGACCACCGGGGGATCGGCCGCAGGCTCGACCAGGCTGAGGCCGCAGGTATCGAAGGCCAGTCCTTGTCCTTCCAGGCCCTCTCTGATGGATACCAGGACTTGCTGGATATCGTCTGGGGCTTTCATCTTCCACACCTGCTCCCGCACCTTTTGCAGGATCTGTTGCTGGGCCTCCTGACGCTTGCGTTCGGTGATGTCCGCCCAGGCGCCCGTGACCTCCACGGGCCGGCCCGCTGGATCGCGCAGCAGCCGCATCTCGTTGCGCACCCAGATATAATGTCCATCCTTGTGGCAAAAGCGGTATTCGTGGGCAAGGTGGTCCAGCACGAACAGCTCAGCGGTTTCGGTCAGCGCCTCCTCCCGGTCCTCTGGGTGGAGGTGGTCGAGCCACCAGGTGGGAGCGAGGGCCTCTTCGGTAGTCCACCCGATCATCTGGGTCACGCTCGCGCTCACCCAGGAGGGCAGGAGTTGGTCGCCCTCGACCTTGAGGGAGTAGATGACCGCCGGGCTGGAGAAGACCAGGTGCTGCAGCCGCTCCTGGGCCCGGTGCATCTCCTCCGCTGCCTCTTTGCGCTCGGTGATGTCGCGGTAGTTGGTGACCAGGGCCTGCACGCTCGGCTCGTCGAGCAGGTTCTGGCAGGTGGCCTCGATCCACCGCCATGAGCCGTCCTGGTGCCGGGCCCGGTGCTGGATACTCCTGATCATTCGAGGATTTTCGAGGAGCGCCGCCAGGGTCTGTCTGCTCTCTTCCAGGTCCTCGGGGTGGACCAGCTCAAAGGGACGATAGTTTATCCTCTCTTCCAGGGTATAGCCCAGGATTCTACCGGCTGAAGGGCTCTGGTAGAAGATCGCCCCATCGGCGCTGCTCAGGGAGATGGCCTCGGCGCTGTTCTCGATGAGGGCGCGGAAGTGCCGCTCGCTCTGCAGCAGTGCTTCCTCCGCCTTCCGGCGCTGGGTCACCTCTACCTGGAGATCAGCGGCGTGGCGCTGAAGGTATTCGTAGAGATGGAGGTTCTCGTAGATGAGGGCGGCTTTGGTGACCACGGTCTGGGCGATCCTTTCATCTACGGTAGTGAATGCCCCGTCCACCAGATAGAGCAGGCCGTAGAGCTGGGTGGAGCTGAGGATGGGCAGCCCCAGCAGCTTGAACGAAGGCTGGTCTGCTTGCAGGCCCAACTCCTCGGGGGGCACCCGATCTTGTCGTAAAAGCCGGCGCTCCCGCAGCAGCCGACTGAGCACCCCCCGGTCCAGCGGCGGCGGCACCGCCTCCCCCGGCCCGCTCCAGAAGAAGTGCTCCACGGTGCGCTCGTCCTCGTGCAGCAGGACCAGTCCTGCGCCCGTGGTGCCGATGATCCGCCGGGCCGCCCCGCAGAGCATCTCGCCCAGGTGCCCCGGATCGCGCTCGGCCAGCAAATCCATATTCAACTCGACCAGGGCGGCCAACCTCAGACTGTCCTGCTGCATCCCGGAAAAACCCGTGGTGAGTTCGGCGAGTTGCTGCTTCAAGTGGTTGCGCTCCGAAACCAGCCCGGTGCCCTGTTCCAGCAGCCGGTGCAATTGCTCGCTGAAGATCTCCACCTCGGCGGCAAACTCATCGGCCTCGACCTCGATCTGGTGGAGAAAGTCCAAGGGCGAGGGCGCACCAGCCGCAGGCGGAGGAGCGGTGGGGGGCGGCGGTGAGCCCAGCACCCGGTTCACCGCGGCCAGGATCTGCTCTGGTTCGGAGGGCTTGGCCAGCACCTCCTCGACCCCGCAGGCCTCGGCCAGGCGCCGAGCTTCGGGCGCCCTATAGGTGGCGGTGTAGAAAATCACCGGGGTGGCCGCCAGCTCCGGATCGGCCCGCAGGCGCCGGGTGAATTCATACCCGTCCATGGTCGGCATCAGGATGTCGGTGATCACCAGGTCAGGTCGTTCGCGCTGCGCCAGGACCAGGGCCGCAGCCCCTTCAGCGGCCTCCAGCAGATGGTGCCCGCTGTACCCCAGCAGGGTCAACAAGAATTGGCGGTTGGTGGGTCGGTCGTCCACGATCAGGATAGTGGCCATCTCATCCTCCCTTCAGGCAGGCGGCGATCTCTTTCAACAAGACCTGCGGCTCGATGGGCCGCAGGAGGAAACGCATCGCACCCAGGCCCAGCCCCTTGATCTGGTCCTTCTCGCTCCAGACCGTGGAGGAGAGGAACACAAAGGGGATGGAGCGCAGGTGCGGGTCCGCCTTGATGGCATTGAAGAGCATGTACCCATCCCGACCCGGCATGTGCAGATCCGAGAGGATCAGGTCAGGCTCTTGTCGCTGGAGCAAGCCCAGAGCCTCACTGGCGCTCCTGGCCGCGAGCACCACGTACCCGGCCGGTGATGTGCCTGCCGTCCTTGCGGATGCGGCCAATGACCCCCTCCCATTTGCCCTCGGCCAGGGCCGCGTCCATGATCTGGCGCGGCTTGCCCATGCCCACGTCCTCGGGAGTGTGGAGGATCTCGGAATTGACCTTGCCGATGACCTCCTCCGGCTCGTACCCGTACATCCGCCTGGCCCCCTCGTTCCACAATAAGATCTTGCCTTCCAGGTCCTTGCCGATGATCGAGTACTCGGTGGAGGCTTCGAGGACATTGGCCATAAAGGCCATCGCCTCCTGGGCCTGGCTGATGATGGTGCTGTCGAAGAGTCTGGTGTTCATGGTGGACCTCAGGGAATAGCGGTGACCGGCGTGGTGCGCAAGTGCAGGTTGGGGGCTGGTCGTCGATGAGCAGGATGCGGCTCTAGCTCAGGCTGCCGGGATCGACAGGGCAAAGCGGCTGTTCTTGAGGTATTCGCTGCGGAAGGGTTCCTCGGTGGCGATGTAGCGAGGCGGAAGCGGAAGAGGTGGTTGCTCATGGCACTCCTTCTGGATAGAAGGTCAGTGCCTCCCCCGATGCTCGTTCGGCTATAAGATAGGTCAAAAATCAAAAAAGCCACCTACTTTTCTCTGAAGCTGTTTTCCTCCGGCAACTCCGTGCGCCATTCGTCCAGGTACAGCCCTATCTTCTCCATGGGAATGGGCTTGAAGCCCAGCTCATAGGCCAGGGAATCCTCGCGCAGGCGGAAGTCCAGCCCCGCCGCGTCCACAAAGCCGGGATTCTCGTCCACCAGGTTTTGCTGCACAGCCACGAGTTTGGGATCTGCGTGCCAGTGAACTTTCAGCCACTCCCCGCCCAGGCTGATGTTGCGGACGACCAGGTTGCCCTCGGGGGGCACGCCCTTGCCCTCGTGATAGTAAGGGTCGAGTTGTTTGAGATCCGGGTAGCGCAGGCTGTAGGGGGGCTGGTGGTGGCGCATGGCCTCCAGCCTTTCCTTCATGGTCTTGTAGACCATGTCCTGCCAGACCTGCCGAGGGTCCAGGCCGCGGCCGTCGATCATCACCGCGGGCTGGCACTCGATGAAGAGGTTGTTCTCGATGCGGTTGTTGCGGCCCCCGCCCACAAAGGCGGCCCGGGTGCACTGGTAGAAGACGTTGCCGTACACCACCGCGCCGCTGGCGCAGTCGTCCAGGTACACGGCCATCGATCCCATGCCATAGCCCTGGGTGTGGTGGAAGAGGTTGTGGCGGATCACATTGCCCTGCTCGGTCCAGTCGCGGCCCATGTAGAAGGCGCCCACGTCCCCGGTCTCCTGGCAGACGTGGTGGATATGGTTGAATTCGATGAGGTGCTCGTTGCCGCCCAGCAGGATGGCGCAGTGGGGGCCGTGGTGGATGAGGTTGTGGGCGATGCGGTGCCCCACCCCGCCCAGCAGCACGCCCGGCTGGTAGCAGCGCGACCACTGCCCGAGGTGGTGGATATGGTTGTTGAGCACCTGGTGCCCGCCCGGCTCCAGGGTCTGGCGATTGCCGCCGCCCAGGCGGATACCCCCGTCGCCCAGGCTGTAGATCTCGCAGCTGCTGACGCGGTGGTTCCGGCCCTCCTCGATCACTGCGCCGAAGTTGCCCAGATGGCGCAGGGTGCAGCCGCTCACCTGTACCTCGCTGCCCCCCTCGATGCACAGGCCTGTGCCGCGGCTGTACTCCAGGCTCAGGCCTTCGAAGCGCAGGTGGGAGGCAGTGCGCAGGTGGATCAACGGGTCGGCCAGCAGGGAGAGGGCCGCTTCGCCGGAGCCGAGGGGAGCGGGCGGCCAGAAGTAGAGCAGCCCCTGTTCGCGGTCCACGTAGTACTCGCCGGGCTGGTCCAGTTCCTCCAGGACGTTGAGGAAGTAGAAGCGCTGTCCGGCCTTGATCCCATAAATGCCGTGGGGCGGGCGGGTGCGGAGCAGGCCGGTAGCCGGGTCGAAGGATTCGAGCTGCTCGTAGGTGTTGGCCCAGTCCCAGGCCCAGTACCCGTGCAGCCACACCTCCCGCTGGTGCTGCCAGCGGGTGGGACGGTCTCCCTCGTAGTAGAAGCCAGCCTCGATGATGCCCAGCTCGCCGCCGTGGCCGTCGCCCTCCGGGTGCAAGGCGGCGGCTCCCTTGATCCGGGCGAAATCTCCGTTGGGCCAGCGGGCCAGTTCCATGCGCTGGTCGGCGAAGAAGAGTTCGGGATGAGAGGGGGTGGTGGGCCGGCCAAAGCCCCGCGAGGACAGGCCCTCTAGGTGGCCCAGACCGCTCAGGTCGGATTGGAGGATCTGGCCGCGGGCCTCGGGGGCCAGACGCTGGAGCGCGGCCGGGTCCTGCACTGGGACAAATTGGTCCAGCAGGCAGCCGCCCAATAGGCGCGGTTGCTCCCCGGGCCAGGCCCGGTATACGACCGGGGCTGCGGGGGTGCCGCTGTCCTGGGTTTCCAGCACAAAGGACTGGGTCCGCCGGTACATCCCTCCCCGCAGGTACACCGTGGCGCCCTCCGGGTGCGGGGTCTGGCGCAGGCGGTCGCGGGCCGCTTCGAGGGTGGCCAGCGGGCCGTCGGTGCCGGCGGCATTGGGCTCGGGCAGGGCGCCGGACCAGGTGTCGGAACCGGATGGGGAGACGTGGAGCACGAGCGACATGGAACACCTCCTGAGTAGCTGGTCATCTTGAATCTAAGCAAAAAACTCCGTAGCTTCCCCGCATGAGACCCCTCTGCGCGATCTTGCTCCTGCTGAGCGCCGCCCTGGCCCGGGAATCCTATGTCCTGGCCGAGGTGGAATTGCGCCGGGTTTTCCCCGGCTCGCGTTTCGCCCGGCCCTTGTACCTCACCCACGCCGGGGACGGCAGCGGTCGGGTCTTTGTGGTGGAACAGCCGGGGACCATCCGCGTGCTGGGCGAGGGGCTGGATCAGGTCTTCCTCGATTTGCGGGCCAAGGTCAACGACGGACCCAATGAAGCCGGGCTCCTGGGCCTGGCCTTCCATCCGCACTACGCCGAGAACGGCCGTTTCTACGTGTACTACACCTACGGCAATCTCTTTTCCCGCTTCTCGGAGTTCCGCGTCTCCGCAGATCCAGACCAGGCTGATCCGGCCAGCGAGCGGGTGCTCTTCGAGGTGAAACAGCCGGCGGGCAACCACAACGGCGGCCAGTTGGCCTTTGGCCCGGACGGGTATCTGTACATCGGCCTGGGGGACGGGGGCGGAGCGGGTGACCAGTATGGCAACGGCCAGAACCTCGAGGACCTGCTGGGGGACATCCTGCGCATCGACGTGGACCGCACCCAGGGTGAACTGGCCTATGCCATTCCGCCTGATAATCCCTTTGCGGGCAACACCGAGGGCTGGCGCGAGGAGATCTGGGCCTGGGGTCTGCGCAACCCCTGGCGCTTCAGCTTCGACCGCCTCACTGGCGCGCTGTGGGCCGGGGACGTGGGGCAGAACAAGTGGGAGGAGGTGGACCTGATCGAGAAGGGGGGGAACTACGGCTGGAATATCATGGAGGGTTCCCACTGTTTCAGCCCCTCGACCAATTGCGACACCACCGGGCTGAAGCTGCCGGTGGTCGAGTACAGCCACAGCGAGGGCAAGTCCATCAGCGGGGGGTACGTGTACCGCGGCGCCCGGTTGATCCGCCTGGTGGGGGTCTATGTGTACGGCGATTATGTGTCGCAACAGATCTGGGGCCTGCGCTACGAAGGAGGCCAGGTGGTCGAGCACCAGCCCCTCGCCCAAAGCCCCTCGCCCATCGCCAGCTTTGGCGAGGACGAGGAGGGGGAGGTCTACGTGGTGGGACTGGACGGGATGATCTATGTGCTGGGGGAGGAGGCCACGCTGGTAAGCGCGGAGGAAAACGCGGTGCCGGGGGCCTTTGTCCTGCAGCAGAACTACCCCAACCCCTTCAACGGCAGCACCCTCATCCGCTTTTCCCTGGCCACTCCCGCCCAGGTGCGGCTGGAGGTCTTCGACCTGCTGGGCAGGAGGGTGGCGCTGCTGGAGGAGGGGAGGCGGGAGGCCGGCCAGTACCAGGTTTTCTTCGACGCCACAGGGCTGGGCGACGGCGTGTACCTGTGCCGGCTGCAGGCGGGCACCTGGACCCAGACGCGCAAACTAGTGCTGGTCAAATAACCACTCATTGAGAAGGAAGAACCCATGAAAAGATTGGTCCTGATCGCAACCGCGCTCGGCGCCCTGGCTCTGGCCCTGGGCAGCCTGGCCGGATCGGCTGAATCGCCCCAGGCCACCGAACCCTTCCAGGCGGCGGTGGGCAAGCCGGCCCCGGAGTTCACCCTGAAGGATACGGAGGGCAAGGAGCACAGCCTGGCGGAGTTCAAGGGAAAGTTCGTGGTGCTCGAATGGGTCAATTTCGGCTGCCCCTTCGTCAAGAAGCACTACGGCGCGAGCAACATGCAGGGGTTGCAGGCCGAATACACTGGCAAGGGGGTGGTCTGGCTGTCCATCTGCTCCTCGGCGCCGGGCAAGCAGGGCGAGGGCGAGGAGCTGAAGAAGCAGATTGCCGAGAGGAAGTCGGCAGCCACCTTCTACCTCACGGACGCCGAAGGCAGGGTGGGCAGGATGTACGAGGCCAAGACCACGCCCCACATGTACCTGATCGATCCTGCCGGGGCCATGGTCTACGCCGGGGGTATAGACGATATCCCCAGCGCCGACGTGGAGGACCTCCCCAAGGCCAAGAACTACGTGCGGCTGGCCCTCGACGCGGTCCTGGCCGGCAAGCCGGTGGCAATCGCCACCTCCCAGCCCTACGGCTGCTCGGTGAAGTACGCGGAGAAGTAGGACCAGCGCCATGCCCAGCCCCATCCACGTCCATCCCAAAAACCCGAAGATCTTCGAGTTCAGGGGCAAGCCGCGGGTCCTGGTCTGCGCCACCGAGCACTACGGGGCCGTGCTCAACCGCGCCTTCCGCTTCGAGGTCTACCTGGCCGATGCCGCCCTGCGCCGGCAGACCCTGACCCGGCTCTTCATGCTCTTCCGCGAGTTGCAGTCGGCCAACAACCCCTATTCCTCCTGCAAACCAGAGACCCCGGACTACCTCGCCCCCTTTCTGCGCACCGGGCCGGGCAAGGCCCTGGACGGGGAACCCAAGTACGACCTGGCACGGTGGAACCCCGAGTTCTTCGAGCGGCTGCACCGCTTTCTCTCCCTGAGTTCGGAGTACGGGATCGCCGTCGAGGTGGTGCTCTTGAGCAACACCTACGGGGAGAACATCTGGGCCCTCAATCCGCTCAATCCCCAGAACAATATCAACGGGATCGAGGAATTGCACTGGCCCGAGTACATGTCGCAGCGCCACGCGCGGCTCTTCGGCTGGCAGTGCGCCCACGTGCGCAAGATCGTCGAGGAGACCTGTCACTACGACCACATCATTTACGAGATCTGCAACGAGCCGGGGGGCAAGGCGCCCACCGGGAACCCCGACAACCCCACCCCGGAGGAGGTGGACCAGTGGCAGGTGGCCCTGGCCGGAGTGATCCGGGAAGTGGAGGAAACACGGGGGACCAGGCACCTGATCGCCGGCCAGCAGGCCTTCACCTGGGCGCCCTTCTACCAGCCGGCCGATGAATCCTTTGCCGCGGACTTTCCCCTGGACGTGGTCAACATCCACCCCCTGCCCAACACCGCCATCCGTGGGCAGACTTACGACCTGGGGGCCTTCATGTCCAAGCAGCTCAAGCTGCGCCCCCTGCGCGACTACTGCCTGGCCGCCCACCCCCTGCCCAAGCCCCTCAACCTGGACGAGGACAACGCCGCCAGCCAGTACCGCGACCCGGCGGGCTGGACCATCCACCGCAAGCGGGCCTGGATGGCGCTGATCTGCGGCTGCCACTACGACTACATCGACTTTTCCCTGGTCCCCGGCCGCGAGGCTGGCACCCCCGATTCCCAGCGCCACATCCGCGCCTGGATGGGCCATTTGTCGGAGTTCATCCACTCCCTCGACCTGGTCAGCGCCAAGCCGCTGGCAGGATTTCTCAAGCAGCAGCCGGCCCACACCGTCGAGGCCGTGCTGGGGGTGCCGGGCCACGACTACTGCATCTACCTGGCCGACGCGCGGGAGGTGGAGGAGATCGGGGCCGGGCGGCCCATCGAGGGGAAACTGATGTTCGACCTGCCCATGGGCTGGTACCGGACGGCCTGCTACTCGCCGGCCACCGGGCTCTACTCCCCCTGGCACTACCTGCGGGGGGGGAGCATGATCCGCCTGGGCCTGCCGGCCTTCGAGCACGACCTGGTGCTGCGCATCATGAGGGACACCGGGCCTTGACGCGGCAGCAGTCGAAGTCCCCCTTCACCTGGAAGGGGATGCTGGTCGGGGCCCTCTTTTCCTTCTTCATCGGGGTGGGCGCGCCCTACGGCGAGATCATGCTGCAGGGCTCGTACATGGCCCTCAACAGCTCCTCGCCGGCGGCCATCTTCTCCTTTTTCCTCGTCACCCTCTTCCTCAACGTGCTGCTGGCCCTGATCCGGCGGCAGTTCGCCCTGACCAAGGCCGATCTGGTGCTGGTCTACGTCATGCTGCTGATGGCGGTGACCGTGCCCACCCAGTCCTTTGTCAGCTACCTGATCCCGGTCATCGGCGGCCTGGTCTACTACGCCTCGCCCGAAAACAACTGGGGCGAACTCTTTGTGCCCTACGTGGAGCGCTGGCTGGCCCCGCTGGATTACCAGCTGGTCAAGGATCTGCACGAGGGCCTGCCCCCCGGGGAGGCCATCCCCTGGGGCGGGTGGGCGGAGATCCTGGGGGCCTGGTACGTGTTCTTCATCGTTCTCAGCTTCATGATGATCTGCATGGCCACCATCCTCCACCGCCAGTGGTCGGCCAACGAGCGGCTGGCCTATCCCATGGTGCAACTGCCCCTGCGGATGATCGAGGAAGGGGAGGGACCGCTGAGGGTGCTGGGCCCCTTCTTCCGCAACCGGGGGATGTGGCTGGGCTTTGCTCTGCCCTTTGTGCTCTTCTCGATGACGGGGTTGAATCACTATTTCCCCTTTGTGCCCGCAGTGCCCTTCTTCATCGACACGGTGTGGTGGTTCCGCCACTCGGTGTGGGAGATCTTCTGCCTCAGCTACGCCTGGGTGGGCTTCTTCTACCTGGTCAACCTCGACATCACCTTCAGCATCTGGTTCTTCCACCTCTTCACCAAGGTGGAGGAGGGGGTCTTCAACCTGGTCGGATTTTCCAGCACCGAGCAGTTGAGCCTCTACTCCTTCTCCCAGACCGCTGACCTGACCCACCAGTCAGTGGGCGCCTGTCTGGTCTTTGTGGGCTTCACCCTGTGGATGGCGCGGGGGCACCTGAGGGAGGTGTGGCGCAAGGCCTGGTACGCCGATCCGGCGGTAGATGACCAGGGCGAGCTGATCCCCTACCGGGTGGCGGTGGCCGGCTTCCTGGTCAGCCTGCTCCTGGTGGGGGCGTGGCTGTGGGCCTCGGGCATCCCGCTGCTGATCCTGCCCCTCTTCCTGGCGGCCTGCCTGGTCTTCTACCTCCTGGTCACCCGGGCGGTGACCACCGCAGGGGTGGCCACTGCCCGCGCCCCGGAGGTGGCGGCCTTTTTCCTGATCTCGGGCTGGGGCACCTCGCTGATCGGCGCCAAGGGCCTGGTGGCGCTGACCTTCACCTACGTGTGGCAGTCGGAGATGCGGCTCTTCCCGCTGATCGGCTGCGCCAACAGCCTGAAGCTGGCCGAGATTATCCCCGGGCCCAAGCGCCGGCTCTTCTGGGCCATGTGGGTGGCCCTCCTGTGCAGTCTGGCGGGGGCCACCTGGATCGTGCTGAGCATCTGCTATCAGGACGGGGGCATCAACCTGCACCCCTTCTTCATGACCCACCAGGCCGTGCGCACCTTCACCGACATGGCCCGGCCCCTGCTCAACCCCACCCCGCCCGATTTGCGCGGCTGGGTCTTCACCGCCATCGGCGGAGCGGTGGACGGGCTCCTGTTGCTGGGCCAGCACCGCTTCCACTGGTGGCCCCTGCACCCCCTGGGCTTCGTCATCAGCGTGGGCTGGCTGACCAGTCAGATGTGGTTCTCCTGCTTCGTATCGTGGCTGCTCAAGCTGCTCATCCTCAAGTACGGAGGAGTCAGGCTCTACGCTTCGGCCAAGCCCTTTTTCCTGGGGATGATTTTGGGAGAAGCCACGGCCGGCGGGGTATGGCTCTTCATCGACTGGCTCAATGGCGAGACCGGCAACATGATCACCGCCATGTGAGCGGGGCTCAGCTCAGGGCTCTGCGAGTTTGAGGAACTGGTCGGCGGCCACCTCGCCCAACTGCTGCACCTGGCCGTCTGGCCAGCGCACCTCCACCCGGGCGCGGGCGTTTTCCCCCAGCCCGAAGTGGAGCCGGGGGTCGTGGCTGGCCAAATAGCTGCGGCCCGACTGGCGCTGGCGCACCTGGCGCACGCCGCCGGCCTCGACCGTCACCTGGGCGCCCAGGGCGTCGCGCGGGGCCTTGCCGACCAATTCCACCGAGAGCCAGTGGCCCTGGTTGCCCCCCTCGTTGCGCAAGAGGCGGGGGGGGCCGGCTTCGGTGGTGACCAGCAGATCCTGGTCCCCGTCGTTGTCGTAGTCGGCCACCACCGCGGCGCGGCCCACGTTGGCAAGGGCGAAGCTGGGACCGGCGCTGGCGGAGACCTCGGCAAAGCGCAGGTCTCCCTCATTGCGCAAGAGCTGGTTGGCCTGGGCGTAGGAGAGGGAGGAGTCCACCTCGGCGATCTTGTCCATGACGTGGCCGTTGGCCACGAAGAAGTCCAGGTCCATGTCGTGGTCAAAGTCGAGGAAACAGGCGCCGAAGCCCAATTGCAGATACGAGGGCTCGACCAGACCGGCGCGGGGGGTGATGTCCTCGAAGCGGCCCTGGCCGTTGTTGTGGTAGAGGGTGTTGGTCTCGCGGGAGAAATTGGTGACGATCAGGTCCTGGTTGCCGTCGTGGTCGATATCGCCGAAGTCCACCCCCATGCCGGCCTCGGCCCGGCCGTCGCGGTTGTAGCGGCCCCCGGCCTGCAGGCCGTTCTCGACGAAGTGGCCCCCGCGGTTCTCGTAGAGGAAATTCATCATCCCGTCGTTGGCCACGTAGATATCGGTGTCCCCGTCCGAATCAAAATCAAAAAAAACCACGCCCAGGCCCCGGCCCTTGAGGGTGATGCCGGCCTCCTGGCTCACGTCGCTGAAGCGCTCCCCCTCGTTGCGGTAGAGCACGCTGTTGACCGGCTCGTAGACAGTGGGCTCGCAGTAAGAGCGGATGCGCCCCTGCTTGCAGATTGGGTTGCGCTCCAGGGAGAAGTCCACGTAGTTGACCACCAAGAGATCCAGGTCCCCGTCCTGGTCGTGGTCGAGGAAACCGGTGCTGACGCCCCAGCGGCCGTCGTCCACCCCCAGCTGGTGCCCCACCTCGGCGAAACGGCCCCGGTCGTTGCGGTACATGGCATTGGGGCCAAAGCAGGAGAGGTACAGATCCTGGTCCCCGTCCTCGTCGTAGTCGGCCGCGGCGCAGCCCATGGCGTACCCGGAGTGGCCGATGCCGGTGGCGCTAGTGACATCGGCAAAGGCGCCGCCCTGCTGGTTGCGGTACAGGCGGCTGATGGGAAGGGGATCTGGCCGCTGGCCCGAAAGATAGGTGCCGTTGGCCAGGAAGAGGTCCTGCCAGCCGTCGTGGTCGTAGTCGAAGAAGGCCGCCCCTGAGCCGAAGGTCTCCGGGTAGAAATACTCGCCCTGGGCGCCGTTGTAATGGACAAAATCGATGCCGGCCTGCCGGGTGACCTCGGTGAATTGGACCGGCGGAGCTGGGGGGGGGCAGGGGAGCAGGCCAGTAGCAGGCAGGGGAGGAAAAAACGCCGCATCAGGACATCCGCGCCAGCAGCGCGGCGATGAAGAGGGCCCAGGCGCACCAGCCGGCCAGGCCCTGGACCAGGGCCCACCAGCGGTACCCCCCGGCGGGCCGCCAGGAGGGGGCCCCCACCCGGACAAAGGTCTGCAGGCTGAAGAGCAGACAACTGCCCAGCGAGAAGGCCCGGGCCCCCTGGAGGGGGCGGAAGGAGCTGCGCCCGCTGCGGTAGAGCAGGGCAAAGCCCAGCACCAGCGCGGCGGAGAAGAGGAAGAACTGCCCCAGGCTCGCCCCGTACCCGGTGGTCAGCCGCCAGCCCAGCAGGAGGTATTTCTCGGGGCTGGTCCAGGGCAGGAGCCGGCGCCGGTGCTCCAGACCGGCACTGCGGCAGGCCAGGGCATCGGCGCCCAGCCCCTGGGCGGCAAACTGCTGCTCCAGGAAGGCGTAGACCGGGGTCAGGCTCTGCGCGTCGGCCGAGTCGGGGGCGGCCAGGCGCCCGGCCACCCGTGCCCAGCGGACCAGAAACTGATCGGTGCGGCTGTCCTGCAAAAAGATCCGGGCAGTGCCGGAGGAGTCGGCCAGGCTGTCGGGGGCAGGGCCGGCCGGGACGCGCAGGTCCACCAGGGGGGCGCGGCAGTGGCGCAGGTCCAGGTCCCCGCCGAAGAAGGCGCCCAGTTCGAGGGGGGCGGCCGCCTGGCTGTCGCCGAAATCGGCCAGGCGCTTGAAGTGGCTGCGGGCGAAGTCGGCGCCGCTGGTGAATTCCACCTGATCGAAATGGGCGGGGTGGACGAAGGTGATGCGGCGGAAGGTGGCGGGGCTGGCGAAACGGGCCTGGTTGAAGGAGGCCTCGCTGCCGAAACGGCTCTCGTCAAAGGAGACGGGGCCGGCAAAGGAGGCGCCCCAGAAGAAGCTGCGGTCCTTGAAGCGGGCCCCGGCAAAGGAGGCCCTGGCCTGCCAGGCGCTGTGCTTGAAGGAGGAGAGGGCTTCGAAATAGACGTCGGCGAAATCAGCCGGTCCGGCAAAGCGGGCTTCCTCGAAGAAGGCCCCTTCCTCGAAGCGGGTGCGGGCCAGGGAGCAGGCGGGTCCGTCGAAGCGGGCCCCGATGAAGGAGGCCGTGGCGGAGAAGTGGCAGTTCTCCAGCCGGGTGCGCCCGGCAAAGCGGGCCTGGTTGGCGCTGAAGGGGCCGCGCCACTGGCTGGCCTCCAGGGTCAGGTCGGCCTCGAAGCGGGTGCCCAGCAGCGACAGGCCCCGCCCAAAGCAGAGGCGGGTGCCCTGCACCGGGGCGCGGAACACCACCCCGTCGAAGGAGATCTGGTCCAGGAAGAACACCTCCTCCAATTCCAGGGGAGCGCGCACCTGGGCGATCCCGGCCAGGCGGGCATCGAGCCGGCCGGCAAAGGCGGTGTGCCGGTAGCGCAAGGGCGCGTCGGACTGGCGCAACTGCTCCGCCAGGGTCTCGATGGGCAGCAGGGCATAGGTCTGGCCGGCGATGGTGGTGTCCCGGGTGCCCGTCGCTGCCAGGGAAGGGGTTGCCAGGAGCAGGCACAGGACAAGGGCAAAAAGGGCCAAGGCTACTCCTTTCCCTGGTTCAGCCGCCGGGCCTCGGCGCGCTGGGCGCGGCTTTGCGCCTCTTGCCCCAGCTTGGCGTAGGCGTCGCTCAGGTAGAGATGGGCGCGGGGATCGGCGGGGTCGGCCGCCACACCCTGCTCATAGGCCCTGGCGGCCAGGGCGAACTGGCCCAGGCGCATGTGGGCCACCCCCAGGTTGAGGCAGGCTTCCGCGTACCCGGGCCGCAGGGCCAGGGCCCGGGAGAAGTGGACCACCGCGGCGGGCAGGTCCTGGGTGCGGGCAGCCAGCAGGCCCAGCCCATAGGCCGCCTCGGCCAGGGCGGGGTCGGCGCGGGCGGCTTTTTCCAGGGCCTCCCGCGCCCGGGGGTACTGTTCCTGCTTGAGGTAGATCAGGCCCAGGCGGGTCTGGCTGATGGCGTCGGCCGAGTCGAGAGTCACGGCCTGGCCGAAGGCCCGGGCGGCCTGGTCCAGCTCGCCCTGCAGGTAGAGGACGATCCCTAAGCCGGCGTGGGCATTGCGCAATTCGGGGTTGAGCTGCAGGGCGTGGCGGTACTCCAGGGCCGCCTGTTCGTACTCGCCGCGCAGGGCGTGGTTGAGGGCCATGTTGCAGTGGGCGGTGGCCGGGCCGATGGCCACGTGGTGGCCCTCGGGGGCGCTGCGCTCCGAGCCGATGCCCCGGTCGTACTGGCGCAGGATTTCGGAGCGCCGCAGGGCCCGCTCTCCTTCGGGCCGCCTGCCCAGGCGCAGGTAGGTGCCGGCCAGATTGAAATACACTTGGGGGGAATGGGGATTGAGCCTGGCTGCCTCTTCGAGGGAGGCCAGGGCCGAGTCCAGTTCGCCGCGCTCGCGGCGCAGCAGGCCCAGGTTGAAGTGGGCCTCGGCGTCCTCCGGGGCCAGGCGGACTGCCCGCTGCAATTCGGCCAGGGACTGGTCGGCCTCGCCCCGCTGGCGGTAGAGCAGACCCAGCTTCTTGTGGGCCGCCGCCAGGGTCGAATCGGCCTCCAGGGCGGCGCGGTAGTACTTTTCCGCCAGGTCTGCGCTGTCGCGGTAGCTGTAGATCAACCCCAGGTTGTAGAGGGAGGGGGCGCGCCGGGGATCGAGGGCGAGGGCCTGGGCAAAGGCGGCGATGGCCGAATCGGTGTGGGTGTAGCGGGCCTGGGCAAAGGCCCTGGCCAGGTGCGCGGCGCCCAGCAGGTCGTAGAGTTCGGCACTCTGCAGGCCGGCCTGCAGAGCGGCCTCGGCGCGCTGCTGGGCCTGGTCGTGCTGGCCCAGGGCCAGGTGGGCGCGGGCCAGCAGGGCCGCGGTCTGGACCGTGGGGGGGCTCTGTTCGAGGGCGGCGATGGCTTCGGTGTACTGGCCGGCGGCAACGTGCTGCCTGGCCTGTTCCAGCAGCGAGGGTTCCCAGGGGGTCTGTTCCCGCTGAGCCGGGGGCGCCTGCTGGCCGCAGGACCACAGCAGCAGCGCGGCGAAGAGGCAGAAGTGGGCGGGCATGCGGGCGTTTTCTGGCTTGCTGGGGAAGGGGGGTGGGCTTTTATTTTGCCTGCAATTATAAAGACTGGTCCCCCAGAATGCCAACAGCGGAACAGGAGGCGGAGGCGTGAGGTTGTGGGTTTTTGGGCTCACCGCGGCCATGGCCCTCCGCTGCGGAGCGCAGCCGCTGCCGGTGCAGTTCACCGACCAGGCCGCGGCGGCCGGCGTGACCGGGCGCAATGTGTCTGGCAGCGCCCAGCGCTATATCGTCGAGGGGATGATGGGGGGGGCGGCCTTTTTCGACTATGACGGGGACGATGATCCCGATCTGTACATCGCCAACGGCTCGCGCTTCGAGGGCTTTGCTCCGGGCCAGGAGCCCCTCGACTACCTCTACCGCAACGAGGGGGGGCACTTTGTCGAGGTGGCTAGCTCGGTGGGCATCGAGGATACCGCCTGGTCCATGGGCTGTGCAGTGGCCGATTACGACAACGACCAGGACCTGGATCTCTATGTCACCAAGTTTGGCCCCAACACCCTCTACCGCAACGACGGGGGGCTTTTCGCCGACGCCACCCACCAGGCCGGGGTGGGGGATCCGCGCTGGGGCACGGGCTGCACCTTCGGCGACTACGACCGCGACGGGGACGTGGACCTGTACGTGGCCAACTATGTGGACTTCTCCATGGAATACCGGTCCACCATCCCCTGCCTGTGGAAGAACATCCCGGTCTACTGCGGCCCCCTGGGGCTCAAACCAGCGCCGGACGCGCTCTACCGCAACGAGGGGGATGGCACCTTCTCGGAGGTCACCCGCCAGGCCGGGGTGGACGGGGAGCCGTACTTCGGCATGAGTGCCATCTTCGCCGACGTGGACAGGGACGGCTGGCCGGACCTCTTTGTGGCCAACGACTCCACCCCCAACAACCTCTTCCACAACCTGGGCAATGGCCGCTTCGAGGACGTGGCCGTGATGGCGGGGGTGGCGTACAGCGGCGAAGGGGTGCGGCAGGGCTGCATGGGCGCGGCGCTGGAGGACTATGACGGCGACGGGCGCTGCGACCTCTTCGTGACCAACTTCGCCGACGAGCACAATACCCTCTACCGCAACGAGGGGGGCGGGTTTTTCTCCGACGTGTCCTTCAGCTCGCGGGTGGGCGCGGTGGGCATCCGCGAGGTGGCCTGGGGGACGGTTTTTTTCGATTGCGACAACGACGGGGACCGGGATCTGTACGTGGCCAACGGGCACACCTACCCGCAGGCCGACCTGCCCCAGGCCAATTCCAGCTATGCCGAGCCCAACTGGCTCTTCGAGAACCAGGGGGGGGGGCGCTTTGCCGAGGTGAGCGAAAAGGCCGGCCCTGGTCTGGCGCAGCGCCGGGTGAGCCGGGGGGTGAGCGCGGCCGACTACGACCAGGACGGGGACGTGGATCTCCTGGTCCTCAACCTCAACGACGCGCCCAGCCTGCTGCGCAACGAGGGGGGGAATGCCGGCAACTACCTGCAGGTGCAACTGAGGGGCACCCGCAGCAACCGGGCCGGCATCGGCGCCCGGCTGGTACTCAGCGCCGGGGGCCGGCGCCAGTACGCCCAGGTGCTGAGCGGTTCCAGCTACCTCTCCCAGCACGAGCTGCGGACGCATTTCGGCCTGGGCCGGGCGGCAGTGGTGGATTCGCTGGAGGTGACCTGGCCCAGCGGCGCGGTGCAGGTGCTGCGGCAGGTGGGGATCAACCAGCTCCTCAAGATTCAGGAGCCGCAGTAGGAGCTACTTCCCGGCCGGGGCGGCCGCCAGGCGGTCCATGTCCTTCAGCGCGTCCTCGTGGACCTGCACCGGGTACTTGTCGCGCAGGCCCCGCACGTAGGCCACGTATCCCCGCTTGGCCCGGTCCACCTTCACGTAGGCCATGGCGCGGCGCTGGGCGTCGGCGCCATAGGGCTCCTTTTCCCTGACCTTGTCCGTAACCTTGAAGACCGAATAGCCCTCCCTGACCCGCACTGGTCCGCCCACCTCCCCCACCTCCAGGCGCTGGGCCGCCTCGAAGATCCCCTGGAAGAAGACCTGGGTGAAGGCATTGAGCCGGAGCTGGCCATGGTGGTGGATGGCGCCCTGGCGCTGGGTGTATTTGAGGGCCAGCTGGCCGGGGTCGGCGCCTTCCTGCAGGGCCTGCTTGAGCCGCTGGGCCAGGGCGTCGGAGGAGACCAGGATCTCGGTGGCCAGGATGGTCTCCGGGGAAGTAAATTTAGCGGGATTGGCCTCGTAGAAGGCGCGCGCGT
>JACPJE010000038.1 GCA_016187725.1 Candidatus Latescibacterota bacterium
TCACCCAGGAAGCCTGGAAATGGGGGAAGTTGTCCAGGAAGAGCCGGGCCACGGCCACGGTGCGCAGGTGGTCGAAGCCCGTGGCCTTGCGCCCCTGCCAGCGCTCTGGGTCGGCGGCCAGGTCGGTGTGGTCAGGCTGGAAGTTCCAGGCGATGAAGGCGGTGAAGCCGCCGGTCTCATCCTGCAGCTGGCGCAGGAGGTGCAGGTGCTGCAGCCGGTGCTCGGTGGTCTCCACGTGCCCGTACATCATGGTGGCGGTGGTGCGCATCCCTGTGCCGTGGGCCAGGCGGTGCACCTCCAGCCATTCCTGGGTGCGGTCCTTGCGGAAGCCGATGAGATCGCGCACCCCGTCGTCGAGGATCTCGGCGCCGGCCCCGGGGATGGAATCCAGCCCGGCCTGGCGCAGCCGGGCGATGGTCTCGGCCAGGGAGAGCCGCGACAGGTGGGCGATGTAGATGATCTCGGTGGCCGAGAGGCAGTGGAGCTGGACCATGGGGTAGCGGTTGCGGATGGTGCTCAGCAATTCTTCGTAGTAGTCGAGCCTCAGCCTGGGGTTCAAGCCGCCCTGCATCAGCAATTCGCAGGACTTGGGCTCCTCGCCGCCAAAGGCCACCAGCTCGTCGACTTTGGCAAAGATCTGCTCGCGGGACAGCACATAGCCCTCGGGCGAGCCGGGTTTGCGGTAGAAGGCGCAGAAGTCGCACTTCACCCAGCAGACGTTGGTGTAGTTGATGTTGCGGCCCACGTTGTAGGTGACCACCGGCTCGGGATGCAGGCGCCGGCGCGCGTGGTCGGCCAAGAGCCCCAGTTCGGCCAGGTCAGGATGGGCCCAGAGCCGGCGGGCGTCCTCCAGGTTGAGGCGCTCGTTGCAGTAAACCTTCTCGGCGAGGTCGTCGATCATGGATCTTTATCCGAGGAGTTCATCGACCTGGAGGACCAGGGCTGGAACCCCGGCGGCCTGCAAGGACTCCCCACGCCTGAGGTGTCTGAGTTGGCGATAGGCTCCTGCCGATGGCTGCGCATAGACTTCCACTGACTCATCCGGCAGATGCACCAGCCATACCTGGGGGATTCCCGCCCGTGCGTACAAGGGGATTTTGATATCCCGGTCATACGCCACTGAGGTATCAGCCACCTCCACGATCAATAAGATTTCATCCGGATTGGGATGATGCTGAGCGTAGAAATCGCCGCGCGGCTTGAGCAGGGAGAGGTCGGGTTGCGGCTCCGAATAGTCGTCCAGGTGGATGGGGTTTTGCACGGCGACAATTGCCGTCTGGCCTGCCCTCTGGTTGAACAGGGCGTTGAGGCGATTGACGCAAGCAGCGTGCCTGATCCCGATTGGACTCATCTCCAACACCTCGCCCTCGATGAGTTCGACGCGGTCGTCCTCTGAGAAGATGCCGGCAGCAGCCATGCGGTAGTACTCGGCCACCTTGAAGTGCCGTCTGGCAGCTTGGACTGACATGGTCTCCCTCCTGCTTCAGCCGGCAGCCGCAGGTGTTGACTCTGCGCTGCTGCTGGCCGCGTTGTAGAGGCTGTCCCGCTCCACCGGCACCCGGCCGGCTTCGGCGATGCGCTCCAGCAACTCCCGCTGGGTGAGGCGCTGCCGGGTGTCCTCGAAGGTCTTGCGGGTGATCTCGTAGTCCATGATGGTGCCGTCCAGATCATCGGCTCCGTACCACAGGGCCACCTGGGAGACCTCGATGGTATTCATGATCCAGAAGGTTTTGATATGCGGGAAATTGTCCAGCATCAGCCGGGCCACGGCGAGTTCCTTGAGATCCAGGCAGCCCGAGGGCCCAGGCAGATGCTCCAGTTCAGTGCGCTCGGGATGGAAGGAGAGGGGGATATAGGCCAGAAAGCCGCTGGTCTCATCCTGCACCTCGCGCAGCCGGCACAGGTGATAGACCTTTTCCTGAGTGTTCTCGATGTGGCCGTAGAGCATGGTGGCTTTTCCCGGGTGTTCTCGATGTGGCCGTAGAGCATGGTGGCGTTGGAGGGGAGCCCCGCCCGGTGTGCGGTGGCGGCAATGCGCAGCCACTCCTCGGAGTCGCTCTTGGTCCAGAACAGATCCCCCTGCACCCGGTCGCTGAAGACCTCGGCCCCGCCCCCGGGCAGGGATTCGAGGCCGGCCTCCTTCAGATCGAAGAGCACTTCTTCGAGGGGTTTTCTGGCGATGCGCTGGATCTGGGCCAGCTCGATCATGGTGAAGGCCTTGAGCCGGGCCTGGGGCCTGGCTTCCTTCATGGCCCGCAGCAGGTCCAGGTAATAGGAATAGGGCAGCCTGGGGTTGACCCCGCCCACCATGTGGATCTCGGTGATGGGAGCGTGCAGGTACTGGCGGACGCGCTCCTGGACCTGTTCGGGGGCAAGTACGTACCCGCGCGGGTCCTTGGCTTTCACGTAGAAGGAGCAGAACCGGCACAGCTTGTTGCAGACGTTGGTGTAGTTGATGTGCTGGTTGCGGACGTAGTAAGTGCGGTCGCCGTGCAGACGCTGGCGGACGAGGTTGGCCAGAAAGCCCAGGGCCGGCAGCTGGGGGCAGGCGTAGAGCTGCAGGCCTTCGCCGGCGCTGAGGCGCTCCCCGGCCAATACCTTGCGGTGGATGCCGCCCAGGCCCGCCCTTTCCAGGGACTCTTCGTGGAGGGAAGACATGAACTGATAATATCAAACCCCTTCTCTGGCGTCAATCGGGGCAGCCGGCGGCTTCAAACCCTGGTACAGGGCGCAGATGCCCAGGGTGAAGGAGGTGTGCAGATTGTCGGCGAAGCCAGCCCCCTCCAGCAATTCGAGAAAGGCGCCCCCCTGCGGAAAGGCGCCCACCGAGGCGGGCAGGTACGCATAGGCCTGGCGTTCTCCCGAGACCAGGCCGCCCACCAGGGGCAGGATGCGGGTGAAGTAGAAGCGATAGAGCTGCCGGAAGAGCGGGACCTCGGGTTCGGCGAAGTCGAGGATCAGCAGCTCCCCCCCGGGCCTGAGCACCCGCCAGGCCTCGGCCAGGCCAGTGGGGATGTGGCCGAAGTTGCGCACCCCGAAGGCGGCGATGACCAGGTCGAAACTGCAGGCGCGGAAGGGCAGGGTTTCGGCGTCGCCGCCCAGGAGCCGCACTGGGACGGGGGGCGGCCGGCGGCCCAGCTTGGCCGCCCCCAGGCGCAGCATGTCGAGGGCCACGTCCACGCCCACCACCCACCGGGGGCGCCGGCGCGCGGCGGCCAGGGCAAAGTCGGCGGTGCCGGTGGCCAGGTCGAGGATCTGCTGGGGCGCCGGGCAGCGCACCCGGCCCAGGGCGCGGCGGCGCCAGTAGAAATCCACTCCGCCGCTGAGCAGATGGTTGAGCAGGTCGTAGCGCCGGGCGATGGCGTTGAACATCCGTTGGATGCGCTCTTTGCGCTCGATTATGTTATCTTTAGACTCCATGCAGGTGCCCTCGATGGAACAGCTTTCTACCTATATCCCCTCGCTGGTGGCCAGCCTCACCGAAGGGGTCGCCGTCCTCGACACGCAGGCCGGGGTCCAGGTCTTTAACCCGGCCCTGGTGGAGATGCTGGGCCTGCCCGGGACCGAGGCCGGGCCGCTGGAGGAGTTCCTGGGGGGCGGCGAACTGGGCCAGCTGGCGCGCCAGGCCCTGGCCGGCGAGCTGGTCTGGGATCAGGATATCCAGTACCGCAAGCCCGCGGGCCAGACCTGCTGGCTGCGGGTCAACACCCGCTGGCTGGAGGACGAGGCGGGCCGGCCGGCTGGGGTGCTTTTGACCCTCAAGGAGATCTCGGAGCTGAAGCGGGCCGAACGGGATCTGTGGCAGGTGGAGAAGATGAGCGCCCTGGGGCGCCTGGCCGCCTCGGTGGCGCACGAGGTGCGCAATCCGCTCAGCGCCATCGACATCCAGCTGCAGCTCCTCCAGGAGGAACTGGGAGGCGCCGACGGCGAGGTGGCGGCGCGGGTGAGCCGGCGCCTGACCATCGCCCGCACCGAGATGCGCCGGCTGGAGGGCATCGTGCAGAACTTCCTGCGCTTCTCCCGCCCCCCGGCCCTGTACCTCCAGCCAGTGCAGCCCAACGACCTGCTGCGGCACCTCTTCTCCCTGGTCGAGCCCGAGGCGCGCGAGCACGGGATCGGGCTGGTCCTCGATCTGGAAGAGCCGCTGCCGGCCATCAGCGCCGACGAGAATCTGCTGAGCCAGGCCCTGCTCAACATCCTCATCAACGCCTTCCAGGCCCTGGGGGGGGCGCCCCGGGTCATTCTACAGTCGCGCCTGGATCGCGTCAAGGGCCAGATCTTGTTGAAGATCGCCGACAACGGCCGCGGCATCCCCCCCGCCGACCTGGAGCGGGTCCTCGAATTTTATTACACCACCAAGGACGAGGGCACCGGCCTGGGGCTGTCCATCGCCCAGCGCATCGTGCACCAGCACGGGGGCACCCTGGAGGTGGCCAGCCAGGAGGGGGCCGGCACCGCAGTATCCATCCGGCTGTGGCTGGAAGCGAGCATCGCCCCCGCGCTGCTGGTCGAGGGCAGACAGGAGCCGGGTTGAGCCATGGCCAAAAGATCCCTGCGCCTGCTGATCGCCGACGACGAGGTCCACATCCGGGAAGGGCTGCAGGAAGCGTTGCAGCAGCCCGGCTTCGCCATCGACACGGCCAAGGACGGCCACGAAGCGCGCGATCTGCTGCAGCGCCAGACCTACCAGCTGGTCATCACCGATCTGCGCATGCCCGGGCTGGGGGGGATGGAGTTGCTCGACGAGATCCGCGACAGCCATCCCGACGCCCAGACCATCATCCTCACTGCCTACGGCAGCGTCACCACCGCGGTGGAGGCCATGAAGAAGGGGGCCTTCGACTTCATCACCAAGCCGGTGGACCTGGTCCACCTGCGCCTGCTGGTGGAGCGGGCCATCGGCCGCCTCGAACTGCTGTCGGAGAACCGCAAGCTGCACCACCGCCTGGAGAACCAGGACACCTTTCGCAAGCTGGTGCGGCGCAGCCCGGCCATGCAGGCCGCCGCCGAGACCATCAAGCAGGTGGCCCAGTCGGAGGTCCCGGTGCTCTTGCGGGGGGAGACCGGGGTGGGCAAGGAACTGATCGCCCGGGCCGTGCACGAGCGCAGCAAGCGCCGGGCCGGTCCCTTTGTGGCGGTCAACTGCGGGGGCTTCACCGCCGAACTCTTCGCCAGCGAACTCTTCGGCCACGTGCGGGGCGCCTTTACCGGCGCCCATGCCACCCGCCCGGGCCGCTTTGCCCTGGCCGAGGGGGGCACCCTCTTTCTCGACGAGATCGGCGAGGTGCCCCTCAAGAATCAGGTGGAACTGCTGCGGGCCCTGGAGGCCAAGGAATACCAGCCGCTGGGCGACACCCAGGTCCACGCCGCCGACGTGCGGATCATCGCCGCCACCAACCGCGACCTGGAGGCCGGCGTCCAGGTCGGGATCTTCCGCGAGGATCTCTACTACCGCCTCAACGTGGTGCCCATCGACGTGCCCTCTCTGCGCCAGCGGCGCGAGGATATCCCCCTGTTGGCGGAGATGTTCCTGGATGAAGCCTGCCGGGCTCACGAGCAGCCGCGCAAACAGCTGGGCGTTGAGGCTATGGCCCTGCTGCTCAATCACTCCTGGCCCGGCAATGTGCGGGAGTTGCGCAACCTCATCCAGCGGCTGGTGGTCACCTGCCCGGAAAAGAGCGTCCGCCCTGAGCAGATCTCCGCGTTGCTGGGCGCGGTGGAGCGAGAGGCAGCCAATTTCACGGTCAATCTGGGGGTTTCCATCCAGGAGGTGGAGGCGGCCCTGATCCGCCAGACCCTGGAGCGGATCACCTCCAACCGCCGCCAGGCCGCCGCTATTCTGGGCATCAGTGTGCGGTCGCTGCAGTACAAGATCAAGCAGTACAATATCTCTTGAGGGGCGTCGGGGCGCGACCCGCTCTGGCCTTTCCCAAGGCGCGTCCTTCACCCTCGCTCGCATAGCTCCGCTACCCGGCCCCCCACCACGCGGACTTCCCTGCCCTACCACTCCCCGGGAAAGGCCGCCGGGGTTCGCTCCCCGCCGCTTGAACCTCATCTGCAATTATTGCAGGAAAACAGTCTGTTCTGCTTCTGAACATCCCCAATCATCCTGCCTATAACTTGCACAACTCTTTTCTTAACAGGTTTTTAACATCTCCGTTCCCAGGGGTGGCACTGTATTTGCACCCTCAAGGGCATACAACGAGGATTGGGTGATTCAGGTCACAGCGCTGGGTGTTTTCAGCTGCGAGAAAAAACACTGATTTGAGTGCCGGCAGGCCCGGAAGGGGCCTCGGCGAAGCCGGCTATCAGACCTGAAAATGGCGGCAATTTCTGCATCTCGCTGCGGTCTGGATAATCGCATCTAAAGTCGGGAAAGTACAGGACTTGGCCAACGCGTTTCCCCAGAGAGCCATCTTGGATGCAAAATTTGCATTTCAGGCCGAAATCCCGGAAGGGCTCCAACCCCTCCTCGATCCGGCGCTGATGGTCCCCGAACTCAAGGCAGACAACAAGATCGCGGCGATCAAGGAACTGATAGACCGCCTCTATCTAAAAGGAGTGGTCAAGGACAGTCTCAGCTTTTTCCAGGCCGTGCTGGGACGCGAAAACATCGAGAGCACCATCCTCGGGGAAGTGGCCATGCCCCATGCCCGCAGCCTGGCCGTCAACCAGTTGGGCCTGGCACTGGGGGTTTCACGCCTGCCCATCGATTATCCCTCGGGAGACGAGCGCCAGGCGGTCCAGATCATCTGTCTCATCGCGGTGCCGGCTCATGCGCCCGATTCCTACCTGGCCCTGCTGGGAGCCCTGGCGCGCACCTTTCGCGATGCTGATTTGATCGATTCACTGCTGCAGGCGGCTTCTCCGGAAGAACTCTGCGACCTTTTGGCAACGCATTCCAGACATCTATATAGAGAGGGGTGAGATAATGGGTTACACTGTCCAGGAACTCCTGAACGACGAGGAGAGCACCCTGCGCCTCTACTTCGACGACATCGCCGAGTCCAAGCCCTTGTCGCGCGAGAAAGAGGTGGAGCTGGCCGCCCGGATCAAGGAGGGCGATATCCAGGCCCGCGACGAGCTGGTGCAGGCCAACCTGCGCTTTGTCATCGACGTGGCCAAGAACTACCAGAACCGCGGCCTGTCCCTCTCCGACCTGATCAGCGCCGGCAACCTGGGCCTGCTGACCGCCGCCGAGCGCTTCGACGGCACCAAGGGCTACAAGTTCATCTCCTACGCGGTGTGGTGGATCAAGCAGTCCATCCTCCAGACCATCGCCGAACACGCCCGCACCGTGCGCCTGCCCCTCAACAAGCTGAGCCTGCTCAAGGACATCTCCAAGGTCTCGCGCCGGCTGGGCCAGGGCCGCGAAAGCGAGCCGGACGTGGAGGAGATCGCCGCCGAATTGGACGTGCCCCCCGAAGAGGTGCTGGACACCATGCTCAGCGCCCGCACCGTGCGCTCGCTGGACGAGGCCTTCGAAGAGGACGACGAGCGCAGCCTGCTCAACATCCTGGCCGACACCAGCCAGGAGGCGCCCGACAGCGACGTGCTGCGCGACTCGGCCCGGGAGCAGCTGGAGAGCGTGCTCAACAGCCTCGACGAGCGCGAATTGCGCATCATCCGCCTCTATTTTGGGCTGGACGGCAACGAGGCTCTGACCCTGGAGCAGATCGGCGGCCTGATGCATCTCACCCGCGAGCGGGTGCGGCAGCTGAAGGAACGGGCGCTGGGCAAGCTGCGCCATCCGACCCGCTACCACGCGCTCTTGGCGCTGGTCGACGAGACCGAGGTCTACTGATCCGGCAACCCGTACTCCCCTGACCACTCTTATCCCCGGAGAGCTAGGATGTCCGTCGAGGTGCTCGGTTTCGTGGGTATCGCCTTGTGGCTGATGGCGGTGGGGGCTTATGTGAGGAAGCGCCGTTCTTGAGTACCGCGCCGCGGCTGCGGCGCGTCATCCCCTGTGCAAAAACCGGATTCTCCCCCAGAATCCGGTTTTTGTTTTTGGCGGTGTGGTGCGGACCTTATCTTTAAGGGCATGAGCAAGGACCGCAAGGCCACCCACCGCAAGAGCTATCGCAACGTCCACGAGTGCATGGAGGCGCTGCTGAGCCGGGAGGATCTGAAGAAGATCAACCAGCTGGGGCTGTGGAGCGCCTTTGCCGACCTGGACCAGGTCAAGCAGTTCGCCGCCCGGCCCCGCCAGGAACGCCGGGAATTCTTCGCCCGCTACGAGCGCAGCCTGGACGATGCGCCCGGGCCCGGGCCGGCAGATGCGGATCACCGGCTCTTCGATCTGCCCCAGGGCGCCAGCGCAGTACAGATACGCCAGCGCTACCGGGAACTGGCCCTCGCCTTTCATCCCGACCGGCACGGAGGGGACCAGGGATTGATGCAGGAGATCAACGCGGCGTACCAGCGCCTGCTGCGCGCGGCGGCCCGACAGGAGGCGAACGCCTGACTACCCTTGCCCGCCGCGCAACTGCCGCAGCTGGTCGCGCAGGGCGGCGGCCCGCTCGAACTTCTCCTGTGCTATGGCATCCTGGAGTTCCTGCTCGAGCAGCTCCTCCTGGCTGAGGGGCCGGTTGTGGCGCAGCTCCTCGGCCAGCTCGTCGAGGGCCTGCAGGGAACGCTCCCGTTCGACGAAGAATTCCTCGGCCTGAACCTCGGGCAATTGCTCGATTTGGGTGCGGGCGGCGGCGGCGACCTCGAGGGCGGCGGCGTAGTGCTTGTCCTGGAAGATTTTGAGGGCGCGGGCCGTGGCGTTGATGCGCAGGATGTAGGGCCACCATTTTTCCAGGTTGGTCCGGTCCTCTTCGGCCTCGGCATGGGCGTTGACAAAGCGGAAGAGGCCCATGTTGCGCTCGGTGTCGCGGATGACCCGCTGGTAATCCTTGAGCTGGAGCAGGAAGACGTAGCGGCCGTAGACCCGCGAGCCTTCGTCGAAGAGTTCCTGGCAGGCGGCCCGGTCGAGGGTGAAGCCGGCGCTCTGACCGCCGTGGCTGTGGAGGTGTTTTTCCAGGGCCTCGCGGTAGTAGTCGAGGGTGAACTCAAAGCCGTAGGGCCTTTTGCCGTCCGGCCTGCCGTCCAGGTTCATCTGCATGATGCCCTGGAAAGCCCCCTGGTCCACCCGCACCTGGAGTTTCTGGGCGCCGTCCTCTCCCCAGATTCTGCGCACGTTGGCCTGGGGGTCGTATTCCCATTCCCGGAGGAGGTGGTCGAGATCCTGGGGCATTGCCTGGCTCCGCGGCGGGGTCTGGGGCGACCCACCGGTTTGAGGGTACGATACCCCGAGGCCCGGAAAAAGTCAAACCGCCGCCCCAGAAGAATCGCAGAAATCTCTTGAAGTCCGCCGGCCGATGAGATATCTTGTCGGCTCATTGGGTCAGATCCCATTATTTCAAAAGGAGGGACGGCGATGAAATGGCGCGTTGGGGTGTTGGCATTCTCGCTGCTGGCCGCCTGGTCTGCCCAGGCGGCGGGCGAGCCCAAGAAGTGGCAGCAGGGCAAGGGGTGGGGTTGGGTGTGGGGGGAAGGCGACCAGGTAGGGGCGCTCAACGAGATGAGCCCCGAGAGCAGGCTCAAGGCCATCCAGCAGGTGAAGGAGGGCCGGGTCTTCGACCTGGGCATCACCTACGACCGCACCTCCTTCAAGTGGCCGGGCCATTCCCCCGGCGAGATCATCACCTTCCGCAGCCCCGAAGGGGTGCGCCGGCAGCAGGACCTGCCCTTCACCCTGCCCGAAAACGGCAACCCCTCGCTGACCACCTGGCACAGCTCTGCCCTGTTCATCAACGACAACGTGGCCACCCAGATCGACGGGTTGGGACACGTGGTCGCCGGGGATGACAACCACTGGTACAACGGCTTCAAGGAGGAGGACTGGGGGGGCAATTGGGGGATACGCAAGGCCGGCGCCGAGACCATTCCGCCCATCCTCGCCCGGGGAGTGCTCATCGACGTGGCCAGGTACCAGGGCGTGGAGGCGCTGCCTGCCAAGTACGCCATCACCCCGGCCGATCTGCAGGGCGCCCTGGCCCGCCAGGGGACCAAGTTGGAGTTCGGCGACGTGGTGCTCATCCGCACTGGCACCTTGCGCTACTGGGGGGAAACGGGCGCCGACCACGAAAAGCTGCGCGAACACGACTCGGCCGGGATCGACCTGGAGGCGGCCAAGTGGCTGGTCGAGCAGCAGGGGGCGCTGATGATCGGCTCGGACACCTCGGGCCTGGAATGCGCGGCGGTTCCCCCCGGCAGCACCAGCTTCGTCCCGGTGCACGTCTATCTGCTGATCGAGCAGGGGGTGCACATCGGGGAATTCCACTATCTCGAAGACCTGGCTGCGGCCCATACCTATGAATTCCTCTATCTGGCTACGGTCAACAAGATCAAGGGCACAGCCGCCGGCTTTACCCTGCGCCCCCTGGCCATCCGCTGATTGACAGCGCAAAGACAAAACTACAAATTTGTACCGGATTTGGATATGAGTAACACTTTTGTATGGTTCTTCCAGGGGATTATATGACAGCCTCTGCGGTCGCCGAAAAAAATCAGCACCCGGTCGCGGTGCTGCACGAAGTCGGTCAGATCCTGGGCATGGCCACGGATTTTGAAGGGGCGCTGAACGACATACTCAGAATTCTGTGCGATCGCCTGGAGATGCGCCTGGGCACTCTGAGCCTGCTGCACAGCGAGGACGCCGAGGTGAGCATCGACCTGGCCTACGGGCTTTCCAAGTCCGAGATCGAGCGGGGGCGCTACAAGATCGGCGAGGGGATCACCGGCAAGGTGGTGGAATCGGGCAAGCCGGTGATCGTGCCCCGCATCAGCAGCGAGCCGCTCTTTCTCAACCGCACCGGGGCGCGGGGCCGCACCGCCAAGTCGCAGACCTCCTTCATCTGTGTGCCCATCCTGTTGCAGAAGAGGGTGATCGGCACCCTCAGCGCAGACAGTCCCTACCAGAACGACGCCCTCCTCCAGGAAAAGGTGCAACTCCTGTCCATCGTGGCGGCCATGATCAGCCAGGCCATGGCCTCGCGCCGGCGCGCCCGCCAGGAGAACACCCGCCTGCGCGACGAGAACCAGCGCCTCCACAAGCAACTGCGCGAGCGCTTCCAGCCGGCCAATATCATCGGCAACTCCCGCCCCATGCAGGAGGTGGCCGACCTGATCCTCCAGGTGGCTCCCAACCAGACCACGGTGCTCCTGCGGGGGGAGAGCGGCACGGGCAAGGAACTGCTGGCCGATTCCATCCACTACAACAGCCTGGGGCCGGACCGGCCTTTCATCAAGGTCCACATGGCCGCCCTGCCCGAGAGCCTGATCGAGAGCGAACTCTTCGGCTATGAGAAGGGCGCCTTCACCGGCGCCTCGGCCGGCAAGGCGGGGCGCTTCGAGCGGGCAGATGGGGGCACCATCTTCCTCGACGAGATCGGCGAGTTGAGCCAGGCGGTTCAGGTCAAGCTGCTGCGGGTGCTGCAGGCCCGGGAGGTGGAAAGGCTGGGAGGCTCGGAGCCCATTCCGGTAAACGTGCGGGTCATCGCCGCCACCCACGTCAACCTCGAGCGGGCCGTGGCCGAGGGGCGCTTCAGGGAAGACCTTTTCTACCGGCTCAACGTGTTCCCCATCTTTGTGCCACCCCTGCGCGAGCGCAAGTCCGACATCCTCCTGCTGGCCGATCACCTGCTGGAGAAATACGCCCGCAAGCTGGGCAAGCTGATGAAACGGATCTCCACACCGGCCATCGACATGATGATGAGTTACCACTGGCCCGGCAATGTGCGCGAACTCGAGAACTGTATCGAACGGGCGGTGATCCTCAGCGGGGACGGGGTGGTCCACGGCCACCATCTGCCCCCTTCGCTGCAGACGGCGGTGGCCACCGGCACCTCCCTGGCGGGCAGCTTCGAGACCATGATGTCCTCTTATGAGCGGGAGATCCTGATCGAAGCGCTCAAGAATACCCGTGGCAATGTGGCCCAGTCCGCGCGCATGCTGGGCACCACCCAGCGCATCTTCGCCTACCGCCTCAGAAAACTCGGTATCAAGCCCGTCCAGTACAAGCTCTGAAACTTCTCTTCAATACTGCGGACAGTTTTTGTAAATCGTTGATAAACAATAATTTAAGAAGATCGCCATCGAAATACACAACTTGTTGACAAATAAAGACTTACAGATTTCACCATCATGAAAATCAGCCCAAAATCTAAAAAGTGTCCGAACTATTGCTCTTTCAAGACCTACAAAAATGTATCACCTCCTTTGATTCCCTACAGAATTGTAGGGAAAAGATCTTGACTTTTCGGGTGGTGTCATTAATTAAAATAAATATTTACAATAATTTAAAAGATCGCCACCTGCAGTGGCATCGCTTTTGCCAAGTTCTGTTTAGATGCGTGCAGCGCGGAAGGTTCTCACCTATCAAGTGGAGGTACAGTTATGGAGCGGATCGACGGAGCGAGGAGAAAGAAATGGAGGGTGCCGGCCCTGCTGGCCCTGCTGGCCCTGCCCAGCCTGGCCGGGGCCCAGGAACTCAATTCGGGGGATACAGCCTGGATGCTGACCTCGACGGCGCTGGTGCTCTTCATGACCATCCCGGGCCTGGCCCTGTTCTACGGCGGGTTGGTGCGGGCCAAGAACGTGCTCTCGGTGCTGATGCAGTGCTTTGTGATGACGGCCATGGTGACCCTCATCTGGATCCTGTGGGGCTACAGCCTGGCCTTTGACACTGCCGGCATGCAGGGAGGGGTGACCAATCTCAATTCCTTCATCGGCTCCCTGGGCAAGGCCCTGCTGGCCGGCATCGGGGTGGACAGCCTGACCGCCACTATTCCAGAGACGGTCTTCATCTCCTTCCAGCTCACCTTTGCCATCATCACCCCGGCCCTGATCGTGGGGGCCTTTGCCGAGCGCATGAAGTTTTCGGCCATGCTGCTCTTCATGGCCCTGTGGTCCACCCTGGTCTACAGCCCGATCTGCCACATGGCCTGGAGCGGTGCCGGGTCCTTCTTGGGAGATATGGGGATCCTGGACTTCGCCGGGGGCACCGTGGTCCATATCAACGCCGGGATCGCCGCGCTGGTGGCGGCCCTGGTCATCGGCAAACGCCAGGGCTATCCCCAGCACCCCACCCCACCCCACAGCCTCACCCTGACCGTGGTGGGTGCCTCGATGCTGTGGGTGGGCTGGTTCGGATTCAACGCCGGCAGCGCGGTGGCGGCCAACGGCAAGGCCGGCATGGCCATGCTGGTGACCCAGGTGGCCACCGCGGTGGCGGCCCTGAGCTGGATGACCGTCGAGTGGATGAAGCACGGCAAGCCCAGCGTCCTGGGCATCGTCACCGGGGCCGTGGCCGGCCTGGTGGCCATCACCCCGGCTTCGGGGAGCGTGGGGCCCCTGGGCGCCATCGCCATCGGCATCGCCGTCGGGGTGGCCTGCTTCTGGGGCGCCACTAGCCTCAAGAAGAAGGGAGGATACGACGATTCGCTGGACGCCTTCGGCGTGCACTGCATCGGCGGCATTGTCGGGGCCCTGTGTACAGCGGCGTGGTTTCGTGGATCCTGCTCAAGGTGGTGGACGGGTTGGTGGGGCTGCGGGTCAGCGAGGACGAGGAAGTGCGCGGGCTGGACGTCTCCCTGCACAACGAGCAGGGCTATTTCCTGGAATCCTGAACCCCTCTTGCAAGGAGAGTGCAGATGAAACTGCTGAAATGCATCGTGCGGCCCAGCGCGCTGGACCGCGTCAAAGAAGAGCTGAGCAAGCTGGGGGTCATGGGCATGACCGTCAGCGAGGTCAAGGGCTTCGGCCGCCAGAAAGGGCACAAGGAGGTGTACCGGGGCGCCGAGTACAATATCGACTTCACCCCCAAGCTGAAGATCGAGATCGTGGTGGCCGACGAGATCGCCGACCGGGTGGTGGGGGCGGTGAAGGTGGGGGCCCACACCGGCAATATCGGCGACGGCAAGATCTTCGTGCTGCCGGTGGAGGAGGTGGTGCGCATCCGCACCGGCGAGACCGGCGACGCGGCCATCTGACCTTTTTAACCCGAGATCTCCCAGGGTCGCCAAGGTGAGCCCCGGCAGCCTCGCCCGCTGTCCGGGGTTCACCTTGAGCGGCGAAAAAAATCTGCACCGGCAAAAGTTTTTTGCTTATATTCCCAAATTCATTTTGGGAAGTTGCTCCACTACCAAATCATTTCAACATCATCTACATCTCCCCGTCTTCAGAAGGAGTTACTGATGGCAAAGACCCGCACAGCCAAAGCCGATGCCAGCGGCGCCACCGCCCAATCCGTCATCGCCCTGGCCAGGACCAAGGGCGCCCAGATGCTGGATCTCAAATTCGTGGACCTACCCGGCACCTGGCAGCACTTCTCCCTGCCCATCGGCGAGTTGAGCGAGGACATGTTCGTCGACGGCCAGGGTTTCGACGGTTCGAGCATCCGGGGGTGGAAGGCGATCAACGAGAGCGACATGCTGGTGGTTCCCGATCCCAGCAGTGCCTTCATGGATCCCTTCACCGCGGTTCCCACCCTGTCGCTGATCTGCGATATCCAGGACCCCATCACCCGCGAGGACTACGGCCGCGACCCGCGCGGGGTGGCCAAGCGCGCTGTGCAGTACCTCAAGTCCACCGGCCTGGCCGACACCGCCTTTTATGGTCCTGAGGCCGAGTTCTTCATCTTCGACGATGTGCGCTTCGACCAGAACGCCTACGAGGGGTACTTCCACATCGACTCGCGCGAGGGGCGCTGGAATTCCGGTCGCCAGGAGAACCCCAACAAAGGCTACAAACTCCCGTACAAGGGCGGCTATTTCCCGGTGCCGCCGGCGGACTCGCTGCAGGATATCCGCACCGAGATGGTGCAGACCATGATGGCCTGTGGAGTGGATATCGAGGTCCACCACCACGAGGTGGCCACTGCCGGCCAGTGCGAGATCGACATCCGCTTCTGCCCGCTGGTGACCTGCGCCGACCGGATGATGCTCTATAAGTACGTCACCAAGAACGTGGCCTGGCGGCACGACAAGACCGTCACCTTCATGCCCAAGCCCCTGTTCCAGGACAATGGCTCGGGCATGCACACCCACCAGAGCCTGTGGAAGGGCGGCAAGCCCCTCTTCGCCGGCTCGGGGTACGCCGGCCTGAGCGAGATGGCCCTCTACTACATCGGCGGCCTGCTCAAGCACGCCCCGGCCATCCTGGCCCTGTCCAACCCGACCACCAACTCCTACCGCCGCCTGGTGCCCGGGTACGAGGCGCCGGTGAACCTGGCCTACTCGCAGCGCAACCGCAGCGCCGCGGTCCGCATCCCCATGTATTCGCCCAGCCCCAAGGCCAAGCGCGTCGAGTTCCGCTGCCCGGATGCCAGCTGCAACATGTACCTGGCCTTCGCCGCCATGCTGATGGCCGGCCTGGACGGCATCCAGAACAAGATCAACCCGGGCCAGCCCCTGGACAAGAACATCTACGACCTGGAGCCCGAAGAGGCGGCCAAGGTGCCCACCACCCCCGGTTCGCTGAGCGAGGCTCTGGCCGTGCTGGAGAAGGACCACGAGTTCCTGTTGCGGGGCAAGGTCTTCAGCACCGACCTCATCGAGGCCTGGATCAGCTACAAGCGCGAGAACGAGGTGGACGCCGTGGCCTTGCGGCCCCACCCCTACGAGTTCGCCCTCTACTACGACGTGTGAGCGGCCTGCTCTTCCCTACCGGGAGGCCCGCGAGGGTCTCCCGGTTTTTTTGTGCCCGCAGGACGCTGTGCCGCCCGCCAGTTCCTGGGGTGAGCAGGTCTGTGTTGCCCCGTTCCAGGCTTGATCTATATTCTCTACGTTTTCGCTCAGGAGGTGCCCTTGTCCCAATCCCTGCTCATCGGCAGCCGCGGCAGCAAGCTGGCCCTGACCCAGGCCCGCATGGTCGGCGACCTGCTGCAGGCCCGCCATCCCGGGCTCCAGGTGGAGATCGAGGTCATCCACACCCGCGGCGATCTGGACCAGGGGGTGCTGCGCAGCTTTGGCGGGGTGTTCACCCGCGAGATCGAGCAGGCCCTGTTGGAGGGCCGCATCCACCTGGCCGTCCACAGCCTCAAGGACCTGCCGGTGGAGGTTGAGCCCGAGCTGGCGCTGGTCGCCTCTCCTGAGCGGGAGGACGTGCGGGACGTGCTCATCAGCCGCCAGGGCAATAGCCTGGAGAGTCTGCCCCAGGGAGCGCGGCTGGGGACCAGCAGTCTGCGCCGGCGCATCCAGCTGCAGGCCCTGCGCCCGGACCTGGATTTCGCCGACATCCGCGGCAACCTGGACACCCGCATCGCCAAGGTGCAGCGCGGCGAATACGAAGGGATCGTCCTGGCCGCCGCCGGCCTGCACCGCCTGGGCTGGCAGGAAAGGATCAGCGCCTATCTGGAACCGGCGCAGGTGCTGCCGGCAGTGGGCCAGGCCGCCCTGGGGTTGCAGATGCGCGCCGACCAGGAACGCCGGCCCCTGGTGGAGGCGCTCAACCATCCGCCCACCCTGGCCGCGGTGAGCGCCGAGCGCAGCCTGTTGCGCAGTCTGGGCGGCGGGTGCCAGGCGCCCATCGCTGCCTGGGGCCGGATCGAGGAGGGGGTATTGCGGGTGGAGGGCCTGGTAGGCAAGGCCGACGGCACCCAGCTGCTGCGCGCCGAGGTCAGCGGGGTGCCCGCCGAGGCCGAGACCCTGGGCGTGCAACTGGCCGACCAATTGCGCCGCCAGGGCGCCGACGCCTGGGGGGGCGTTGCCTGAAGGTGGAGCCACGGGTCTATCTGGTCGGCGCCGGCCCCGGCGATCCGGGGCTGCTGACCCTCAAGGGGGCGCGCTGTCTGCAGGAAGCCGAGGTGGTGCTCTACGACGAGTTGGTGGACCGGCGCCTGCTGGAGCTGACTCCCCCGGCCTGCGAGCGGATCTACGTGGGCAAGCGGGGCGGCCACAAGCATCTCCCCCAGGAAGCGCTCAACGCCCTGCTGGTCGCACGGGGCCGGCAGGGCCGAAGGGTGGTGCGCCTCAAGGGGGGCGACCCCTTTCTCTTTGGCCGGGGCGGCCAGGAGGCCCTGGCCCTGGCCGAGGC
>JACPJE010000039.1:0-18664 GCA_016187725.1 Candidatus Latescibacterota bacterium
GGGAGTCTATCAATGAGGTGGCCGGGGTGCTCCAGACGATGGTGGAAAAGTCAAAGGGAGAGGTTATCCGCGACCTGTACGCAATCAAGTATATGGACCAGTTCCTGGAGGACTCCCTGCAGCCCGGCAGATACCACCGGCTTCTCCGTACGCTGGAGCGCTTCCGGGACATAGGGCGTATGATGTTTTGGGCCGAAGAGGAGTACCCCCTTGAGGCAAACCGCATCCTCCAGGTCCTCTTTGCGGCTGTGCGGTCTGGTCAGACGCACAACGACATCCGGACTATACGACTGATGTTCCGTCGCGACCGTCAACGCTTCGACCAGTTGGCGGTGGGCATCGAAACAGCCGAGGAGGGATGGGTGGGCAGCGATGAGCCAAGTCTCGTGTCTTCTCCCGCAACTCCATCGGTGGCGGACGACGAAGAGGAGGAGGATGACGATGGCGAAGGTCCTGGGCCTGAAGTGGTCAACTATCCTAGGACTCAGGTTGCCCGTGCGATCGAGACGGCGATCGATGGGTTTCTAGCATCTCGACAAGCTGACATCTTGCGACTCCTTCGGGAGATCCGAAACCGCCTCGAGGTGCTGAGTGACGGGGACCGCCTACGCGAGGGCCTCCGGGCAGGAGACGCGCCTGCCGAAGCGGCGCGAGGCGAATTCAAGGAGATCGTTACATGGATCGACGAGAATCGTGACCTTGGGGAACCAGTGTGACGAATGACGACCGAGTCGCCACTATCAGCCTGGAGGGCGACAACCTCATCGTTACCGCACAGAGCTTCGCGGTAGACCGTCGAGCAAGGCTTTTCTTCCGTAGCGTCCTAGGTGGCGAAGGTGTCGAAGGCGGCTGGTCTTGCCATCGCCGGCGACTCTCCGTTCCTGTGCTGATCCTACGCGTTTACGATTGGCTCCAGCAGAATGGCTACGAGGTGGAACGCCATGGCATCGCTGAGCAAACTATTGCCCGTGAGCTGGAGCGTCGCCGAAGCTTTCTGCGTACGCGTGAGGCTGCAGGACGCCTGCGAAGCGGAAATATGGAATTCGACTTTACCGCCGTCGAAGCGGCCCTTGACTCGTTTGGGTGGTCTCCCGAGAGAACGCTTCGGCCCCACCAACGAGCAGGAGTGGGGCACGCGCTGACGGCCGTCAACGCCGCCAACTTCTCAGTGCCTGGGTCCGGGAAGACGGCAACGACGCTTGCGGTTGCGGTAACGCACCTACACGCCAACACGGTTGATCTTGTTGTGGTTGTCGGGCCCTTGGCGAGCTTCGGGCCGTGGGAGCAGGAAACTGATGCAGCAGTCGGTTCGCGAATCCGCGTCCGGCGAATCAGGGGGGGGGCGCGCCAAAGGAGAGACGCGTATGCGGACATCACGCGTGGAGAAATTCTGCTTCTGAGTTACGCTACTATCACTGTTGATTTGCCAATACTGTACGAAGTGCTCAGTTCATGGCGGGTGATGCTTGTCGTCGACGAGTCGCACCGCATCAAACGTTTCCGAGGGGGAATCTGGGCACCTGCTCTCCTTGAGGTGGCTCGTCGTGCGCGTGTTCGCATAATCCTCTCAGGGACTCCAATGCCTCAGTCTGGGATCGACCTCTACAATCAGCTGAACGTGCTTTGGCCGGATGGGCAGCTGACCGGAACGCGAGATGCCTTTGCGACCCGTGTTAGTTTAGACTTTGGAGATATCGTACGGGATGTCCTGCCGTTTGTCTCCCGTACTCCCAAATCCGCACTCGGTTTGAGGCCGCCGATCGTCATGCGGCATGAGGTCCCCATCGTCGGCACGCAAGCCGAGATTTACCAGTTGATCGCGAATCAGTTCAGACGGCAACTGCAGGACGCCGATACATGGCGAGATAAGTTAGAGGCGTTGAGGCGGGGGAGGCCGATCCGGTTGCTCCAAGCGGCGGCCAATCCTGACTTGTTCAATGTGCGCGACTCCTACTTTCGGCTGCCCCGGCTCCAGGACGCTACACCTACTCTTATGGAGAGTCTAGCTACCTACAAGGAACATGAAACCGCAGCCAAATCGGTGGCAGCACTCACGCTGATCAATGGGATAGCCAAGAGTGGCGGGAAGGTTGTGTGTTGGAGCAACTTCGTAGCGAATCTCGACCAGTTCAGGCAGCTTGTGCATCACCAACTCGGGCTACCTTGTTATCAGATCGATGGTCGGGTTCCGGCAGGCCACGATGCGCTGCATGTTGAACCCGCGTCCGAGGCGGAGGAGCCCGGTGACGTCGATACGCGTGAGTCGATCATTCACCGGTTCCTGGAGCACGAAGGCCCTGCCGTGCTTGTCACGAATCCAGCGTCGTGCTCTGAGTCGATATCTCTACATCGGTCATGCCACAACGCGATCTACATTGACAGAACCTACGACTGCGCGCTTTTCCTCCAGTCAATTGATCGAATTCATCGGTTGGGCCTACCATCTGATGTCACAGTCACGATCCATATTTTGCTCGCCACTGTCCAGAGCCAACCAACCGTCGATCAACTCGTTGATCAATCCCTCGAAGCGAAGTCAGACCGCATGCGTCAGCTTCTTGAGGGAGCCGAGCTCGCGCCCATCAATATCTCAACAGATCCTGCCGTCGATGCTGAGGGGAACGAAGAGGACCTCGCAGCGATTCTTCGTTACCTCCTCGGCGAGACAGTGTGAGGGTGGGGAATTGTGGACACGGGAGCCTGGCTCACAGCTGCGAGGGTTGGGCGGTTACCGAATGTACTGCGGGCCATTCGAGGGCACGCACCACCAGGTATCCCGGAAGCGCGTGCCGAGAGGATCGTGTGGCGAGCGTGTGGTGGGCCACTAGACGAGATTCGTGATCTCATTGGTGTTCTTGTCAGAGCGGAACTTGTTTCTGCGGGGCATGTCCTCAAGCTCACCCGTGAGGGGCGACACATTGCGACGCAGGACCATCAGCATGGTGGAACGCTTCTCAGTAGGACGCTGATACGCGTGGGTTTCTTCGCTGACCAGGTTCGGAGGCTTACGGAGCTTGCACGTATTAACCCTGCCTCGGGGGAATTGTGTTGCGTGCGGAAAATTGCTCTTGACGCCGGACCACAGTTGGTCGGCGTGCTACGACGCTTCCCCGGAGTCAAGTGGGGGGTGGAGTTCCGCGTCCCGGCGGCACTGGTCGAGGAACTGATAGATGTATGGGCCCTACTTCCGGAACGAGCACCTGTGGCAGAGGACCGCCGCAAGGCAATTGGGGATAGAGGGGAGCTTTACAGTTATCGACTTGAACGGCTTCGGTGCGGTGACAGCAGCAAGATTCGCTGGGTGGCACGAGACGACGATAGCCTGGGGTACGACATCGAGGACGTGTCCGTGACGCCCCAACGCCGGATTGAGGCAAAGGCCAGCACAACACGAGAGGTGCGGTTCATTCTTAGCGCGAACGAATGGGAGGTTGCACATCGCCATGGCGATGACTACGAGGTTCACTTCTGGGGAGGGATCGACGTAACCAGACAACCGGCAGACGAGTACCAGGTCCTTCGGAAGGCGGGTTACCCGATCGTCTATAGGAATGTGGCGCGCTTACACGCAGAGGGGCGTTTGACGGCTCGGCCGTTACAGTATCAAATTCAGGAAGCGCGGCAGCCTGAGGCTTCAGAAGAAACGGAAGTGCAAGAGAGTGACCCTCCGCGATGAAGAGACCTGACTTCCAGATTGGCACGGAGTTTTTCACGGGCGCAGGTAAATGGCGCTGCACTGATGTCCCGGGTGATCGTCGCGATCAGGATTGACGACCAGGAGGCACGCAATCTGGTGGGGCCTCCGTACTCGATCGCAGAGAGTGTGTTCGACGAATACGACATGGGCGGGTGTTCACTGGACCCGTCGGAATTCAGCGAGCAGATCCCCCCGACCTGAACAGGCCAACGGAGTACCCTGGAAAAAGAAGAAGGGTGCAACCATGGGCAGTTTTTACATTGGCTGCAAGGTCGAGAACCACATCGACCGCTCAAAAACGGTTCGCATTCCGAAATTGCTGGTGGATACGGGAAGCGAACATACCTGGGTCCCCGCTGGGAAGCTAGACCAGATCGGCGTGACGAGGGAAAAGAAAGACCTCGCCTTTGTCATGGAGAATGGCCAGATCGTGACTCGCAGTGTGGGGTTCGCCATCCTCCGAGTCGATAAGTACTTCACCATCGATGAGGTGGTGTTCGCGGAGCCCGGGGACTTGGCGCTGCTGGGAGCGCGGACCCTGGAAGGCCTGAATTTGGCAGTCGATATAGCAAAGAAGAAGCTGGTAGCGGCGGGGCCATTGCCGGCGGCATAGAGATCCCAGTGGACTAGCGAAACTCAGCGAGTAGAAGTCCTCCTCCTGAACAGGTAGTTCCCCTCACCCATACACCTCCTGGATCAGCGCCCGGATGTAGCCGATGGCATAGGCCCGGCCGGCCCCGCAGCCGGCTGATCTCCTTCACCTTCCGCTACACCGCCTCTGCATCCTCCAGTACCAGCTTGATGCTCCGGACCCGTCGGGTCCCGATCCGGCCCCAGCGCCGGAAGAGTAGAAAATGCTTGACATCACGGTGAAGGAATGCTTTACTATTAATAGTTTATTTGCCCCCCACTCGACTTGCCTTCGGGCCTCGGGTGGGGTTATTTTTTTGCCGAGGATGTGTCATGACTGATGAGCCATCCATAAAGCGAGCCAAGGTATACATTGATGGCCAGAACCTTTTCCATGGGATCAGGGAGGCGTTCGGTTACACCTATCCCAATTACGACGTGCTGCGCCTGAGTTCTCTGATCTGCGAACGGCACGGCTGGCAACTGCTGCAAACCCACTTCTACACTGGCATTCCCGACCCCTCCGACAATCCTTTCTGGCATCACTTCTGGACAGCCAAGCTGGCCTCAATGGGACGGCTAGGCATCAAGGTGTTCTCTCGTCCACTCCGCTATCGCAATCAAGCCGTGAAACTGCCCGACGGCTCCACCTATTCCTTTCTGGTGGGACAGGAGAAGGGAGTCGATATCCGCATCGCCCTGGACATCGTGCACGCCATGCGGCTGGGAGAATGCGACGTCATCCTGGTCTTCAGCCAGGATCAGGACCTGTCTGAAGTAGCGGATGAGATACGGACCATCACCAGGGAGCAGGACCGCTGGATCAAGATTGCCAGCGCGTTCCCAGATAGCCCGACGCAGCGCAACCGGCGTGGGGTGAATAAGACCGACTGGATTCGCATTGACCGCGCCACCTATGACGTTTGCTTGGACCCCAATGACTACCGGCCGAGGGGCACATAGCTCCACCTAGCCGGCGCCTTCTCCCCTCATCCGTAGATCTCCTGAATCAGCGCCCGGATATAGCCGATGGCGTAGGCCCTGCCGGCCAGGTCGTTGCCGGGTTTGGGCAAGTGGGGCGTGTGGTCTATCATGTAGGGCCCGGCAAAGCCGTAGTCGCGGTAGATGGCCATGGCCCGGCGCATGTCGATCCGCCCTTCGTCGATGAAGACTTCCTCAAAGCGCGGCAGGCGGCCCCGCAGGTTGCGGAAGTGCACCCAGGCGATGCGGCCGGCTCCAGCCATTTCGCCGATGGCGTCGTAGACCCCCTCCCCCAGCAACTCGGTCATGCAGCCCTGGCAGAAGATCAGGGCGTTGCTCGGGCTGGGGAAGGCGGCAAAGATGCGGCGGAACTGCTCCAGGGTCGAGCAGATCTGTGCCACCCCGGCCAGGGGTTCGGGGATGGGCGGGTCGTCGGGGTGCAGGGCCATGCGCACCCCCGCTGACTCGGCCACTGGCAGCACGGTCTTGAGGAACTGTGCCAGGCGCGCCCACATCTCCTCCTCGGAAACCAGCGGCTGGTGTGGGGCCGGGCGCTGGGCGTCGAAGGCGGCCCGGTCGAAGGTGCTGTACTGGGCCTTGCCGCGGCCTCTCGCCGAGAGCGTGCGGAAGTTCCCCATGGGTTTGAAATTCCAGCCCAGGTGCGGGATGCCGGCCCGGCCCAGGGATTCGAGCAGCCGGCACCAGGCCGCGGTCTTTTCCTCCCAGTCCGGCATGCCCAGCGAGATCTCCTCCCAGCAGGAGGAGAAGACCGCGTTGAGTTGCAGTCCGTGGGCCTCCACTTGTTCGCGCAACTGCGAAAAGAGGGCCGAGCGGTCCTGCCCGTCCTTGAAGTCCTCTCCCTCTGCCAAGCGGCTCACCCCGGCGCGCAGATCCAACTGGATCAGGTCCACGCCCAGGGCCCGGTAGCAGTCCAGCAGGTCCGGATCGAAGTTGGCGAAGGGCACTACTTCCTGGATGTACATGCGTTCCTCCCTTCGGCCCGTTGGGCCACTAAATCGCCACTCCCTTGAACTGGCTCGTGTACAGATGATGGTAGAAGCCGCCCCGGTCGAGCAACTGTTGATGGGTGCCCTGCTCGGCGATCTGGCCGTCGCGGATGACCACCACGTTATCGGCATCGCGGATGGTGCTCAGGCGGTGGGCGATGACAAAGGCGGTGCGCCCCACCATCAGCCGCAACAGCGAGGCCTGGATGCGCAGTTCGGTGCGGGTGTCCACGCTGCTGGTGGCCTCGTCGAGGATCAAAATAGAAGGATTGGCCAGGATGGCGCGGGCGATGGCCAAAAGCTGACGCTGCCCCTGACTGAGGTTGCCGGCCCGCTCCGAGAGCATGGTCTGGTACCCTTGGGGCAGTTGGTGGATGAAGTGGTCGGCGTCGGCTATTCGGGCGGCCTCGACCACCTCCGCGTCAGTAGCGCCGAGCCGGCCGTAGCGGATATTGTCCATCACCGAGGCAGAGAAGAGGTAGGTATCTTGCAGCACCAGGCCCAGCCGGCGGCGCAGCTCGGGTTTGCGCAACTGGCGGATATCAGTCCCGTCGATGGCGACGCGGCCGCCGTCGATTTCGTAGAAGCGCATTAACAGATTTACGATGGTGGTTTTGCCGGCCCCGGTCGGGCCGACCAGGGCCACGGTCTGGCCTGGCCTGGCCTCCAGGGTCATGTCCTTGATGATCGGCGTGCCCGCCACGTAGCTGAAACGCACACCCTCGAAACACACGTGCCCGGCGGTCTTGCCCGGGCCGCCTGCCTGGGGGGCCTCGTCCACCTCGGAGGGGGTGTCGAGGATCTCGAAGACCCGCTCGGCCCCGGCCAGGGCGGCCTGGATCGAGTTGTAGATATTGGCCAGTTGGCGCAGCGGGTTGATGAAATTGCGGCCGTAGCTGATGAAGGTGACGATGGTGCCCACCGTGACCAGGCCCTTGAGCGCCAGCCAGCCGCCCAGCCCGGCGATGGCGATCACGAAGAGGTTGCCCAGCTGGTTGGTCAGCGGCATCAGCAGCAGGGCGTAGGAATTGGCGTAGACCGCGGCGCGGCAGACCTTTTCGTTGTGCTGGCGGAACTCGACAATGGCCCGGTCGTCGCGGCGGAAGGCCTTGATCACCCGCTGCCCGCTGATGGCCTCCTCCATGACCGCGTTGAGCTGGCCCAGGTCTTTCTGCAACTCGCGGAAACCCTTGCGGGTGTAGCGGGCGACGAAGTTGGCGAACCAGAACATGATCGGCACCACGATGACCGAGGCCAGCGCCAGCCAGTAGTTGAGCACGAACATGGCCACCAGGATGCCCCCCAGCGAGAGCACGCTGGCCCCCCAGGCGACAACGTTCTGGGAGATGGCGGTGTTGAGGGCGTCGACGTCGTTGGTCAGCCGGCTCATCAATTCGCCGGCGGGGTGGTTGTCGAAGAAGCGCAGTTCGAGGGTCTGCAGGTGGCCGAAGAGGTCGCGGCGCACGCCCTTGAGGGCCTGCTGCGAGATGGCCGCCATCATCCGGCCCGAGGCGACGTCGGCCAGGCTGCCCAGCAGGAAGACAGCCAGCATCCAGCCGGCAATGAGGGCCAGGCCATCGGTGTCGCGGGTGGCGATGTACCCGTCGAAGGCCCGGCCCATCAGGTACGGACCGACCAGCCCTAGTCCGGTGGAGAGGAAGACCAGGCACACCACCAGAGCCAGAAGTGTCTTGTGCTGGCCTAGGTAGGGTATCAGCCGGACGAGGGCGCGGCGCGGGTCGCGCGCCTTCTCGATCTTGCCCGGCATCCCAGGGCCGCGGCGCACTATGAGGCTGCGGTGGTCGCTCTCGCCCGGTCCACTTCTCGTCCGGTTCGTCATGCTCTCAGACTCCGTCGACGCCGTTCCCCAGCTGGGAGGCGTAGATCTCCTGGTAGATCGGGCTGGATTGCAGCAACTCGCGATGCGTCCCCTCGGCGGCGATGCGGCCCTTGTCGATGACCACGATCTTGTCGGCCTTGAGCACGGTGCTGATGCGCTGGGCCACCACGAAGCAGGTGCGCCCCTTCATCCAGGTCTCCAGCGCCTCCTGGATCTTGGTTTCGGTTTCCACGTCCACCGCGCTGGTGCTGTCGTCGAGGATCAGGATGGCCGGCCGGGTCAGGAGGGCGCGGGCAATGGCGAGGCGCTGCTTCTGCCCGCCCGAGAGGTTGACGCCGCGCTCCTCGACGCGGGTGTCGTACCCTTGGGGCAGTTCGAGGATGAAGTCGTGGGCCTGGGCGGCCCGGGCCGCGGCCACCACCTCCTCGTCACTGGCCTGAGGGCGGCCGTAGCGGATGTTGTCGCGCACCGTGCCCGAGAAGAGCACCGTCTCCTGCGGCACCACGCCGATGCGGGACAGCAGCGAATCCTGCCGCACCTGGCGGATGTCCTCCCCGTCGATGAGGATGCGGCCCACGGTCGCGTCGTAGAAGCGCGGGATCAGGTCGACCAGGGTGGTTTTGCCCGCTCCGGTCGCCCCCAGGATCGCCACGGTCTGTCCCGACTCGGCGACCAGGTCGATGTCCTCCAGGACGATGGTTTCGTGCGAATCGTGGTAGTGGAAGCCGACCTGCTCGAAAACCACCCGGGGCCGGGCCGAGGCGGGCAGGGGGAGCGCTCCGGGTGCGTCCTGCACCTGGGGCACGGTATCGAGGACTTCGTTGACGCGTTCGGCCGAGACGATGCCCGCAGCCCAGACATTGGCCAGGTTGGCCATGATCATCAGCGGCCCGATGGCGGTTTGGAGATAGTTGACGAAGGCGACGATCTGCCCGGTGCTCACCTCCCCGTGTACGGCTTGCAGGCCGCCGGCCCAGATGACCACCACAATGCCGGTGTTGATGCAGGCGCTCAGAGCCGGCCCCATGGTGGACATGAATTCCACCACCCGGATGTTGCGCTCGGTGAAATCCTCGTTGGCGGCTTCGAAACGCGCGGCCTCGTGGTCGGCGCGCACAAAGGCTTTGACCACCCGCACCCCGGCGATGTTTTCTTGTAAAACAGTGTTGAGCCGGTCCAGCTTTTCCTGCATGGTAAGGAAGAGGGGCCGCATCCGGGCGACGAAGAAGACGATGATGGCCGAGGTGGCCAAGAGCAGGGGAACCATGATCAGGGCCAGGTGGCGGTCGGTGACGAACATCAGGACGATGCTGCCGATCATGATCAGCGGCGCCCGCGTGCCGATGCGCAGGGAGATCTGCATCACCCGCTGGATGGCGGCCGAGTCGCTGGACAGGCGCACCATCAGCTGGCCGGTTTTCAGGCGGTCGAGGTTGCCGTAGGAAAAGGACTGGATCTTGAGGAAGAGGGCCTCGCGCAGGTCCCGGGCCACCCCCTCGCCGACCTGGACCGAGAAGTTGTTGTTGCCGACGGCAAAGAGGGTGCTGGCCACCGAGATGGCCAGCATCAATAAGAAAGTGTGCCAGACCTCCTCCAGGTCGCCGGCCAGGATGCCCTGGTCGATGATGCGCTGGACCAGGCGGGGGATGGCCAGGTCGAGGACCACGACGACGACCAGCAGCACCAGCGAGAGCACACTCTTCTGCCAGTAGGGTTTGACGAAGTGCAATAGCTTGAAGACTTGTTTCATGCGGTATGGATTTTCCCGAAGAGGTCCATGGCCTGCTGGATGTGGACGCGCTACCCAGTTGACGCACCGGCCTGACGACAGCAATTTAACAAAATGCCAACCTTTGAACATGCCGATGCTGAGATCGCCTATCAAGTGCAGGGCGACGGGCCGCCGGTGCTCTTCATCCAGGGGGTCGGTGTGCCCGGCTCTGGCTGGCGGCCGCAACTGGAGGGCCTGGCCGGCCGCTTCTGCTGCGTTGCCTTTGACCACCGCGGCCTGGGCCAGAGCAGTCCGGTTGCGGGCCGGCTGAGCATCGCCGACCTGGTGGGCGACACCCTGGCCCTGATGGACCACCTGGGCTGGGCCGACGCTCACCTGGTGGGCCACAGCATGGGCGGGGTCATTGCCCACCAACTGGCTCTGGAGGCCCGGGACCGGGTCCGCAGCCTCTCTCTCCTGTGTACCTTTGCGCGCGGCAAGGACGCGGCCCGGTTGAGCCCCTGGATCGCCTGGGTGGGTCTGCGCACCCGGGTGGGGTCGCGCCCCATGCGCCGGCGGGCCTTCCTCGAAATGATCCTGCCCGCCTCGCAGCGCCGGGGCGCGGACCTGGAGGCGCTGGCCGCCCAGTACGGCGCCTTCTTCGGGCGCGACCTGGCTGACCAGCCGCCGGTGGTGATGGTGCAGTTGCGGGCCCTGGCCGGCCACGACCAAAGCGCGCGCCTGCCCGAACTGGGCGGCCTGCCCACCCTGGTGGCCAGCAGCGCCGAGGACCGGCTGGCCCTGCCCGTGTACGGCCGCGCCCTGGCCGGAGCGATACGCGGGGCCCGCTATTATCAATTCGCCGACGCGGCCCACGGGGTGACCATTGACCGGCCCGAGTTGGTCAACACCCTGCTGGCCGAACACCTGGCCGCTGCCGAAGCTGCTCGCAGTTGAAAGGCCGGCGCCCTCACCGCATATTTGCACTCCCGATCAGAGGCAGGAGCGTATGCACAGACGCGATAAATACACCGTGGGCCTGGTGCAGATGGGCATGGGCCCCGACCTGGCCGCCAACCGCGAACGCGCCCTGGCCCTGGCGGATCAGGCCGCAGGGCAGGGCGCCCGGCTCCTCTGCCTGCCCGAACTCTTCTGCAGCCAGTACTTCTGCCAGCGCGAGGCCGCTGAATTCTTCGACCTGGCCGAGTCCGTGCCCGGCCCTTCCACCGAAGCTTTGGGCCGCATCGCCCGGGCGCGCCGGGTGTGGATCATCGTCCCGCTCTTCGAGCGCCGGGCCCCGGGATTGTACCACAACAGCGCAGTTTTGCTCGACGCCGAAGGGCAGGTGGCTGGCCTGTACCGCAAGATGCACATCCCCGACGACCCGGCCTATTACGAGAAATACTATTTCACGCCGGGGGACCTGGGCTTCCGGGCTTTCGACACCCCGATGGGGCGCATCGGGGTGCTGATCTGCTGGGACCAGTGGTACCCGGAAGGGGCGCGGTTGACCGCGCTGCGGGGGGCCCAGATCCTCTTCTACCCCACGGCCATCGGCTGGCACCCGCACGAGAAACAGGTATACGGCGCCTCTCAGCACGATGCCTGGCGCACTGTCCAGCGGGGCCACGCCATTGCCAACGGGGTGTACGTGGCCGCGGTCAACCGCATCGGCTGCGAACAGCCAGTGCCGGCGATGGCCGGCATCGAGTTCTGGGGATCGAGTTTTGTCGCCGATCCCTTTGGCCAGGTCGTGGCCGAGGGGACTACTGACCGCGAAGAGGTATTGCTGGCCGAGGTGGACCCGGGCCGCAGCGAGGAGGTGCGCCGCAACTGGCCTTTCCTGCGCGACCGCCGCATCGACGCGTACGCCGGCCTGGATCAGCGGTTCCTGGACGAGGCATGAGCAGCCCCCGCGCTCTGGGTTTCCGCATGCCCGCCGAGTGGGCCCCGCACCGGGCCACCTGGCTGGGCTGGCCGCACAACCGCAGCGACTGGCCCGGCAAGCTCGCCCCCATCCCCTGGGTGTACGGCGAGATCGTCCGCAAGCTGACCCCTGGCGAACAGGTCTGCATCCTGGTCAATTCGCCCTCCCACCAGGCCCAGGCCAGCCGGGTGTTGTGGAGGGTGGGCGTGGGTATGGAGGCGGTCGAATTTTACCAACTCCCCACTGACCGGGGATGGACCCGCGACTTCGGCCCCTTCTTCATCCGCTGCGAGCAGCCGCATCCAGAGGTGGCCGTCGTCCGCTTTCACTTCAATGCCTGGGCCAAGTACCCCGATTGGGAATTGGACTGCCAGGTGCCCCTGCGGGTGGCACAACAGCGCGGCTTGCGCCTTTTCGAGGCCAGCACCGCGGGCCGGCCGGTGGTGCTGGAAGGGGGGAGCATCGAGGTGAACGGCGAGGGGGTGTTGCTCACCACTGAGGAGTGCCTGCTGGACCCCGAGGTGCAGGTGCGCAACCCGGATCTGGGACGGGAGGAGATGGAGGTGGTGTTGGGCGATTATCTGGGCGCCGAGCAGGTGCTGTGGCTGGGCCGGGGCATTGCCGGAGACGACACCCACGGGCACATCGATGATTTGTGCCGCTTTGTGAATCCCCGGACCGTGGTGCTGGCCGGCGAGCCCGACGGGCGCGACGAGAACCACCGCCCTCTTGAAGAGAACCGCGAGCGGCTGGAGGGTTTCCGGTTGCGCGATGGCTCGCGCCTGGAGGTGGTGCGGCTACCCATGCCGGCCCCGCTGTACCTGGACGGCCAACGGCTGCCGGCCAGCTACGCCAATTTCTACATCGGCAATAGCGCGGTGCTGGTGCCCACCTTCAACGACCCCCGGGACCGCCAGGCCCTGGGCCTCCTCGCCGAACTCTTCCCCGACCGCCAGGTGCTGGGCATCCATGCCGTGGACCTGGTCTGGGGCCTGGGGACCTTGCACTGCCTGACCCAGCAGGAGCCGGCGATCTAGCCTTCGCTCCCTGGTGTGGGGCGTCGGGGAGCGACCCACTCAGGCCTTTCCCAAGGCGCGTCCCGCCGCACCCCAACGTATGGGGTGCGGCGCAAAAAGCGCTGCCCTCCCCCAAGACCCAGCCCCCGCAACGCCCCATATGTTGGGGCGTTTCGCCACGCGGACTTCCCTTCCCAGCCACTCCCCGGGAAAGGCCATCGGGGTCATCTCCCCGCCGCTGTGTACTGGTCAGGCCTTGAGCGGGTGGGTGATCTTCACGACGATCGGGTTCTTCCAATCCCACATGTTGTAGATGCGGTGGGCGCTCATCACCGACAGGTGCAGGCCCTGGTCATCCTGGTGCCAGCGCGGGGCTGGGTCGAGGTTAGGGCGGTACTCCAGCACCTTGCCCTCGTGACCGAGCACCTGCACCTGGGTCTGGTCGCTGGCCCGCACGCTGCGCAGGGTGAAATTCAGGCGCCGGCCAAAGGTCGGGTGGCTTCCAGATCCTGTTCGCCGCCATCCTGCGGTGCCTTATTCATAGCCGTACTCCTTGAGGGTATCTTCGTCGAAGCCCATGAAGTGGGCGATTTCGTGGACCAGGGTGATTTCGATCTCCTCCACCAGCTCGTCCAGGTCGGGGAAGTCTTCCTCCAGCGGGCACTGGTAGAGGGTGATCAGGGCCGGCAGGTCGCCGCTGTCTTCGAGCCGGCGTTCGGGCAGGGGCGTGCCGCTGAAGAGTCCGTAGAGCCATTCGTCGGGGTCGCCGGTGATCTCTTCGGCCACCTCGGGGTCGGGCCAGTCTTCGATGACGATGGCCACGTTCTGCATGGCCTGCTGAAAGGGCTGGGGGATCTTCTCCAGGGCGCGCTGGACCAGGGTCTGGAAGCGGCGGCGGTTCATCGTGGTTCCTCTGCAGTGCGCGTCGAGGAATAGTCCCTTCGCTCATTCTCGCCGGCCATCCCTGGCCGGCTCCGAGGCCATCGACCTCTGGGCCACAATCCTGTGGCCAGAGGCGCGATGGAATCCGCTCAGGGACTACCTCCTCGCCGCTTTGACGGCGGTCAGAACAATGACAGCTGTTCGGCTTCGGCGCGGCGGGGTGCTTCGATTTTTTCTTTTACCAGCAGTTCGGCGGGCAACTCGCGCACGAAGGGGGAGAGGGCGGGTTCGATCCGCTGCCCGTACTGTTGCCGGCTGCGGGCGACCATCAGCACCAGCTCCTCGCGCGCCCGGGTGAGGCCCACGTAGCAGAGCCGGCGTTCCTCTTCTATCTCCGCGCCGCTCAGGGGCAGCAACCCTTCCTCCATTCCGCACAGGAAGACCACCTCGAATTCCAGACCCTTGGCCGCGTGCAGGGTCAGGAGGCGCACGGCCTCGACGTCAGCGCTGCGGCGCTCGTGGTCAGCGCCCACGCCCAGGGCCACAGTGGCCAGCAACTCCTCCAGTGAACTCGCCAGTTCGGATAGCTGGGCCAGGCGCGACAGGTCGGCGTCGGCCCCGTACTCCTCCTGATAGCGGCGCACCAGGGACGCTGGGCCCTCCTGCGCGGCCAGGCGGCGGTACTCCTGGGCGGCGGTGCACAGGGCCCGGGCTGCGGGCAGGGTGTCGGCCGCCACCGGCCGGGTCAGCTGCCGGCCCAGCGCGAGTAGGGCTTGGGCGCCGGGATTGAAGGCGGGCAGTTCGAGGGCCTGGAGCAGGCGCAGCGGTTCCTCGGGCTGGAGCGCGAAGCGCAGAAAGGCCAGGGCCTGGCGCACGGGCGGGGCGGCGAGGAAGCTCTTCTCCCCCAGCAGGTGGTAGGGCAGGCCGGCGTGCAGGAAACACTCCTCCAACATCTGGGCCTGGGCATGGGTGCGGAAGAGCACGCCAAAGTCGCCGAGGCTGCGCGCAGCCTTCCCGCGTCTGGTCTGGCGGTCGGCCTGCACCATGTCGGCCCCGCCCACCATGCGGCTGATCTCCTGGACCACGGCGATGCCCTCGGCCTTTTCGCCCGGCACCCAGAGCAGGCGCACGAGCGCCCCGCCCTGTCGGGCCGGCCTCAGGCGCAGGGGCTGGCGCCCGGTGTTGTGGCTGATCAGGGCGGCGGCGGCCTGCACGATGGGCGCGGCGCAGCGGTAGTTGACCTCCAGGTGGACGCGGTGCGCGGTGGGGTAATCGGTTAGCAGCCGGGCAAAACAGGAGGCGTCGGCCCCGCGGAAGCCGTAGATGGCCTGGTCCGGGTCGCCGATCACAAAGAGGCCCTCCCCGCTGCCGGCCAGGGCGCGGACCAATCGGTACTGGACCAGATTGAGATCCTGGAACTCGTCCACCAATACCTGGGTGAAGCAGAGGGATTGTCGCGTCGTAAAACTCGCTGTGCCCCCCAAGATCCTACCCCCGCAACGCCCCATACGTTGGGGCGTTGCGCCACGCGGACTTCCCTCCCCGACCACCCCCCGGGAAAGGTCCTCGGGGTCATCCCCCCGCCGCTCGTTATGACCAGCTAAATCTTCGTGTTGGGTCTCGATCAGATCGAGAAAGTCCAGCAGGATCTGGTCGTAATCCCAGACCCCGTAGCGGGCCAATTGCTCCTGGTATGCGGCGTAAATCCGTCCTATCTCCTCGTCCTCCAACTCCTCTGGTTGCTGGCCCGTGGCCTTGGCCAGCGTGATGCCTTCCTGGGCCTTGGCCAGGGGCAGTGAAGCCCCGCTTTCGGCCAGGGCCCTGGAGAGCAGGTGACGGGATTCCCATTCGTCCAGCACCGGCCTGAGCGGAAGGCCCAGGTCGGCCATCAGTTGCAGGGCCACCTGGTGGAAGGTGCCCATGTGCAGATCGGCCAACTGTGCGGTATCGCCGAGCAAGGCTTTGAGGCGCTGGCGCAATTCAGCGGCGGCCCGGCGGGTGAAGGTGAGGGTCAGGATCTGGCCGGGTTCAACGCCGCGCTGGCGGATCAGGTGGGCGACGCGCTGGGTGAGGGTGCGGGTCTTGCCCGAACCGGGGCCGGCGACCACCACCACTGGGCCGCCTTCCGCCTCCACGGCCTGCTGCTGGGCGGGGTCGAGATTGGGGCCGGCGCTCACCTCCGCTTCCTGGGTGCTGGGTGAAGGAGCCGGCGCCATAGCGGTCAATGCCAGGGGCGTGGGAGCCGAGGCCGGCAGGGCGAAGAGCAGTTTTTGGCCCTTGAGCTGCTGGCGCTCCTCGTCGGTGAAGAGCTGGATGACGCCGTACTCGCCGTCGTACCCGGCGGCGATCTGCACCTGGCCCTGGCGCATGCGCCGCACTCCCTCGGCCACCAGCTCCTCGCCGCAGGCGGCGATCTCTTCGGGGGTGGCGTGGCGCAGGATGAACAGCTCGGGCCCCAGGCGGGCCAGCAACTGTTGGTACACGGCCTGGACCTTCTTGCTGGAGGGCCCGGTGCCCAGGGCCGAGCCGATCACCTCGGGGAGGGGGATCAGGTACTCGCAGGGGCGCGTGGGCCCCTCGCCCTCGGGCCGGTCGGCCAGCAATTCCACCCGGTGCAGCACCCCCACGGTGAGGGGCTGGCCGCAGACCGGGCAGCGGCCCCCGGCGGCCAAAGTCTGCGAGGGCTTCCAGCGCACCTGGCAGTTGCGGTGGCCGTCGCAGTGGTACTTGCCTTCCTCGGGGTAGAACTCCAAGGTCCCGGTGAAGCGCGCCGGGTCGCGGCTCCAGAGGGCCGCCAGCATGGCCGGGTAGGAGAGGTCGGTGTCGAAGCAGGTGCCCTCGCGGGCCAGCTTCTGGGGTGAGTGGGCGTCGGAATTGGAGACCAGGGCAAAGCGGTCCAGCTCGGCGATGCGGCTGTTCATGGGCGGGTCCGAGGACAGGCCGGTCTCCACCGCCGGGATGTGCGGCAGCAGGTCCTCGTAACACTCCTCCAGACTGTCGAAGCCCGAGGCCGAACCCAGGGCCGCAAAGTGCGGGGTCCAGATATGGGCCGGGATGAAGAGCACCTCGGGGTAGATTTCCAGGCAGATCTCCAGCAGATCGCGGCTGTCCAGCCCCAGGATGGGCCGGCCATCGGACTTGAGATTGCCGATGGCCCCCAGCCGCTGGTTGAGGGCTTCGACCTGGGCAAAGCCGGGCAGGATGACCACGTTGTGCACCTTGCGGGTGCGCCCATTTTTCTTGTAGATGGAGCTGATCTCCACGCTCAGCAGGAAGCGCACCTCTGCCAGGCAGGACGGCGGGAGCTGGGCTTCGACCGGCTGTCGCCAGGGCGCCTTGAGGCGGTAGAGCCCCTCTTCGGCCGGCTCCAGTTTTTCCTGCAACTCCGCCAGCCAGGCCGGGTGGGTGAAATCCCCGGTCCCCACCACGGTGATCCCCTTCAGGGCTGACCACCGGTGCAGGTTTTCGGGGTTCAGGTCACGGCTGGTGGCCCGGGCGTAGCGGGAGTGGAGGTGCACGTCGGCGACAAAGGGCATGATTTCTCCTGAATGGGACAGGGGAATATATTGTACCTGGAGAACAGTCTCGGGGAAAGCCCTCGCCATGTCAAAAGCCTGGATGACCAGCGGTTTCGAGGGGTTCAGCCAGGGCACCCTGGGCAATGGGGGAATGAACTGAGGGAAAGTCAGCTCATGCCGAAAGTCTGGATGACCAGCGGTTTCGAGGGGTTCAGCCAGGGCACCCTGGGCAATGCCGGCCACAACCTCTACGTCTCCCGGCAGGGCATCCTGCAGCGCATCCACCAGTACGACCTGGACGGCGACGGGTACCTGGACCTGGTTTTCTGCAACAGCCAGGATCACTGGGAGAAGCCGCCGGCGTACGTGTACCGCAATCTGGGCAGCCTGGTGGAGCGGCTCGATCTGCCCGCCGATGGGGCCCTGACCGGCACCGTGGCAGACCTGGGCGGGGACGGGCATTTGGACCTGGTGCTGGGCATGGGCCACGACGGCATCCGCGCTGACCTCAATGCCCGCATTTATTACGGCTCGCCTGAGGGGTTTGGCGAAAAACGCCAGCAGCGCCTGCCAGTGCCCCTGTGCAGCAGCGTTGCCGCCGGCGACTTCGACGGCGACGGGCGCATGGATCTGGCCTTTCTCAGCCAAGGGCGGCTGCGGCTCTTCTATCAGAACGCCCTGGGCTTTGAACCTAAGCGCTATCTCGATCTGGAAGTGAGCGGGGAGCAACTGGCCGCCGCCGACCTCGATGGCGACGGCTGCGCCGAACTGGGGGTGCGGGAGAAAAGCGGCGAGCTGAAGGTGTACTGGGGCGGCCCAGGTGGTTTGGACCCAGGACGCTGCACCCTGGTGCCAGTGGAGGTGGACCCTCCCGAGGCTGCGGATACGTTGCGCGCTCCCGAGTACGTGGCCCCGGCCGGGCCCCTGGTGCAGGTGCTCTATCTGCAGGGAGTCCCTCACCTCTTTGCCGCGCGTGCCCGGCGCGTCTTGCTGGTGCCGGTGCAGAAGGGGCGGCGCTGGGGGCGGCCCCTGGTGCTGGAATGTCCTGGCGCCCTGAGCGCCGCGGCTGGCGACCTGGACGGGGACGGGCACGAGGAAGTGGTGCTGGCCTGCCGGCAGCCCGGCCCGGAGGAATGTTCCTGGATCTACTGGGGCGGGCCACAGGGTTTTGGCGAGACCCGCCGCCAGCCGCTGCCCAGCCAGGGGGCCTGCGACGTGGTCCTGGGGGACGTGGACGCGGACGGCCAGCTGGAGATCGCCCTGTGCCAGGGGGCCACCGAGGAATCCTATTCAACTCAGTCCCTGATCTATCGCGCCTCCGGGGAATGCCTGGCCCGCCTGCCCAGCGAGGATGCGCGCCGGATCTTCCTGGTGCCCGCCGGCCTGGGGCGGGAATGCCAGGTGGTGCTGGTCAACCACTACAGCCGCAATGCCCTGGGGAATATCCCGGTTTCG
>JACPJE010000039.1:18675-31406 GCA_016187725.1 Candidatus Latescibacterota bacterium
GTGGAGGCCCTGTGCTGCGACGTGGACGACGACGGGCGGGTGGAGTTGGTGCTGGCCAATGCCTCCGAGAATTCCATCCGCCGCGATCCGGGCTCCTATGTGTGGCGCCCCCGCCGCCAGGGTCAGTACCTCCAGCCCGACTGGGTGCTGCCCACCACCCGGGCGCACGGGGTTGGGGGCGCTGACCTGAACCGCGACGGGTACCTGGACCTGGTCTTCTGTGGGTTCGACAACCCCGAGTTGCTGATCTTCTACGGGCAGGAGGGCGGCTTTGACCTGGAGCATCCGGTGCGCATCCGCCTCGAATACGAGGGGGTGGTGTACAAAGAACCGCGCTGGATCTACCTGGCCGACCTGAACCAGGATGGCTGGCTGGACCTGGTGGTCCCCCAGATCGCCGCCGAGCGCAGCTTGGTGTTGTGGGGCGGACCCGAGGGTTTCAGCATGGCGCGCTGCCAGGCCCTCTCGGTCTTTCACGCGGCCTGCGCCCGGGCTGCCGACCTGGACGGGGACGGCTGGCCCGAGCTGATCCTAGGCGGCCACATTCCCTCGGCCCAGGGGCCGCACGACTCCTTTGTCTACATCTACTGGAACGGCCTCCAGGGGTTGAGCGAGAGCCGGCGCACCCTGCTGCCGGCCGCCGGGGTCAATGCCCTCTGCGCGGCTGACTTCGACGGGGACGGCCGGCTGGATCTCTTCGCCTGTTCGTACCACGACGGCCGCCAGCGCGACATCCCCTCGTACCTCTACTGGAACCGCCCGGGGCGGGGGTTTTCCGAGAACGACTTCACTCGCCTCTTCACCCACTCGGCCTCTGGGTGTATGGCCTGGGATTTCGACGGGGACGGCCGGGTGGACCTGGCCGTGGCCAACCATAAGGTGGAGGGCGACCATCGGGGGTACTCGGCAGTGTGGTGGAACAGCGCCGAGGGTTTTGCCGAGGACCGCACCACCCGCCTGCCCACCTGTGGCCCGCACGGCATGTGTGCGGTGGAGCCGGGCAATCTCCTCGACCGCGGTCCCGAGGAGTACTATGTATCCGCCCCTTTCAAGTTGCCCCCCGGCCATCGCCTGTGCGAGGTGTCGTGGGACGCCCAGCTGCCCCCCCAGAGCTGGGTGCGCCTGCAGCTGCGCAGTGCCCCCACCCGCGCCGGCCTGGCAGGGGTTCCCTGGCAGGGGCCCGAGGGCGAGGGGAGTTGGTACAAGAACTACCAGCGGGTCGGGGGCCTCAGAGGAAAGTGGGTGCAGTACCGGCTGGCCCTGGGGGCGCGCCAGTGCGGGGCCAGTCCGAGAGTGCGCGAGGTGGTCCTCTTCTACACGGAAAAGGGGGGGTGAGATGGAAACGCCGGCATTGCTGGAGCGCTGCTTCGCCCTGCGCGCGCAGGGCACCGGGGTGCGCACCGAGGTGCGCGCCGGCCTGGTCACCTTTCTGACCATGAGTTATATCATCTTTGTGCAGCCGGCGGTGCTCTCGCAGGCGGGCATGGATTTCGGCGCGGTGATGGGGGCCACCTGCATCTCCAGCGCCCTGGCCATCTTTGTCATGGGCCTCTTCGCCAACTATCCCATTGCCCTGGCCCCGGGCATGGGTGAAAACTTCTTCTTCGCCTACGGGGTGGTGCTGGGCATGGGGGTCTCCTGGCAGATCGCCCTGGGCGCGGTTTTCCTCTCCGGGGTGGCCTTCCTGCTGCTGTCCATCTTCCGCCTGCGCGAGATGGTCATCGAGGCCGTGCCCCCAGGGCTGCAGCACGCCATTGCCGGGGCCATCGGCCTTTTTATCGCCTTCATCGGCCTGCAGCAGGCCGGCCTGGTGACGGGCAACCCCGGCAGCCTGGTGCAGTTGGGCGAGGTGCGCCAGCCGCCCGCGCTCCTGGCCCTGGCCGGGCTGCTGATCTGCGGGACCTTGCTGGTCCGCCGGGTGCGCGGGGCGCTGTTGTGGGGCATGCTGGCCACCGCCCTGCTCGGGGCGCTGGCCGGCCTGATCGAGTTTCAGGGGTTGGTCAGCGCGCCGCCCTCATTGGCCCCCACCTTGTTCCAGCTCGACGTGGCCGGGGCCCTGGCCCTGCCGGTGGTGACCCTGATCTTCCTCTACATGGTGCTCTTCGACACCGTGGGCACGGTGATCGGGGTCAGCGCCCAGGCCGGGTTTCTGCAGGGCGGCAAGATTCCCCGGGTGGAGCGGGTGCTGATGAGCGACGCCATCGGCACCACCCTGGGCGCGGTGCTGGGCACCTCCACGGTCACCAGCTACATCGAGAGCAATGCCGGGGTGGCCGAGGGTGGGCGGACCGGCCTGGCCAACATGGTCACCGGCCTGCTCTTCCTGCTGGCCCTCTTCTTTCTGCCCCTGGTGCAGATGGTGGGCGGCGGCTGTGTGGTGGAGGGGGGCCGGGTGCTCTATCCGGTCACTGCCCCGGTGATGATCCTGGTGGGCTTCATGATGATGAAGAGTATCGCCCGCATCGACTGGAACGAGGCCAGCGAGGGCATCCCGGCCTTTCTCACCTTGGTGGGCATGCCCCTGACCTACAACATCGCCCACGGCCTGGCCTTTGGTTTCATCTCCTATCCCCTGCTCAAGCTGTTCAGCGGCCAGGGCCACCAGGTACACCTCCTGGTCTACGTGCTGGGCCTGCTGCTCCTGCTGCGCTACGCCCTGATCAAAGGATGAATCCATGACCGACAGACCCCTAGCAGTGCTGGGCGGCGGCAATACCGCCTTTGCGGTGGCCGCCTGCCTCACCCTGCAGGGCCGGCGCGTGGTCCTGGCCGAAGTGCCCGAATTCGCCGCTGCCCTCGACCCCATCCGCCCCGCCGGGGCCATCCACCTGCGCGGGGTGGCCGGCGAGGGCAAGGCCGCCCTCCATCACCTCACCACCGACCTGGGCGAGGCCCTGGCCGAGGCCGAGTTGGCGCTGCTCATCGTGCCGGCCTATGCCCACCGACCCTTTGCCCGGGCCTGCCTGCCCCACCTGCGCCCGCACCACACGGTGGTGCTCATGCCCGGTACCCTGGGCAGCCTGGAGTGGGCACAGCTGCTGTACCAGGCCGGGGTGGAGGGGGTCACCCTGGCCGAGGTGGACACGGCTCCGTATGTGTGCCGCAAGACCGCCCCGGACACGGCCACCATCTGGGGGGTGGTCAAAGGAGGGTGCAACCGTATCCAGATGTGATGGCCTGCGGGCTTTCGGCGATGAATCCGGTGGCCCACCCCGCCGGTGTCCTGATGAATGCCGGCCGCATCGAATACGCCCGGGGGGAATTCTATTTCTACGAAGAAGGGGTGAGCCCCTCAGTGGTCAAGGTCATCGTGCAGGTGGACGAAGAGCGGCGGCGCATCGGTGCAGCCCTGGGCTACCAACTCTTGCCGGTACACGAGGCCTTCCACCGGGCCGGCTTCGGACCGGCCGGGGACCTGTGGGCCACCATCAACGGGAGCTGGATGCTCACCCGGCTGAAGGCGCCCGGCTCGCTGGAGAGCCGCTGGCTCACCGAGGATATCCCCTACGGCCTGGCTGCCTGGAGCCGGGTGGGAGCCCAATACGGAGTGGAGACACCCGTCCTGCGCGCCCTGGTCGAGCTGGGCTCGGTGGTCATGGGTTTCGACGCCTGGAAAGCGGGGAGGGGGGTGGAGGAGTTGGGCCTGGCCGGCCTGGACCGGGCGGCCCTGACCCAGTTGCTGGAGAAAGGGAAACGATGAAGAGCCGCTCCTTTGAGGAAGAATGGGCCGCCAAGGTCAAAAAGGTGCGGGGCTCCAATTTTTGGCAGCAGGTTTCCAGTCCGCCCTCGGCGCGCATCGAGCGGGCCGCGCAGAAGCCGCGGCGCGACGAGGTGGCGGTGGACGAGGGATGGAGTCTGATGGTGCAGGGAGAGGTCCGCGCGGACGGGCCGGCGCAGCGCGGCCTGGAGGACCTGCGCCGTTTCCTGCGCCAGCAGCTAGGTCTCCGGCTCAAGAGCCAGGCCGGGCCCCGGCAGATCGTCCTGGCGCTGGACCCGAAGTTCAAAGGCAGCCAGGACCGCTGGAAAAAGAGCTTCGAATTGCAGGTGGAGCCGGAGCGCATCCTGGTGCGCGCCGCCTCCGAAATTGCCCTGCTGCGGGCCAGCCTCTGGCTCTCCAACTACTGGAGTCTGCGCCGCAACCCGTACCTGAAACTGGGCCGGCGCCGGGTGAAGCCGTCCGTCTCCCTGCACCTGGGCGCGGATCTGTGGGGCGGGTTCTCCACCACCCAAGCCTGGGTCCACGGCCGCGAGCGGGACGACAACTTCCTCGAACTGGCGCGCATGGGCCTGGATGGTTTCCCGCTCATGGCCCTCTTCGAGGATTATGTCGATGTGGACCCGGCCGGCCCCTGGGGGGCGCTGTACAACCCAGAAGCCAAGGCCAACCGGAAGCGCCTGGCACAATTGGCCAGGAAGGCGGCCAGATGCGGGGTGTATCCCTTCCTGATGGCGTACAATCCCAAACTCGCCCCGGACCACCCGCTCTTCAAGACCCGGCCACGGGCCCGCGGGGCCCTGCAGGGCGGCGGGGCCTTCCGCACCCTGTGCGCCAGCGACCCGGCCACCCGGCGCTTCATCGCCGAGTCATGGGCCTCGCTCTTCGGTGAAATCCCCGAGCTGGGCGGTCTCCTGGCCATCACCGGCGGCGAGGGGTTCTACCATTGCTACATGCGCAGCCGCGGGGCGGTCGATTGCCCGCGCTGCAGCCAGCGGCCCGGTTCCGAGGCGGTGGCCGAACTGGTCAACGCGGTGGCCGGCGCCATCCGCAGCCGCAATCCCCAGGCCCGGCTGCTCACCTGGCCCTACTCGGCCAACCACTGGTCCGGGGACCGCGATCAGGTGGCGTACATCGGCGGGCTCGATCCCGAGAACGTGATCTTCCAGACCGAGGTGGACAAGGATTCGGTGGACTGGCGCGAAGCCGGGTACGCCAAGAACGTCTGGGATTATTCGATGAGCCGGGTCACCCCCAGCGAGCGCATCCTGCACCAGCGCCGGCTCTGCCGCCAGCGCGGCCTGCCCTTCAGCGTCAAGCTGGAGGTCAATACCTCCATCGAGTGCCTCAACGTCCCGTACCTGCCAGTGCTGGAGAACCAGCGGCGGATCTGGGAGAACGCCCGCCGGCTGCAGGCGCAGTCCATCCATTCGCGCTGGCTCTTCGACGGCTCCTGCAAGAGCCCTTCGGAGGAACTGGGTTTCTGGACCATCTGGGGCCAGGGCACGGAGTTCGCCGACCTCAAGCAGACTATGGCGGCCATCGCCCGCCGCGATTTCGGCGAGGGGGCCGCCCCGCAGGTGCTGCGCGCCTGGGCCAGGTTCTCGGCCGGCATGCGCCACCATCCCCAGCTCGACTACTACGTGGGCACCTACTTCATCGGGGCCGGCCAGCCCCTGGTGCTGCGGCCCGAGGCCCTCTCCGAACTCGATCCGGCCTTCTTCGGGGTGTTCTACTGGTTGTGGGAGGACACCGCCACCGACGACGACACGGCATTGGTGCAGAAAAAGCCGCTCTTCTTCAGCCGGCCCGGCTTCAGCGCCCTGGCGCGGCGCGGGTCCCGGCGCGGCCAGGACGTGGCCCTCTCTGAATTGCAGGAGATGGCGCGATTGTGGGAGCAGGGCATGGCGGAACTGGAAAAGGCGCGGCCCCTGGTGCCGGCCGCCTGCCGCAAGCGTTTCGCCCGGGAATACACCCTGGCCCAGCACCTGGCCTACACCTGGCGCAGCGGGGCGCGGGTGGAGGAATTCCTGCGGGTGCGCGACACCATCCGCCAGTTCAGCGGCCAGTTGTGGGTGAGGAGTGGCCATGTCCGCGAGAATATGCGCGACTATCAGCGGCTGGTGGAGCTGGCCCGGGCCGAGTTGCAGACCGCGCGCCAGGATCTGAAGCTGGTGCAGGGGGTGGATTTCCTGGACCTGGGGCTGCGACTGGACATGGGGGTGGCCTCGGCCGTGGAGATCCTGGAGGCCAAGATCTGCCAGGTGGAAAAGCTGCTGGCCGAGGAGTTGCCGCGATGGCGGGAGGAGTTGCTGAAGTGGTGAGGCCGCCGGGGCATCTCGCGGAGGGCTAGTGCCGCCGTCAGAAAGAGCGCTGACCGGGGAGAAGGCAAAAAATTGGTATTTTCGATGTTTTGCAGTTAATATTCCATGGATTCCTGAATCGAGACAGGTCTGTTTTGTCTTCTCTTGCCAACTGCTGGCTGAGGTAGGATGTAAAATGTCCAGAGTGGATGTGACCATAGAGGCGGGAGGACGGGCAAGGCTGTGCGCGATTGGGTTATTTGTGGTGCAGTTGTTCTGGAACGCTGAGTTGCCGGCCCAAACAGACAAAGAGTTCGAGGAGTGGCAGCAGAAGGACCAACAGGATTTTCAGCAGTTCAAAGACGAGAACGACCGGGCGTTCCTGGAGTTTCTCCAGAAGGATTGGCGGGAATGGCAGGGTTTCCAGGGAATAGTACCGGACAAGATCCCCAAACCGGTGGAGCTGCCCGTGGCAGCCATTCCCCCACCAGCCCCCATACCTCCTCGTGTCGAAGAGAAGCCGGCACCCGCTCCACCCCCTCCGCCGGCAGAGCCAGAGGTGCCGCCCGTACCTGAAGTGCCCACTCCGGAGGTCAAACCACCCCCGGCAGGGGTGCCTCAGGAGCAGGGAGAGTTCGAGATCCTCGAATTCAGCTTCTTCGGAATGAACTGGAGAATGTCCTACGGCGTGGCCTTAAAGGCAGGCCTGGGTGAATCTTTGGACAAGGACTCCATCAGTGCTTTCTGGAAGGCCTTGAGCCTGGCTCCTTACGAAGACTGCCTGAGGCAGGCACAAGAGATCAGGGCGCGAACGGACCTCAACGACTGGGGCTATTACCAGCTTCTCCAGCAGATTGGGTCCGGTCTCTATGAGGGGGAGCAGAATCAGGCAATCCTGTTTGTCTGGTTCATGCTGTGCAAGTCCGGATACCAGGCCAAGGTGGGCTACGACCAAGACCGGGTTTACCTATTGCTGCCCGCCGAGCAGACCCTGTACAATACCTCCTACTTCACCTTTGGGGACAACAGGTTCTACGAGGTGGCAGCCGCTAGCGGCAAGGCCCCCAATCTGTATACCTACGATGGCAACTATCCTGGAGCAGACAAAGGGTTGGATCTGCGGGTGGGCCGACCGCCCAGGATCGGCAGGGATACGCTGGCCAAGACGCTGAAGTTCACCTTTGAAGGCCAGGAATACCAGGTGCCGGTGCAGCTTGAGCGAGGAGCGGTCGATTTCTACGCGCACTACCCACAGACCGAGTTCAAGGTTTACTTCGACGCATCTCCCTCGCCGGAAGCCCAAACCTCGCTGGTACAGTCGCTCAAGCCCACGGTGGCCGGGAAGACCGAGGCCGAGGCGGTGAATCTCCTGCTCTGCTTTGTGCAGACTGCCTTTGGCTACCAGGTGGATGACCAGCAGTTTGGCCGGGAGAAGTTCCTCTTTCTGGAGGAGACACTGTTCTATCCTGCCTCGGACTGTGAGGACCGCTCGATCCTCTTTGCCTACTTGGTGAGAGAGTTATTGGGCTTGGAGGTAATCGGGCTGGACTACCCTGGTCATGTTGCCACGGCGGTGAGGTTCAGTGAGGAAGTACCGGGGGATTTCGTGTTATGTCAGGGCCGGAAGTTTATGGTATGCGACCCTACCTACATCAATGCAACCCTCGGGATGGTCATGCCGCAATTCAAGGGGGTTGACCCCCAGGTCATCCTGGTTCGCCTGTGAAATAAGATAAGCTGACGAACTGTTCATCACTCACCGAGGAGGTTTCCCATGCGCCTAGTATCCGTTTCTCATTTCGCTGGTGTCCTAGCATTGATGGTGTGGGCCTGTGGGCCGCCGAAGGTGAATCTGACGCCGGCTCCCACAGACAAGACCATCGAGAACATCCCTACCTGGATGACAACGCCGCCGAATGACCCAGGGTACCTGTTTGCCAGTGCCACGGCCACCTCTCAGGATATGCAGGTGGCCATCGACAAAGCCAAAACCAGCGCTCAGGCCGATATTGCCCAGCAGTTGGAGACCCGGTTGGAGAGTCTGACCAAGCGGTTCCAGGAGGAGACCGGGGAGGCAGAGGATTCTCAGTTGCTCTCGCAGTTCAGCGCGGCGACCAAGGTGGCGACCAAGCAGACGCTGGTGGGGGCGCGGGCAAAAGAGCAGAAGATTCTGCCGGAGAAGGGCATCTATCGCGCCTATGTGCTGATGAGTCTGCCGCTGGGAGAGGCCAACCAGGTGCTGATGAACCAGGTCAAGGCGAACGAGGAACTCTATACCCGGTTTCGGGCTACTCAGGCATTTGAGGAGTTGGACAAGGAGATGCAGGATTTGGAGAAGAGCCAGGGCAAGTAGGGAGTGTCGCTCCCTTCACCTGAAAGAATCTTTCAATGGAGGATATTATGCGCGAGTTGTGCAATGTAGAGTACACCGTTCACATCTGGAAAGAGGGGGGCCAATTCGTTGCCCATGCCATGCCCCTAGATGTCATGAGTTCAGGACCTACCCCGGAGAAAGCCAGAAAGGCCCTTGACGAAGCGGTTCATCTCTTTCTGGTGACTGCGATGGACAGGGGTACTTTGGAAGAGGTCCTTCAGGAAGTTGGCTATGAATTCCAACAGGGGAGTTGGGTAGGACCATCCTGGGTAGCGATTGAAAGACATTCTACTACCGTCAGTGTCTGAAGATGCCAAGGATAACCCCGGTAGGCTGGAAGGTTCTGGAAAAAGTATTCCTCGCCGCCGGCTTTCAATTTGCCCGGCAAGAAGGAAGCCATCGTTCTTACACCAAACCCGGTATCGCCAGGCCGGTGGTCATCCCTGTCTACGACGAGGTTCCTGTCTCGATCATCAGGACGAACCTAAAGACCGCGGGAGTTTCCAGAGACGAGTATTTTGATCTATTGGAGAAGTAGGGATATCGTCGGGGAGTTTCTTGGCAGGGTAGCAGAGAGAGTAAACTTTCACCGGCGCGCGACCTCTCCCAACTTCTCGGGGTGCTCCATGAGGTCGGCGATAAAATCAGCCAGTGCTATGGAGAGCGCCGCAAGGCCCTGGTCGTTCAACAGACGCATGGCGCCCTGGCGCGCCTGGCAGGTGACCTGGGTGAGGTCCACATTTTTGAGGTACTGGGCTTCGTTTTCGCTCAGGTGCATGAGGATTTTCCCGCTGCTGAAAAATGGGAACTGATCGACATAAAACCGCTGGTTGCCACCGCGTAGGTTCGCGGGTGCCGTGCTATACCTTCCGCTGCGACTTTGGGCGGGATGCAGGGGTGCCATGGAGGAAGCCGTCCACGCTGAGATGTTCATCCACCGCTGGCCAGTGGGCAATGCGGCCGGCGCCGATGATCTCGCAATTTTGGCGCTGCCTGCGAGTGGCCTTTTCGAGCCGCCAGGACCACCACAGGGGAACACTGACAGTGCGGCCATCCGAGAGGTGCGCGGTGATGGTCGTGTCCGTCACCTCGATCCGGTCAAAGCAAGGATCTCCACGTCTGGCTGATCGAGACCGTGGTTTACCTTGGGTTGCAGTGCTCATCGGAGAATCTACCGAGTTCATGGTGTCAGGGGGGTGCCTTGCCGGCAGCGCTTGGGGACAGATCTTCGCTGAACCCTGCTCATGCAATTTGTTTGGGACGCCGGGCGGGAACGCCGGTCAGCATGCCTTGCGCACTTATATCCTCATCGATATCAGGCCAGTGCACGCCCTGGCCGCCGCCAGGACCAGACCAGAGGGACGCTGATCCGGCGTCCATCCACCAGATCGGCGATAATGGTGTCTTCGGTGACCTGAATGGCCATGATACGGGGTTCCGAACTATTCACAGTGTTCATCTGGGCAGTTTCTTTTCGAACTCTACCAGGGCTTCATCGCTGAGCTGGTCCCATTGGGTGAGTTCATGGTAAAAAGAAATGGCGGCTTGACGGCTCTGAAACAAGACGCTCTCTTTGAACAGACCGGAGGGATGAAAACGCAATTCTTGTGAGGCCAGAGGGTTGTGTCTGGAAAATTGGAGATCAGTTCCTTCATGGCGTGGTCTCCGCTATCCATTCCTGGGGAGTCACTACCCGAAGGGAGGTCCGTCCTATGAAGTCTTTTGTGTTCCAGGAAATGATCCGTTGCACTTCAGGGTGCTGTTCTGCAATATAGAGGATCTGCGCATCCCCCAAGGTCATCTTGCGAGTGATCTTATCAAAAATTCCCCGGATCATGGTGGGTAGGCTCTGGTGATCAGCAACAGCGGGGAAGAGGACTGAGAGGGCATAGCGCCGGCTAAATTCGGCATAAAGCGCCAACAACGCTGCATGCGTGAGGTTGAAGGACAGGATGCCGCAGACTTCGAGGAGGTTGTAGATGGTGGTGGCGCGTGGCGCTCCGCGAATTTCCAGGAACGCTTTGTTGGCGGGATAGCGCGGGTCGTCGCGGAAGCGCAAGTCCAGGACGAAGAGATCGGAGTCCAGCAGGTCCATCAGGGCCGACCGCGCGCGTGGTTCATGGCTGCTTCGAGGGATTCAAAGGGAGGGGCGGTTGTAGCCAATTCTGCTTCTACCTGGTCCCAGCCGCCGACCTCGGGAGGCTCGACTCCGCTGGCATAAGCCTGGGTGATCTGACCGAGAAGATCGCGGTCGGCAGAAGGAGACAGGGCTTTTTCGAGCAAATGCGCGGCCATAGTTTCAATAGAAGTTCCGGCTATTTCAGCCTGTTCGGCCAGGTGGCGATAGAGTTCATCAGGGATAGCGATTGGCTGGCTCACGGGGAAACTCCTGTTTCAGGTAGTCAAAGGCTGGCCAGGTAGTCCGCCTTTGAAATATACAGAAGAAAAAGCGCGGTAAAAAGAGGGCTTACTTGTATCCTTGCCAGGTTCTCCGCTCAGGTTTTTGAGGAGGTGGAAAAGGAGATGCAGGATTTGGAGAAGAACCAGGGCAGGTAGGAAGGTGGCATGGTTCGCGGGTGCCGTGCTATACCTTCCGCATCTCCCCGGGTGATGTTCACCAGCGGGCTTCCCCGCGAACCAAGCTATCTTCGTACGATTCCAGACTATGGAGGTAATCAGGTAAATCGGACTCGGTCAGGTCGGCATTCTCCCGGAAGTGAGTCCACAACTGCCAGCGTGTTTCGTCCTGTTTCACCAGTAGAAACTCGATGAAATCATTGACTTCCTGTACCAGGGGTTCAGGCAGTCGTTGGAGTTTGGAGATGGCGGTTTCGTAGGCAGTCATTGGTTGCTCCTTCTCTCCAGATCCGCCCTCAGGTGGGTGGACCAGTCAGAGGGGCCCTGTAGGTTGAGCGAGCGAGCAGTTTGCAGGGAGGATACAGCTTTTCCTCAGGAGCATCAATTGTTTCGATGGTGATACGCACGCGGGTATTGAGCGCCAATTCCACCGGTTCATCCGGGCGCAGAACGAGGCCATCGAAGGTGGCATGAAGGCTTTTAGTCATGCTCAACCCCCTTCAGATCGGCGAGGGTATAGGAGGTACCTTCATTCATGCAGAGAACTTCCCCCACCCGATACAGAGTGCGCATGTACAAGCCTAAGAGCCCCTTGAACCTGTGTCAAGCGTTGCGCAGGGAGAATGGTCGACGTGAAAATGAGTAGTTGGTGGTCCTGGGTACCGGGCGGTGGGATTATCTCTGCCGCTGGGCCTTGGGGCGGGGCGCAGGAGTGCCGGTGAGAAAGCCGTCCAGGCTGAGATGCTCATCCACCTCTGGCCAGTGGGCAATGCGGCCGGCGCCGATGATTTCGTAATTTCGGCGCTGCTTGCGCGCAGCCTGTTCGAGCCGCCAGGACCACCACAGCGGCACACTGACAGTGCGGCCATCTGAAAGATGAGCGGTGATGGTCGTATCCGTAACCTCGATCCGCTCAAAGCAAGGATCTCCGCGTCTGGCTGATCGAGACCGGGGTTTACTTTGGGTTGCAGTGCTCATCCCACGCCTCTATGAGGAGTTGGTGATGTTCGAGAACGAGAGTGCGGATCTTGCCGAGTTCTCTGCTGGAGAAACCCCGGTTGCGGCAGATTTCCACCGGTTCCAGCCAGAACTTCACTGATCGGCGCTCGCGATCCACATGGATATGAGGCGGCTCGGTGCAATCGAAGCTGACGAAGTAGAACTGATACGGTCCAGGTATGCCTCGGATACGCGGCGACATGATTTCTCCAGAAGTCAGCCTTCATAAATATGCCGCACGGGTCCTGTTGGGTCAATGCGGTACTACAGCTCATAGGAACTGGAAAAGTGGATGAGGGAAGTGGCTTAAAACCAGAGAGCCAATAAATCGGCAGCAAGAGACAAAGATGCCTACAGTTATCGCATTGCTCCTTCTGTTGCTTTCTTTCTGGGCTGGCATTGTCCATGCTCAAGATTTGGAGCTTGAGTCCAATGGGAGCACGGCTCAAGCTACGGCTATTTCGTCGGGTCGTCAGATTCAGGGATCGTTCTTTGATTCGGGGGACTTGGATTACTATCGGTTGGCATTGCCTTCGCGGCAGGAGGTAACCGTTAGTCTGTCGACCACGGCGAGGGTTAGGTACAGTGAGATGACAATTACCGTGGAGGTATTTGATGCTTCGCGGACGAAGATCGGGGGGTTCACCAGTGAGGAGGCGACTTCTGTCAGCACTAGGTTGGTTGCTGGTCCGGGCGATATCTATATCGAAGTCCATGGGACCAGCTATACCTTCGAGGGCAGCCTCTCCTATTTCTTGACGGC
>JACPJE010000080.1 GCA_016187725.1 Candidatus Latescibacterota bacterium
CCCGCACGCCACGGCCCTTCATCTGCTCGAAGAAGCCGGCGGACTTCACATTGCGCAGAAAGAACACGCACTCGATGGGCTTCACGTCGGTGCCCGTAGAGATCATGTCCACGGTCACGGCGAGGCGCGGGAAGAAGCTGTCGAACTCGGCATCGCCCTTCAGCATGGAGTAGAGCCGCTGGATGGTGGTGATCACCACCTTGGCAGCCGGGTTGATTGAGTTGGTCTTGAGCCGCTGGACCGTGTAGAGGGCGGGGAACTTGCGCGGATCATCGGGCGGCTCAAAGTTGGCGAACTCCTCCTCAGTCTGCCTGCCGAGATTGCCCCGGTCCACCAGGAAGAGGATGCGCTTGGCCTTGCCGAACTTGAGCAGGCGGTAAGCGATGTTGACCGCGGTGAAGGTCTTGCCCGAACCGGTCGCCATCTGGATCAGCGCACGCGGGCTGGCATTGGCAAAGGACGCTTCGAGGTTGCAAATGGCCCGGGCCTGGACCTTCCAGAGACGGATTTCGTCGAGGGGCGGCAGGGCCTTCAGGCGGGCGCGGAGCTGGGAGGGCTGAGCCACCAACTCTGCCAGGGTCTCAGGTCTCGCGAAATTGAACACCTGCCGGCTGCGCGGCGCCGGATCGAGGCCATTGGTGAAATAGATCACCGCGCCATTGGACTCGAACAGAAAGGGCAGTGGCCGTTTGTGGGCGGCAAGGTTATCCGGCAAGCCGGCGGCGTATTTGGCCGACTGCGCCTCCACCCCCGTGAGTGTGCCCTCGGCCTTGGCCTCGACCGCGCCCACTGCCTTGCGGTCGAGATAGAGCAGGTAATCGGCAAAGCCGAACCCGGACTTCATCGGAAACTCGCGGACCGCAATTCCGCGCCCAGCACTCAGATCCAGGTCGCCCATATCCTGCACCAGCCAGCCGGCTGCCCTCAGATCCTCGTCGATCCGGCGTCGGGCTCGCTGTTCAGGGGTCTCAGACATCGCTCTTCGTTCGCGGTGTAGCCATTATCTGCTGCCTAACGCCTGCCCAATCTCCTGAACACTGAAGCGCGGGAGTGAGGTATGCCGGCCGGCGTGTTCGATGGTCATACTCACCAGGTTGCCATCCTTGTCCAGATCCACATAGGTGTTCTCGGAAATCTCCCTCGTCTCTTCGACCGGGCGGTCCGAGAACTCCAGCAGTGCGGTATCTGTATCTCTGAAGTATTTCACGTTCATGGGTGGAATACAAGCTGCCGATCAATCAAGTCGATTCAACTCGCCCTTGAGCTCTCACCGAGCACCACTGGGCGCTTTTCGACCTTCCCGTCTCGGTAGATGATTATGGGCGTGCCAGTGCGGGCCGCTATTTCCAGAGCCCGCTGCCGGGCTCGGCGCAACGCCGCTTCGACCCCGGTGAGCATCCCGTCGCTAGCAGATTTCTGTTTGCGCTTTGGTCTCATGATTTCCTTCCCTGGTCAACCAGCACCGCTTGTTCCCCTGAATTATCGTAGAGCTGCCACGAGTCCACAAGTTCCCGGTACAGATTCTGGAAGTTGGCCCACCCCTGGACAAAACGCCGCCGGATCGTCTCTTCGGCCACCTGATGACCGCCCTGGGCGACCCGGACGGCGACGCGGGCCACCGCCATGTCAGCATCGGGCAGTTTCAGGAAGATCAGGTGGACTTGGTAGCCGGCTGCCTGCCATCGGGGGATCAACCGAGCATAACGTCTGCCGGCCAGGATAGTCTCAAAAGCGAAGCTCACACCGCTGCGGAAGTGGCGCTGGATTTCTGCCAGCATGATTCGCCCTGCCCGCAACGCTGCCTCCTCGGGAGCAAATGGGGAGAGCCCCGCCGCAATCAGATCGGCATTGACGAAAATCAGGCACCCCGCCTCATTGGGCAGGAACTCCTGGGCAAAGGTGGACTTACCAGCTCCATTGGGACCGGCGATGATAATTACCCGCCGTGGCGGTTGGTCAGACATGTGCGGCCACCAGCTTCAAGGTCCTATGAGCGCAAACCCCCGCCTCACTGCCTCCATCCCCGCCACGTGGGCCGGATGGGGGGCGAACACCGGGGGCGTGCCCCACAGGTACCCGCTCAGGTCGCAGCCCCGCTGGGCCCACTTCAGCATCTCCTCGGGGGACATGGGGCCGTGCACGTTCATCACCGTGCCCATCACCCGCTGGCCAGGTCGGCGGAGGCCCAGCAACCAGGCCATAGTCTCCTCGCTGGAGAACTCGGCCAGCAGCATATCGCTTTGGGCCAGCATAGGGTGGTCCACCCACTGGGGATCAGCCGGCCCCCAGTAGGGCGGGGTGAAGCAGGTCGTTTTGGACCAGTTCAGGTCGAACATCATCATCTTGATGACCTCCATCTCATCCTCCCTCCCGATTGACGATGGCGATGCCCACGGCCACCAGGGCCATGCTCGCCCACAGGGCCGGGGAGATGGTCTCATTCAACAAGGCCGCGCTGAGCAGCACCCCGGCCGGCGGGGTGGCAAAGCTGTACACCCCCAGCCGGCTGGCGCTGTGGCGGCGCAAGAGCGAGACCCAGATGATGAAACACAGGCCGGCCACCACCACACCCTGGTAGAGCAGCGCGCCGATCACGGCCAGGTCGAAGTGGTACACGGCCTCGCGTTCCCAGATCAGGCTCAGTACCCCAAAGATCGGCAAGCTGAGGGCCGCCTGCCAGAAGAGCACCTGATAGGGATGCAGGCCCCGCACCAGGCGCTTGAGCACCACCTGGCGCAGCCCGAGGAAGAGGCCGCTGCCCAGGACCAGGGCATCGCCCAGCAGGTAGGTGGTGTCGAGCAGGGTCAGGGATTCGGCGAAGAGCAGGACCACCCCGGCAAAGGCGCAGAGCAGCCCCAGAACCTTGACCGGACTGAGCCGGTCAGCGGGCAGCAGGAAGTGGGCGAAGAGGGCGGTGAAGAAGGGATAGGTGTTGATCAGCACCGCGGCGCGGCTGGCGGTGGTGCACCAGGCCCCCACGTTGAGCAGGAGGATCTGGGAGACGAAGACCAATTGGAGCGCCCCCAGGCCCCGCCAGTTGCCGGCCAGGCCGCGCAGGGAAATCCCGGCAACCAGGGCACCGGCCCCCACGGTCAGGGCGCCGATGGCAAAACGCGCCCCGGCCATGGCGATGGGGGGCATGCCCTGCAGGCCCATCTTGATAAACACCGCGTTGCCCCCCCACAGCAGGGCAGCGGCAAAGGCCCAGATGCCGGCGCGCAGGCCGATGGGCTGGTCGGCCGGCGCGCTCAAGCCTCCTGCCCGCCCCTAAGAAGCTGTTTCATAACTCGGTCTGTCGGCCCGAGCCCGAGCGAAAGCGGCGTGGGCAAGGCGCCCGAAGCAGGCGTATTGACTCAGAAATACGCCGAATGAGGGTGACCCGTAGACCCGCCCAACTCCAAGAGTTGGGCGCCACGCCGATCCACGCCGCTTGCAGCCGGGCGGAGCCAAGAAAGGGTTGTGAAACAGCTTCTATAGCTCATTTGACGCGGGCGTGCTCTATGTAGTCGAGCTTGGGGAACTTGGAGGTCAGGTAGGCGTTGCCTTCGGACTGGATCTTCCCCTGGCTGGGTTGCTCTCCGTACTGGCTGTTGATCTTGTCCACCATCTCCATGCCCTCCACCACCTTGCCGAAGGGCGAAAAGCCCATGCCGTCGAGGCGGCCATTGTCCTGGTAGTTGATGAAGAGCTGGGTGGTGCGGGTATTGGGACCACCCGTGGCAAAGGTGATGGTGCCGCGCACATTGCTGGTCTGCACCGGGTCGTCGGGGATGTTGGCCTCGCGCCAGGCCGCCGAGATCTGGGGATCTCCGTTGATGCCGAACTGCACCACGAAGCCGGGGACCACCCGGAAAAAACGCTGGCCGTCGAAGAAGCCGTTCTTGACCAGGTTGTAGAAGCGGTCCGCCCCGCGGGGGGAGAGGTCGCGCGTCACCTCGACGACAAAATCGCCGGTGCTGGTCTTGAATTCGGCTTTGAAGGAAGCGGGAGCCTGTTCGTTCATCTTGGGATGACCCGGATTGGAGAGGAGTTGGTTGTTGCCACCCTTGGAGGCGCAGCTGGTGAGGGCGGCGAGCAGAATGAGGAAGGCGAATTTCGACATGTGCGATTCTCTCCTGTGGGTTGATCGGCAGGTTTTCCCGCAGGGGCGCATGGCTATGCGCCCCTACAGTCCCTTCACGGCGGTGGCCAATGCCTGGGCCGTGAGCCCGAAATAGGCCCAGGTTTCAAAATGCCCCTCGGAGGGGGCGACGCGCGGGTCGGCGATGCCCAGGTGGGCCAGGGGCACCCGCCCCTGGGCGGCGCTGGCCACCAGACCGGCAAAACCGCGCAGGCCACTGTCGGGCGTGCCGATCAGCCCGTCCTCGATGGTGACCAGCCCCTGGTCGTAGCGGGCGATCCACTTCTCCAGCGCTCCCTGGGGCAGGGGCAGGCTGTTGGCGATGTACACGTCCACCGGCGACCCTTCCCCCTCCAGCTGAGCCGCTGCCTCGCCGGCCAGAAAGGCCGGGGCTCCCAGGGCCAGGATAGCCCGCCGGGCGCCAGCATGGGCGCGGTACTGGGTGGTCTCTTCCCAGGCGGCATGGGCCTCCCACAGCGGGCCGGAGCCGTCCTGGCGATCGAGTACCGGCAAATTGTCGCGCGGGATGGCCAGCACATGCCCCCCGTAGTGGCCGGCCAGATCGCGCACGGCCAGAAAAGCGGCCCGGGCGTCGGCCGGGGCGTAGAAGCGCCGCAGATAGGGCAAATAGGTCAGGCCGATGTTGATCCAGTCCAGGCTCCAGCCCGAGAAGTGGTCGCGGCCCGTGCAGGACCCCACGTGGGAGAGGTGGAAGGTGACGTTGAGCCCCTCGTTGATACCATTGAGGTTGCGCTGGTACCGCCACAGCTCAAAGCCCTCGCGGGCGATGCCCTCGAAAAAGGCGGCAAAGGTGGAGACCACGTTCAACTGGGGCTGGCGGGTGCTCATGGCCAGTCCGTCGGCCATCAGGGCAGCGGCCTGCTCCTCGATGCTCATCTCGAAACGGTGTCCCTTGGGCAAAAGCGCCCCGGCCTTGGCCAGGCGGGTGGAGACGTCCAGATCGCAGCTGACCACAAAGACCCGCTCTGGAAAGGCCCGGACCACGGCCTCGTACCCGGCCTCAGAGCCGGCCCGGGGGCTGGCCTTGGTGCCGGCGGCCGGCAGCTTGACCGCCTCCAGGGCCTCGCCCGGCAGGACCAAGTTGGGAGCGCCCGGCGAGGGCCGGGGCTGGGTGACCACGATCCTGGGCGACTGGCGGCGCAGGGCGGCCAGGGCCTGCTGCTGGGCCGGGCTCTGCTGGAGCAGGGGGCCGGCCAGGACTTCCTCTTCCTTGCGGCCCTTCATGTGGCCATCGTGGTGGCCCTCGCCCCCCGGGAGCTGGTTCACCAGGAAGACGCATTCGATCATGGGGATCACGTCCCTGAAACTCATCAGCGAGCCGGGGACCCACACCTCCTGGTCCATCCCGACCTGGTGTTTGGCGGCGAACTCCTCCAACTCGGGGAGAATGCCATAGCGCTGGCCAAAGGTCTTGAGCGTGATCTTGTCCGATCCTTTGGAGCGCCAGCCCACCGGGTAGATCAGCGAGGGTTTGCCCTCCTGGGCCAGGGCAAAGGCCTGGCGGTAGATCTGGTACAGAGCCGCGGTGTCGAGCAGGGTGGGGATTTCGAGAATATGGATGCCCAGGGCCTCGATGACGCGGCGCGGGTCCCGGTCCATGATGTTGCGGGTAGTCCCCGAGAGCTGGATGCCGTTGCGGTGCATCACAAAGGTGATAGGCGCGCCGTGAAAGGCCGCCCCGTTGAAGCCGTTGAGGGCCTGGCCCGAGATCCAGCCCGCGTCCCCGCAGTGGGTCAGCACCCAGCTCCCCTCACCATAGAAGGCGCGTTTGCCCAGGGCCTGGCCCACGGCCACCGGCACCATCACCCCCAGGCGGCCGCCGTTGAGCTGGGTGCCCCCGGGCAGCCAGGATACGTGGCCGGGGATGTCCAGCCCGCGGCGGAAACCCTCGACCACCAGTTGGGCATCCACAAAACCCAGGGCAGCCAGGCAGGAGAAGTACCCGATGCTGGTGTGGGCGTGCTCGATGGTGTACTCGACCCGCTCGTAGTCGCTCACCGCCAGGCTCATCAACAGGGAGGGGATGAGTTCCAGGCCACCGCCCAGGTGGTCCAGCTCGTTGATCTTGGCCAGCGAGGCCAGGGAGCGGATGGCGATGCGGGCTGCCTCGATCTGCAACCCCTCCAGGGCATGGACCTGCTCCGGGCCCAACTGCTCCACGGCGGCGATATCTATGTGCAGGGGCAGGACCTGGGAGGTGATGCTCTCGTCCTTGAGGTGGCGGGCCGCGTCGAGCAGGGCCTGGTTGCGCTGCTTTTGGGCAGCGTCGAGGGCGTGTAAACTCTTCACTGGTACACTCCTGTCAAAAAGAAGACCTTCTCAATCCTGTAAGGGCGATTCGTGAATCGCCCCAACAAACGTATTAAGAATACCGCCTTAGCTTCTTTTTGACAAGGAGGACCACCCTCAACTCGCGGGCAAAAACTGCTCGGCCAGCTTCTCGGCCCAGGCGCAATTGGCGTCGGTGGTGCGGCCGGCGTTGTGGGGGGTGTGGACCACGTTGGGCCGGCCCAGGAGCGGGTCGTCCAGGGGCAGGGGCTCCACGTCCCACACGTCGGCGGCCAGGCTCAGCTCGTCGGCCAGCACCCGCCTTCGCAGGGCCTGGGTGTCGCAGATGCGGGCCCGGGTCACCAGCACCACCAGGCAGCCCTTGGGCAGGGCCTCGATGTGGTGGGCTTTGACCAGGTCGCGGGTGGAATCGGTGAGGGGGACCATGGGAGCGAAGACCTCTGCATCCTGGACCAGCCGCTCCAGATGCCACTCGCGGCGGGCCCCGGCGCGGTGGAAGCAGGGCTCGGAGGCAAAGGGGTCCCAGGCGGCCACCTCGGCGCCGAGGAAGTGGGCGAAGCTGGCGTACCGGCTGGCGATGTTGCCGGCCCCCACCACCCGCACCCGCTTGCCGGCCAGGGTGCCGCTGGCAAAGCGGGAATCGTCGCCGAACTGCTGGCCCCGCGCCCCCGGGCGGCCCTGGCCGCCGGGCGGATCGTAGTGCCAGGGCTCCAGCGAACTGAGGATCTGGTGGTGGAGCTGGGGGATGCGGCGCAGGCCGCACAGGGTGAGGGCCAGGCCGTACTCGGCCACGGTCTGGCCCCAGAACCCCTCGCTGGGATGGTTGTAGACCCGCACCCCGGCCTGTTGCAGATGGTCCCGGCACTCCTGGGAGAGATTGCCGCTGTACCCCCCCTGAAAGGTGGCCTCGCGCAGGGAGGCACAGGCGCGCAGGCACTCCAGTTCCACGCGCACCCCCAGGCAGGCCAGGCGCCGGATGCTCCCCGGCCAGGCGGCGATTTCCCGCAGCGGGCGCTGTTCTCCGTCCCCCACGCGGATGAACTCCACCTCTCCCTGCTGCTGCCACAGCTGCCGGAAGTGGTCGGCGGCAAAGGGCCAGATGCGGTCGAAATCCGGGTGCACAACGATCAGGCTGCTCACCTCGTTATTGATATAGATGTCGCCCCGCTCCTCCAGGCATTCGAGCAGGCGTTCGCGCCCCTGGTGCAGGACGGCGTGGCCGTCGCCCACCAGCAGGTGGGCAAAGTCCAGGGCCAGAAGCTTGCGCACTTCGAGGGCAGCCCGGGGCGGGTCCTGCAATTTCTCGTCCATCAGCAGGCTGATCCGGCCCACCGGCGCACCCACCACCAGATCCCCGGAAAGCACCAGCTTCTTCTGCGGCCAGTACAGAGCCACTTCGCCGGGGCTCTTGCCGTGGCGCAGGTGCAGGGCCACCAGACCCGGCACGATCTCCTCCCCATCGGCGAAACTGCGCTCCACGGGGACGGCCAAACTGCCGGCGTCCAGGGCGTGGACCAGGATCTTGGCCCCGGTGCGCTGGCGGAAAAAGGCCGCCTGGCGCTCGTGGTCGGTGTTGGTGAGGACGATCCAGGCCGCTCCTCCCAGTTGCTCCAGTTGCTCCAGGTCCGAGGGGATCATCGCCACCGGATCGACCAGCACATTGCCCTCGGGCCGCACCCACAGGTGGCCGTTGAAGTCCAGCTGGCGGGTCTCGTTGAACACCGACCACAGGTACAAGTCGTCGAAGAGGATTTTTTTCATCTGCGCCTCCGGTTAGTTGCCGCCCGACAGCACGTAGCGCACTGCAACGCTTCCGCTCTGCCCTTCGCCGATACTCTTGAGGAAGGCGTAGAGATGGCTGGTCAGGTAGCGGGGTTTGTTGGTGTGGGCGATATAGGCGCCGCTCAACCCGGGAGCAGCGGCCAGGGTGGTGGTCAGGATATAACTCCGCTCTACCCCATGCAGCACCACCGCGCCCCTCAGAGCCCCGGGGGCCTGGGTCAACGGATTCCAGTCCTGGCGCAGCAACAGGTAATCGGTCAGGTTGCGGGCCTGGGCCTCGGCCAGAAAATCGGCAAAAGGGCGCTGCGGCCGCCGCACCTTCTCACCGGTGGATACCTCCTCCACCCATTGCTGGTTGGCAAATCCCGGAAACCCCACCATCATATACGGGCTGATCAGGAACTGCCCCGAGTGGTTGCGGATGGTGTACTCCACGGTGAATTCGGGGCGGCGGGCGTCCAGGTGGTAGGCCACCTCCACCTCCACGCCGCGGCGGAGCACGTCCTGCCGGCGGAAGCGGAGCACCACGCCCGTGGGGTGGCGCTCCACCTCGGGGGCCTGCCAGGTCTCTTCGAGCAGTTTGATCCTGGCCTGGCCCTGGGGTTGGGAAGGGTCGCTGAACCAGAACCACTCCCAGTCGCCCAGGGGCAGGGAGGGGTGGACAAAATCCACCGCCTGGCCGGCCAGGCGCAGGGAGGAGATGCCGAAGGGGTTGCGGTTGTGCACCGCCAGGGTGTAGCCGGTGAGGGAGACCACCGTGGTCTGCGGCGTGGAACTGAGCGCGTAGTAGGGAGGGGTCTCGGCCGGGGGCGGCAGGGCCTGGAGTTGGTCGGCCCAGCGGAAAAAATCCTGCAGGTCGACCCGGCCGTCCCCGTTCAGGTCATAGAGCGGATCAGCGCTGCCCAGGGCAGCGCGCAGCAGGCCCAGATCTTCCTGGTCCAGTTGCTGGTCCTGGTTGAAGTCGCCCGACACCAATTCAGCCGGGCCGGCCGGGACCGCGCAGAGCAGGGCCAGGGCCAGCCCAAGGAAAACGCCCGGACTCATGGTCCCTTCAGGCGCTGAAGAAGGGCTGAGTCCAGGCAAAGGCCTCGCCCGTGCCCCAGCATTCGAAGCGCGCGTAGCGCACTTCGGCCGGCACCTCCACCTCGATGCGCTTGGCGTCCACCTGGGCGAAGCGCTTGGCCCCGTGGCCCAGGGCCACGATGCGGGCGGCGTTTTCGGTCTCCAGCAGGATGCGCCTGCCCTCTACCTCGATGCGGCTGATCACCACCCCGGTGGAGGCGTAGAAACGCCCCTGGCGCAAAGCCTCGACTACACCCGCCACCGTGGGCTCTTTCACATAGACCGTGTTCCACCCCAACTCCACGTCGCCGATGGCGGCGTGGCTGTCGTCGTTGGCAAAACCCCACAGCCGGCGGCCCTTGGTCAGCAGCATATCCCAGCGGTTGGTGGCGTATGGGCTGCCTTCGAGGCGGCAGATGACCCCGTTGTAGATCTCCAGACCCACGTAACCCTGGCAGCCCTCCAGCAACTCCTGGGGGCAGTGGTTGAAATCGGCGAACCAGTTGGGGTGGTTGAAGACCGCAAAACCGCCTTTCCCTTTGATCTCGTCGACGACCTGCTGCCGGTCGGCATGGGGCGGCACCAGATCCGCGGCGCCCACGTGTAACAGATGTGGCCCCTGGGCGCTGATCTCGTTGCCCGGGATCAGGACCAGGCCGCGGCTGTCAAAGGCGCGGTAATCCCGTTCCGAGGTGTGGATATCGTGGTCCGAGATCATCAGAAATCCGTACCGACGACGGGCGTAGTCGTCGATGACCTCCTGGTGGGGCCGCTGGCCGTCGCTGCTGGTGGTGTGGGTGTGGAGATTGCCCTTCATCCAGCTGCCGCCGCTCAGTTCCTGATAGGGATGTTCGAGACCTGCCACGTCGCCTCCTGTGTTTTGAGATTATTCCTCCCGCACCACCGCCAGGGTGCGGGAGGCCTTGAAGCCGTCGCCTTCCAAAACATAATAATAGATCCCCGACCCCACCGGCTGCCCCTCTTCGTCAGCCCCGTCCCACACCTCGGTGTGGGTGCGCGCCGCGCGCAGGCCCAGGTACATGCGCCGCACCAGCCGGCCCTCTGCCGAAAAGATGGACAGGGCGGTGCTGGTGCTGGGCTGGCTCAAGTCAAAGGAGATGGCCGTGTGGTCCTGCCGGCCCAAGTAGAAGGGATTGGGGTAGTTCTGGGCCAGGGAGGAAATCTGAGGAACAGGCTCGTCGATCAGGTCTGGGTCGTATTCGGCGGCAACGGTGTACTCGTAGCTGTTGCCGCTCGGTGCGGTGACGGCCAGCACCAACACGACCTGGTCGTAGCGGTCCCAGCCGGCCAGGCGCAACTGGCCGCCGGCCAGGGACCGGACCTCCACGCTGTCGCGCCAGACCAACAGCACCTGCCGGCTCCACTGTCCCCCCGGGGTCTGCGCTTCGAGCACCACCCCCCCGGGCTGCAGGCGCGGCTCCAGCAGCACGTAGGTGCTGCCCAGGTGATCCACGGCGCCGCTGTCCTCTACCGCCACTTTGGCCAGGGTGTTCAGGCGCGCCGGCACCACCTGGGGGTACTGGTCCCCGTCTGGGTACCGGGAGGGCAGACGGTAGCGGCTGCCGGTGAAGTAATTCCACACCGCAAACTCGCCCATCACCCCGCTGAATCCGCCCGGCACCTCCTGGCGGATGGCGTCGTCAAAATAATCCAGACTGGCGCTGGCGCGGCGGCCCAGTTCCTCCCAGATGGCCCGGATCAGGCCGCGGCCGTGGCGCAGGTCGAGGAAATGGGCGAAGAGGGAGGCCCCGTAGATGTGGTAGTCGGTGGAAAAGGGGCTGCCGCTGTCCAGGGCCTTCTCGGGCTGGCGCAGAAAGCCGGACAGGTACTGGAGGTAGTCGTTCACCTCGGGATAGGCCACCTCCTCCATCCACACCGCCGAAGCCTCCTGCCACCACACCCCCTCGCTGCCCTGGTAATAGCCGAACTGGATGGCGTGGAAGAACTCGTGGGCCACGGTGGCGTGCAGGGCTTCCAACTCGCGGGTCTGGATGTAGATGGAGTCGGTGTAGTCGTTGTCCAGCTCCAGGTAGCTGGACGAGCGGTCGCCCCCCTGCTCCGGGGCGGCGGCTCATAGCCCAGCTGACCCACCTCCAGTTCCCAGGCGCGGTCGAGGGTGACCGCCACGGTATCCACGTAGTCGGGGACCCGGTTGCCGTCCCCGTCGGTGGGATCTACTGCGTTGCGGCCGCTCAGGTCGTAGTGGATGAGGAAATGCCCTGAGGGGCTGCGGTGCTCCCTGGGGAGGGCGGGCCGCTGCAGGGCCTTGGCCAGCCCTGCCCTGCCTTCGGTGCTCAGGGCGGCGCGGGCTTCCACCAGCAGCGGGGTGGCGCAAAAGGGCTGCGCCGGCGGTGCGCCGGCATCCGTCTGGCCCAGGGCTGTGTAGACCTGGGAGAGCAGGGCGTGCTCCGCCTCCAGGGTGAGGGCGCCGGCAGGCAGGACCCAGCACAAGAGTATCCCCAAAAACAGCATCTACGCGCTTTTCTCCTTCGTCAGCAGACGCCAGCACCCCCGTCCCAGGCCCAGGGCGACCAACACCGCCCCAAAGGTGCACACCACCGCCGCGCCGGTGGGCAGGTCGAGGGCGTAGGAAAGGCTGCAGCCCAGGGCGCTGGCCGCAAAGCCCACCCCCCAACCCACCCCCAGGCGCCAACTGAGGCGCTGGGCCAGCAGGGTGCCGCAGACCGCCGGCACGATCAAAAAGGAAAAGACCAGCAACACCCCGGCGATCTGGACCGAGCGGGTGATCACCAATCCAAAGGACGCGTAGAAGATAAAGTCCCAGAAGCGCACCGACCACCCCCGCCGCATTGCCTCGCCCTCGTCGAGAGAGATGACCAGGAAGCGCTCGCGGAAGATCCAATGAAAGAACCCCACCAGGGCATAGAGGCCGCTGACCTCCAGCACCTTCGGCCAGGTCACCCAGAGGATGGAGCCCACCAACAGATCCTTGAGGTGCTCGGCCCCGTGCGGCGCGCGGTCGATGGCCAGCACCCCGGCGGCGGCGGCCACGGCATAGGCGATGCCAATCACCGCTTCCTGCGGAATCTGCCGCTGCCGCAGCCGGGTCAGCGAGAACACCGCCGCCCCGATGAAGGCGGCGGCCAGCGACAGAAAATAGGCTTCCCAGCTGTCCAGCTCGTACCCGGCCAGAAAGGCCAGGGTCCGGCCCAGGGCCGCGATCTGGGCCAGGGCCAGATCCACGAAGATCACCCCCCGGGCCAGCACGTGGATGCCCAGGTACGCGTGGATGCCCACCATCACCAGGCAGGCGGCAAAGGGGGCGGCCATGAAGAACAGAAAGTCGTGCATGGCTCAACGCCCTCCGAAGCCTTTTTCCAGGCGGCCCAGGATGGTCTCGAAGAGGTCGATGTAGGTGGCGATCTCCGGTTCCCCGCCCACCGAGATCGGCAGGGCCAGGGTCCGGGCATTGGCCTGGGCCGCCACCCGCTCGGGCGCAGTGGCGTCCTGGAAATTCGCGTACAGGAGCACCCCTATCCCATCGCGCTTCATGTGGTCCACCAGCTCGGCGATATGGCGCGGGCTGGGCGGCACCCCGGGTTTGTCCTCGATGTAATCGGCGACGACCAGCCCCAGCCAACTGGCCAGATATTCCAGATTCTTGTGATAGGTGACCACCCGGCGACCCCTGAGGTCTTTGGCGCGCGCCTCCCACTGGCCGATGTGCCGCTGCAGCTCCTGTTGGAAGGATTTCAGATTGCGCGAGAAAAGGGCCGCATTCTCAGGAGAGAGGCCCTGGAGCCGGGCGGCGATGGCCTCGGCGATGATCAGCCCGTTGCGCGGGTCCAGGGTGTAGTGGGGGTTCCCCAGCGGATGGATATCGCCCATGGAGCGGTCCACCATTCCTGAGGGCACCTCCAGGATGGGGATGTCCGCCGAGGCGTCCAGGTTCCCCTGCTGACCGGCCAGCACCTGGGGGTTGCGCCCCCCCTGCACCAGCAGGGGCAGCCAGCCGATCTCCAGCTCCAGGCCGTTGTAGATCAGCAGGTCTGCGCGGTTGACCGCACTCATATAACTGGGCTTGGCCTCCAGAAAGTGAGGGTCTTGATCCCCCCTGGCGATGGCTTTCACCTCCACCAGGTCACCGCCCACGGCCCGGGCGATGGCGGCCAGTTCAGACGTGGTGGTCACAATGTTCAATTTTGCGTGCGCCGCGGTTCCCACTCCCAGGGCCAGCGTCGCCCAAACGGTCAACCAGAGGATGCGTTTGACAGTGGACATGGTGGTCTCCTTTTCTCGTTCGATGTCAAAAACTGTGGGCCGGATGTGTGCCCAGCATAAACTCAAACTGTGTCCAAAAGGCGGATTCAGGTCCGTCGAGGTGCTCGGCGCGGTCATAGTTGTACTGAAAGCGCAGCTTGCTGAACTCGCTCGGGTACCAGGTCAATGCCGGTGACAGGCGGAAGCGGCGGTCGCGCAGCGCGTCCTCCTCACCCCCGCTGTTGCCGTCGCCGTCGGCCCAGTCAGCCCGCAACCCAGCCACCCAGCGCGTCTGGAAGCCCCACAACCCTTCCAGATATAGTCCCCAGTCGTCCAGTGTCTCGGAGGGGCCGCCCACCTCGTAGCGACGGTTCATCACCTCGGCCTGCAGCGCCGCGAAAGGCCAGCCGCGGTGGTTCCGCAGCGGCTTCCACTTCAGGTAGAAATCCCCACCCAGTATTGCTGTGCGCGTATCGTTCCCGGTCGCATTGGGTCCAGACAGGGCCGAGACGCCCAGGTTGATGGTCGTCGTAGTGAAGTCCACTGAGTTCAGCCACCGGAACGAGTAGAGCAGATCCTCGGGGCCGTTCACCTGGCGCTCGGCGAAGGGGTGGCCCGCAAACCCGGCCTCTTCCCCCTCCT
>JACPJE010000042.1 GCA_016187725.1 Candidatus Latescibacterota bacterium
CCACCACCATCCCATCGTTGACGTATTCGGCGGCTTCTCTGCCGGTCACTTCCTTGGGGTCCATTTTGCGCCTCTCTATAAACGCATCAGGTAGTGGATCTGGCGGGCCACTTCCCGGAAGCCCATGCTGGGGTAGAACAGGGAGCCGATGGCGTTCTGGGCCAGGGTCTCGATCTTGACCGCTTCCATGCCCTGCCGGTGCAGATCGTCCAGGGCGTGCTCCATGAGTTTGCGGCCCAGGCCGCGGCCCTGGTGCTGGGGCCGCACCGCCAGGTTGGGGATCCAGCCTATCCTGCTCTCCACGTCGATGCGGGTGGTGATGTAGCCCAGCACCTGGCCCTTTTCCTCCCAGACAAAGACCCCCTGGGCACGCTGCCCCTCCACGTCCTGATCGATGTGGCGCAGCTTGCGCCAGCGCCAGTCGCGGCTCCCGATGGGGCCGAACTGGGCTTCGATGTTGGCGTCGATGGAGACCTCGGCAAAGCAGATGCCGGTGATCTCCTTGAGTTTTTCCAGATCTGCGGGGCAGTAGGGCCGGATCACGAGGCTGCCGAGGAGGAGAGGGCCACCGGCTCGATATCCAGAGTTTCCGGCGCCTTGGCGGCCGGCCGCTGCCCGAGCAGTTCGGCGGCGCGGCGGCGCGCCGCCGCCATCTTCGGCTCGCGCACGGCGCGGTACCCGCGCACCTGGTCGGGCAGTTCCAGCACCTGCACCCAGGTGCGGTACTCGGCTTCGCTCTGGTAGGCGAAACGGCCGGCCAATCCAGAGTACCAGTCGCGGAACTCGACCTCCTCGCAATGCCACCAGGAGGAAAAGAGCCGGCGCAGGAATTTCATGCGACTCACCAGGCGCAGCTGCCAGTCTCTGGTCTTCAGATCCGGGCGGAAGTTGCGGCCGAAAAGGCGGAGGTGGGGCCGGGTGAGGTGGCGGTACTCGATGCGGTCGCCGCGTTCCAGATCCAGGTGATAGCGCCGGGCGTCGCGCTGGTACTTCTCCGGACAGGTGAGCAGATGGGCCACATAGACCTCGTCCTTGATGGCCATGACCTTGGCCAGATAGCGGATCGCCGCGCGGGTGGCCGCGTAGTCGTATTGGGCCCGGTCCTGGTCGTAGATCCGGCGGACCAGGGCGAGGTAGCGGCCGGCGTACGCGCTGTCTTCGCACTGGGTCAGGTCGTAGATGCGCAGGGCGAAGTGGCGGCGGAGTTCCTCGTCCAACTCCAGGCCCTCCAGGGCGAGGGCCACCTGCTGGCGGTACTGCCTGGCCACACCCTCGCCGCGGGTCTGGCGCAGCAGGGCGCTCTTTTCCTCGATCAGGTCGGTCTGGGGCACCGCAGGCAGGGAGAAGCAGCCCGGGTCCAGGGCCAGCTTGCGGCCCATGGCAAAGGCCTTCATGTTGGTGTCCAGATCGCGGCGCACCGCCACTTTGATGGCCGCGGTCAGATTCTCCAACTCCAGGGGCAGGGCGCCCAGCTGGTAGGCCAGGCCCAGCATCATGATGTTGGCGTAGAGCTTGTTGCCCAGGTACTGCTCGCAGAGCTGGAAGAGGTCAATGCCGCAGAACTGGTCGGCCCCGGTGTGGCGGGCGATGAGCGCGGCGATCTCCTCGATGGAGAATTCGTCCGCCCCGATCAGGGTGTTGATGGTGGGGGTGCGGGCGGTGTTGACGATGGCGCGGGTGCGGCCGGGACTGGCGATCTTGTGGCGCTCGCGCGGATCCAGGCCCCGCGCCGCCTCCAAGAGGTCCAGGCCCAGGAGCAGTTGGGCGCCCCCGTACGGGGTGATGGAGGAGAGGATGCGCTGGTCCGGGGCAAAGCTCAGGTGGGAGTAGACCGAGCCATTGCGGATGGCCAGGCCCTTCTTGTTGGTGAGGCGCACGGCATAACCCTGGCGGGTGCCGGCCTGGGCAAGTACTGAGGCAACTACATTAATGCCCATGCCGCCCACCCCGGCGATGTAGGTGTACCACACCTCGGCGAGGGGCTTGAAGGGAGGCCGGGGCAGTTCGCCCACCGCCACGGCGGGCAGGTCGATCTTTGGGGGGCCGCGGCGGTGGATTTCGATCTCCTCGAAGGAGGGGCAGGTCTTGTCCCCGCCTTTCACCTCGACCCGGGCGCAGGCCCCGTCGGTGACGCAGGAGGACAGGTCGATGGCGATCTTGGGGCCGTACTGGGTGGGCTTGATGGTCAGGCCGCTGCAGCCGGTGCCCCGGGTGCATTCGAGACAGTACTCGCAGACGTCTTCGCTGATGTTGATGTGCTGCTCGGCAGGCAGGTACCCCTTTTCCTTGAGGAGGGCGGCGCGCCGGACCCGCTCGCGGCGGTGAAAGGTGATGGCGCACTCCTTGTCGGCGATGATGATCTTGACCCCGGGCCGCAGCACCGCCTCCTCGACCAGTTGGCGGTATTCATCCCGCTGCGAGGGGTCCATGCGGGCGATGAAGGCGTCGCTGCCCTGGGCCATGCCGCGCACCATCTGCTCGATGTCCTGGGCAAAGGTGGGTTTGCCCAGGATGTCGGCCTGGGTGCCCGGGGTGGGCTGGTGCCCGGTCATGGCCGTGGTCTTGTTGTCCAGGATCACGTAGGTGAGATCCTGGTGGTTCTTGAGGGAATCGGAGATGGCCGCCATACCGCTGTGGAAGAAGGTCGAGTCTCCCATGAAGACCAGTTGCTTGTTGTCGATGAAGGGATCGATGCCCGCCCCGGTCCCCCCGCCCAGGCCCATGCCCGAGAGGTTGTGCATCAGCCGCGAGAAGGGGGCGTACTTGAGCATGGAATAGCAGCCGATGTCCCCATGGAAGACCAGGTCCGTGGGCTGGCGGCCCTGCTTTTCCATGTACGCAGGATCGGTGAAGTCCTCGGCAGTGCGCTGCAGCACGCTGGCCGAGTCGCGGTGCGGGCAGCCCGGGCAGAAGGAGGGGGTGCGCGCGGGCACCGGGGCGATCTCCAGTTCAGCGGCCTGGACCAGGAGCAGTTCGCGCTGCAGCCGCTGGGCGTCCACCGGCAGGTCCAGGCCGTCGAGGGCGGCGAAGAGCTGGGCCAGGTGCTGGACCACCAGCGAGGGGTGCAGGCCCATGGCCTCGGGGAAGCCCGGGATATTGCCGGGGAAGCGCTTGCCCCACAGCTGCACTTCGGGACACTGGCCCCCCTGGCGCAGCCGGGTGAGGAGGGTGGCCACCTGGGGCTCGACAAAGGCGCGTTTCTCCTCCACCACGCACAGATGCTGCACCTGGCCGGCGAACTGGGCCACCAGGCTGCCGTCCACCGGGTAGGTGAGGCCCAGCTTGAGGATGGGGAAGGCCCCGGTGAGGCCCAGCAGGTGGAGGGCGTGCTCCAGGTACGCGTAGGCCAGACCAGAGGTGACAAAACCCAGGGGCTGGCGCGCCTGCGGGTAGAGGATCTGGTTCAGCGGCCGCTGGCGTGCCAGTTCGAGGAGGCGGGGGAAGCGCTCCTGGAGCACCTCCTGCTCCTTGCGGATGGTGATGGGCGGGATGATGACCCGGGCGTCCGAGGAGATGGTGCGGGTGTCGAGGGTGGTGCGGTGCCGGGCGTTGAGTTTGGGGAAGCGGTTGGGATGGACCTGGACGCTGCCGCCGCCATCGGCCTGGTTGGAGGTGACCAGGTAGGTCAGGTACAGGCGGGAACCGCTGGACAGCTCGAAGCCTTCGCCTATCCAGTCCTTGATCTCCTGGAAGGTGGAGGGTTCGAGCACGGGCATGTAGAGGTGCTGGGAGAGGAAGCGGGAGTCAGCCGGCACCTGGGTGCCCTCGGACCAGGTATCGTCGCCCACGGCCACCAGGGTCCCGGCCCGGGCCCCGGCCATGTTGCCCAGGGCCAGGCCGTCGGCAGCCACGTGCATCCCCACGCTCTTCATCACCGCCAGGGCGCGGATCTCCTCCATCTGCGCCCCGTTGAGGCGGGCAGCTGCCAGGGCCTCGTTGTTGGCGATCTGGGCGACGATGCCGTGTTCGTCGAGCAACTCGGCGATGTTTTCGAGGGTTTCGAAGACCTCGGCCAGGGGAGACCCGGGGTACCCGGTGATCTCGCCCACCCCGCTCTCCAGGGCGCCCTTGACGATCAACTCGTTGCCGGTGAAGATGCCGGTGCCTTTTTCCTGCTGGAATCTGGGGTCCATAGACGGGCGCTAGTCGGTTATACCAGGGTGCTCAGGGTTGGCTGGCCCAGAGCTGGAGGGGGAGTGATGGCACTGGGAGACCGAAGGTTTGTAAAAGTCTGAAAAACCGCAGAAATTATAGATCCCACCTGGACAAATGTCAAGCAGCGGCCAGGGAGGTCCGGGCCGGTGAGACAGAGGGAGCAAAGGGTGAAAACCGCAGGCCATTGCGCCACCCCGTACCTGCACACCAACGGGTCCTGGATCTACAGCCAGCTCTGCCGCCTGCGCCGCTACCGGCCGGTGGTCCTCACCCAGGAGGTCCAGAACTTGGAGGAATTTCCCGTCGCCTGCCTGCACACGGCCCAGGAGTACCCCTTCCTGAAGCGGGCCGCCAACCGGCTCTGGCTCAAGCTGACCGGGGAGTACCCCTTCTACGGGGAAATCCTGAAAGGAGAGGGGGCCTGCCTGATCCACGCCCATTTCGGGTACCAGGGCTGCCGCTGCCTGCGCGCCAGGCAGGAGAGCGGTCTGCCCATGCTGACCACCTTCTACGGGGCGGATGCCACCCAGTTCGTGCGCCTGGCGTACTGGCGGCGCTTCTACCAGCGGCTCTTCGCCGAGGGCGAGGCTTTTCTGGTGGAAGGGAACGCCCTGGCCCGCTGCCTGGAGGAGGCCGGCTGCCCGCCGGGCAAGATCCGCCTGCATCATCTAGGCGTGGACCTGGAGCGCCTTGTTTTCCGCGAGCGGGGGCCGGCGGAGCGGGTGCGCTTTTTGATCTGCGCCCCCTTCCGCGAGAAGAAGGGCATCCCCGACGCGCTGCGGGCCCTGGGGATGGCTTGGCAGCGGCGGCCTTTTGAGTTCGAGGTGGTGCTGATCGGGGAGGGGCCGGAAAAACCGAAGATACTGGCCGCCATCGGGGAGGTGGGGCTGGAGGACCGGGTGATCCTGCGGGGAGCGCTGCCCTACAGCGAGGTAGTGGCCGAGTTGGGCCGCTGCCACCTGCTCTTGCAGACCAGCCGCCGGGCCGCGGACGGGGACACCGAAGGGGGGGCGCCGGTGATCCTGCTGGACGCCCAGGCCGCCGGGCTGCCGGTGGTGGCCACCCGGCACGCGGATATCCCCGAATACGTGCGGGACGGGGAAAGCGGGTTGCTAGCCCCGGAGGGGGACGTGGAGGGGCTGGCGGAATGTATCCTGGAGTTGGTGGGAGCGCCGGAGCGCTGGGCGGGGATGGGGCGGGCGGGCAGAAAACACGTGGAGGAGCACTACAACGCCGCCACCCAGGCAGGGCGGCTGGAAGAGATCTACGACGAGTTCGCCCGGTGAAGGGCGGTGTATCGCTCAGCAGCGTTGCTCCCATAAATCCATAGCGAAAGATGAGATTTAGGCGTAAATTTTATTATTAATAATAAATATTACGCCTAAAATGAGATGAAACACAGGATCCTGCTACCTTATCTCAGGCAGAAAATCGCCTCGAAATTCGGCCGGCTCATCGCCCTCACCGGAGCGCGGCAGACTGGCAAGACCACCCTGATCCGCGCGGGTTTTCCCGATTACCCCTATATCTCCCTCGAAGACCCGGTTACCCGGCCGGACTTTGCCGCGCTTTCCGCGGCGCAGTGGCACCACCAGTACCCGGTGGCCATTCTGGACGAAGTTCAAAAGCTTCCCAGCCTGATCGAGTCCATCAAGGCCACCGGTGACCTCTATCCCGATACGAGCTATATCCTGCTGGGGTCGAGCCAGATCCTGCTGCTGGAGAAGATCCGCGAAAGCCTGGCAGGCCGGGTCTCCCTGGTGGAACTGTACCCGCTGACCTTTCCGGAAATGCTGACCATTTCCTGGGAGGACAGCGCGCAGGAGTCGAAGATGGTGCGCTGGCTGAAAAGCGGGACGCCGGCCGATTTCTTCTCTGGCATTCCCCGGAGCGAGAAAGGCTATGCGCAGGTGAGCCGGCTGCTGGAGGAGTACCTGCAATTCGGCGCCATGCCGGCCCTGGCTGATCCGGCTTTGCATGCAGAGGAAAAATACGGCTGGCTGCGCGACTATATTCAGACCTATCTGCAGCGGGACGTGCGCGATCTGGCCAACCTGCGCGAACTGGAGCCCTTTGTCCGGGCGCAGAAGACCCTGGCGGGGTTGACCGGTCAATTGTTGAACACGGCTGAGCTGGCCAGGGCAGCTGGCATTGCCCACGCCACAGCCCGGCGCTTTGTGAACTATCTGGAACTCAGCTACCAGGTCGTGCTGCTCTCGCCCTGGTTCCGCAATCCGGGGAAGAGGCTTGCCAAAACCCCCAAGGTCCACTTCCTCGATCCGGGGGTGCAGCGCGCCCTGCTGGCCCGCCGCGGCGCAGTGACCGGCAACGAATTCGAGAGCGCCATCATCGCCGAGATCTACAAACAGCTGAAGACCAGCCGGCTCCCGGTCGAATTTTACCACCTGCACACGGCCGATGGCCGGCAGGTCGATCTGCTCTTGGAGTTGGAAGAGGGCTTTGTGCCCATCGAGATCAAGATGAGCGAGCGCGTCTCCCCGGCGGATGCCCGGCATCTGCGCGAGTTGTCAGTCATTCTCGACAAGCCCGTGCTGCACGCCCTGGTGCTGTCCAACGACGGGCGGCTCCTCTCCCTGGGTGAGAAGATCACCGCCGCACCCGTGGCCTGGTTTCTGGGAGGGTAAGAGGAATTTTAGCGCCGTCCTCACCGCAACAGCACCAACTTCTGTGTCTCCACCTGTGCTCCTGCCCGCAACCGGTACAGGTACACCCCGCTGGCCAGCTCCTTCCCGCGCTCATCTCGCCCATCCCAGCGCAAGGTGTAGCTCCCCGCTTCCCGCGTCCCTTCCGCCAGCTTTGCCACCTGCTGGCCGGCCAGGTTGTACACCGCCAATACCACCTCTCCTCCTTCTGGCAGGGCGAAGCGGATCACGGTGTCGCTGTTGAAGGGGTTGGGGAAGTTCTGGGAGAGGGAGAAGGCCTGGGGCAGGGAGGCGGTGCGCTCTTCTTCGACCACAGTGAGTGGAGGAGGGGACACAGCTACCAGGCGGATATCGTCCAGGTAGAAGGTGCCTTTCAGATTGCCTTGGAATGTCAACAAGGTAATCGGCTCGTCCGCCTCGAGAAAATCCAGAGGAACCTCCACCACCTGCCAGTCCTTTGCCTCTAGATCTACCAAGGCCTGGCCCGGCCCTAGCAAGTCGATCTGCTCCTTATTGATATTGATGGAGAGCTTGCTGTCCCGGGGCGGGATCACCTCACCCGGATGGAAGGCAAAGCGCAGCGCGGTATAACCGAAATGCCTCACCGGCTCGGCAGGCAGACACTGCACGGTCCAGAAGAAGGAAGACGGGTTCAGGGCCAGCGCTGCCTTGCCGCTGAATACCACTGTCCGTGCCTCAAAGTCGAACTCCACCTTATTCGGGGTTTTCACCTGCCAGCCCTGGGCCAGGGCATCGCCGAAGACCACCAGGTCCGCAGCCGGCAACACCCCCACGCTCCTGGACAACTGCGTCCAGTGCAGTCCCAGCGAGGTCTGCTGGTCGATCATGAGGTGGAGAGAACGCACGCCATTGGCTCCTGTCACCGAGAGCGGCAAGGTCTCCATCGTCCAGGTGCCATCGCTGGTTGGCGCCAGCGGGACACTGTCAGGTCCCCCGAAGGGACTCAGGTCCGCGGTGACCTGGGTGATGGTGGCATTTGGTTCGAAGAGGGCTGGCTGCACAGCCAGTGTCAGTGTTGCCGGCCTGCCGATGACCAGTGTATCAGGCGCCACTCCCCCTCGCGCCGGCACGATCGGGTGGTAACTCGTCCTGCCCTCGAATACCCGGATCTTCTGATCAGCCGGGATATCGGTCAGGACATCCACCTGCCCCGAGGGCCAGCGCACCTCCAGCCGGTCGATCCGCACGCGGTCGCCCAGGCCGAAATGGGCCACCAGATCGTCCTGGTTCAAACCCCTGCCGCCGAAGATCTCCCGGAGCTGCTGCAGCTTTCCCGCAGTGGCGATCAGGCGGGCGCCAATGCCGCTGCGGTTGCTCGCCGCGCCGACCAGTTCCACCTGCAGCCAGTGGTTGGCATTGCCCTGGTTGTGGAAGACGCCGACGCTGCCTGGGTGTGGTCCCACAGCTCCCAATAGAACATCCAGAAACCCGTCCTGATCGTAATCCGCAAAGGAAAGCCCATACGATAGCTGACCCCCCTCCAAGCCGGACTGGCTGGTGTGATCGGAGAAAATGCCCGTCCCGTCGTTGAGGAAGAGAAAAAGGGGGTCATTGGTCAGCAGATCCAGGTCCCCGTCATTGTCGATATCGGCCAGCCCTGTACCTTGAAGATTGAAGGCCCCCAAGGCCCCCAGGCCCACGGCCTCGGTCACGTCCAGAAACTGCCCCTCTCCCAGGTTCAGCAGCAGCAGGGATCTGTATTGACCGCCTCCGGAGCTGCCAGCCGCCTGAAAGATCTCCAGATCCCCGTCGTTGTC
>JACPJE010000040.1 GCA_016187725.1 Candidatus Latescibacterota bacterium
GCCGGTGTGGTTGGGGAGTACTGGTTCGGGGCAGAAGGTGTCGGCATCCCGGTATTTCAGTTGTTCCTGAAAGCGCTCGTGCAGGCGCACCAGCCGGGTGTGGTACTGGGCGCTCATCTTCTCGGCGGGGCTTCGGTGCCGCGCCGGCCGCAGTCGGTGATGCTGTCGCCGATGAAGAGCAGTTGCTGTCCGTCCTCGATCCACAAAGAGCCCATGATTCCTCCTTTGGCATAGATGAGACCTGGAGAAATCTAAGGTGTGGAGCCCGGCCCGGCCACCTGTTGTTGGAAGTGTCAGCGTGCTCTGGGCAGTATTGACGCGCAGTCCTGCTCGGGATTATCCTCTCGCCGGCCAACGGCCTCGCAGCCGCTTGCAGCTCAAGTGAGGTTTTCGGATAGGCTCTAAATTATGGCTGGGCGTTTTACCAGATTTCTCCGCCATCCCGCGAAACAGCAGGAGACGCCGGTGCTGGATGAGGAGCTGGTAAAGCGGATTCAGCGCGGAGACCAGGAGGCTTGGGCGCTCTTCCTGGAGCGCTGTTCCGACCTGATCTACGCCAGGGCATGGGAGTACAGCCAGAGCTCACATACCTGGGCAGCAGACTCGGAGGATGAGGTAGCCGAGCTGTACCTCTTTATGGCTGAGGCTGTAAAGCGGAGCCTGAAGTCCTTTGGGGGACGCTGCAAACCCCGCACCTGGGTCCTCTCGGTCATCGCCGACCGCAGGCACATCCTCAAAGCCTATCTGCTCCACAAGGATCCGGTGCGTGCCGAGGTGCGGCTGCCCAGGGTATTGGCAGGGTGCCCGCAGATCAAAAAGGAGATCTTCCGGCGCTTGGTCTGGGGGCTGGAGCCGGCCCGTATCGCCCAGGACCTGGCGGTGTCGGAATCCCAGTGCGCCGAGGTCGAAGCCCTGCTGGCCGAGCACAGCCCCAGGGTGTACGAGCGCATCCAGGCCAATCGCCAGACCCGAAAACCCAGGGTGAGCCTCGAAGAAGTGCAAATCGCCCATTCCTCTCCCGATCCAGAGGAGCAACTGGAAAAACAGGAACTAGAGCAGGCTGTGCAGCAGGCCCTGTCTGCAGCCTTTCAATCCCTGCCCGCTCTGGAACGCAGGGTATTGATCCTGCTCTATGACCAGGACTTCTCCCCGGTGGAGATTGCCGCGCTGGCCGCGGCAGATGCTGAGCTGGGCTTGGGCGAGGTCACCCAGACGAATCAAGTCTACTACCTGAAAGACAAAGCCCTGACCAAGCTCGTGGAAGGGCTGGCCGGAGGCCTGGAAGAACTGGAAGGCCGCTCCCCGGCGCCGGCGCCGGGGCGGCGGGAACTGCTCAGGCTCCTGGAAGAGCTGCTGTGGCAACAGGGTCTGCCGCAACCCAGAGACTGAGATCCGGAGATTTTGAATGCGCTCGCTTTTGTCTCTCTAATACCACTAGCGACCTGGCATAGCTGAAAGATGCAGCCCAGACAATCCAGCGCCTCTCCCTCCTGCCCGCCTGTGGAAACCTGGTGCGCCTATGTGGATGGCTCGATGAGCGAGGCTGAAAAGCAGCCGCTAGCAGATCACCTGACGCGCTGCGACCGGTGTTTTGCCGCAGTCGCCGCCCTGCTGAGGGCCCCTGTTCCCCAGCGCGCCACCCCGGTGGAGTTGTTGGCCAGGGCGCAGGCTGCAAAGCCGCGCGCGCAGGCCAGGCGCTGGTACGCCTGGGCAGCGGTGGCCGCGCTGGTCCTGCTCATCGGCAGTCTGTGGTCCGTGTACAGGCTTTATGCGCCGCCCACGGCAGGTTATGAGTTGGTGGAGGTACCTCTCAGTGCTCCGGAGCTCGGGCTGGCGCAGGAGTACGAGCCTCTTCCCTCGCGGGGCAGGGTACGCGCCCTGGTGGTCTTTGCCCAGTTCGCGGAGGAAGCCGGGATGGGCGACCAGCCCCCGGACTTTAGCGCTGACCTCTTCGACCCGGACCTCCCCGGCAGCTTCACCCACTTCTACACCACCATGTCCTTCGGCCAGTTGCAGGTGGAGGGTACGGTCCTGCCCAAGCGCTATACCTCAGACCGGCCGGCCAGGGCCTATCTCTCCAAGGTCGCGGACCAGCGGGGCCGGTACGACTGGTTCGCCGAGGAGGTCCTACGCCAGGCCGATGCCGAGGTCGATCTGGGGCAGTTCGACAACGACGGCCCCGACGGCCTTCCCAATTCCGGGGACGACGACGGCCTGGTGGACTATGTCTTTGTCATCGTGCGCCGGACGCCCAGGCATTTTATTTTGGGAGGGGCCACGGGGATCGTCGGCTTGAACCTGGAGGTAGACTACCAAGCAGCGGACACCTCTCCCGGTGGAAGCCCCCTGCGCATCAGCGGGAGCCGCGCCCACGGCGCTCTCCTCGGCGAAGGCACCTTTGCCCAGACCGTGGGGACCATGGCCCATGAGTTCGGCCACAGCCTGGGCCTGCCCGACCTCTACGACCTGGCCTACGACAACCCGGAAAGAGACAGTGCCGGCATCGGCAAGTGGGGGCTGATGGGCCAGGGGGCGCCGGGGTGGAAAGACGGTGATGGCCCCAACCCTTTCTGCGCCTGGAGTCTCGAACAGTTGGGCTGGATCGGCCGCGACAACGAGCGCCTGGTGGAGATCCGGAGGGATACTACAGACCTGGAGATCGCCAGTTTCTTCCAGCAGGGTTATGTCTACAAGATTCCCCTGGAACTCGAGTCCACCCAACCGGGAATCTTATCCCAGTCCTACCTGCTGCTCGAAGAGCGAATCCGGGGCGCCCATCACTACGAAGGGCAACTGCCGGGCGAGGGGGTGCTGGTCTGGCACATCCGTTCCCGCTTCAGGGACACTGCCGATGAAAAGAGCCAACTGGTCGCTCTGGTCTGCGCCGACGGCCTGTACCAGGATGCCGGCTTCCCCCTGGGCAGGGTTGCCGCCCCCCGCGAGGGCGGCGACAACCTGGACTTCTGGGCCCACGACCAGACCTACAAAACGGCTCACCAGGGCAATCTGGGGGATGCCGCGGACCTCTTCGACGGGATCCGCTTCACCCGGCTTGGGCCTGACTCGAACCCTTCGACCAGCGGGTGGGGTCAGCCGAGCGAAGCGCTCTCGGGTCTGGCGGTGGATCTGCGCCGCCGGGGGAGCGCCATGCTCGCGGATATCCGCCTGCCTCGCTGGGCAGGCACCATCCGCGAAAAGGTCCGCTGGGCAGGCGAGGTGCTGGTGGATGGGGATCTGACCATCGCCCCTGGAGGGGTCGTGATCCTGTATAGCAATGCGCATATCCGCTTTGCCGGCAGCGACCGCCTCCAGGGCGGCCGAGATCCAGCCCTCTGTGAGTTGCACATCCAGGGCGATCTGCGGGAGATGCCTCCTCCGGTAAAATTGGATGTCCAAGGGGTGCGCCAGGCCGTGGAACCGGTGCCCACGGTGTTCGAGGCGCTGATCCCTGGCCAGAGATGGTGGGGGGTACTCCCGGCTGGAAGCGCCAAGATCCAGGTGATGGACCGCCTGGTGCTGCGCGATTCGGAGTACGGCCTCTTGGTGCCTGGGTTCGAACCGGGAGGGGAGGTGCCCACCGCGATCCTCGAAGAGCCCAAGGAAGAGTCCCCCGCTTTTGCGCTGCTGCCCAACTACCCCAATCCCTTTGACCAGGAGACCACCCTCCGCTACACCCTGGCGGCTTCCTCTCAAGTGCGACTGATCATCTACGATGCCCTGGGTCAGATCGTGAGGGTTTTGGTCGACGATCACCAGCCCGAGGGGTCGCAGGAGGTGGTGTGGAACGGCCGGGACGAAAGCGGTCAGGGGGTAGCCAGTGGCGTGTACCTGTACTATCTGGAGGTCCCCGGCCAGTACCAGGCGCAGGGCAAGATGATGATGATGCGCTCCGGCCCAGGATTTTCAGCCCTGGACAAGGTCCTGCAGGAGCACAAGCGTGCCTGGCCAGCGCTCAGGTCAAAGCTCGCGCCCCCTGCAGAGCCGGCCTTTGGGTTTGCCGCAGAACTCTCCGTGGCGCAGATCGCTTTTACTGCCGGCACTACCTGGTTCAGCCTGCAACTGGTGCAACGGCAGAGCCGCACCCCCCAGGATGCCCGGCCGCATGCGGAACTCTTGAAAGAACTCCTGCGGGGCTTCGATCCTTCTCTGCCCCAGCTCCAGGCCCTGGAGTCGCTTTCCGCCCAATTGCAGGCAGGGCGTGTTGCTCCTCAACAGCTCGACCAGGCGCACCGCGCCATCGCCCAGCTCTTCCAGACCCATAGTGAAGAAGCGGCGCAGTACTTCTACCTAGGGGAATGGCTCCAGGGTCTCAGGGTTGCTGGCCTGGTCACCCGGCGCCTGGATCTCCCGCTGTCCGAGATGATAGACCTGTCCGCCAGCGCTGCCATCGCCCGCCAGTTCCGCGCGGAACTGGGCGCCCTGCGGGCAGATGAAGCGCTGCTCGCTTCCTTGGATCGCTTGGCAATTCTCCTGGATTCAAGGCTGGACAATGAAAAAGAGGTGGAGGAAGCACTCGAAGTGCTGGAGCGCATCGCCGATCCACTGACTGCCCACTGAGAGATGCGCACCGTGAGCCTAGCCAGGTGTTTCCTCCTCTTCTTCTCCCTGTGTTTGGCACCCCAGGTCCACGCCCAGCAATTCCTGCCCAAGAGCCACCCCAAGTGCCAGACGGCCCTGAAGGTATTCGATGACCTGGTCCGCGTGGTCAGCGACGGCCGCACCCGGCCTGCGCTGCAGCTCTTGCCCAGGGGCACTACCAGCCGCATGCGGGTGGCCTGGTTCAATCCCGAGCAGAACTCCCTCACCCTCGAAGAGCGGACCTACGATCTATGTGCCTCCCTGGGACCAGACTCACTCGATGCGCTGGCCGCTGTGCTGGGCCACGAGTTGGCCCACTACTACAAGGACCACGGCTGGGTGGGTGACTTCGGCAACGGCTTTGCCGATCTGGAGGTGGGCCAGACCCTCCGGCAGCTCAGAGGAGACCTGACCAGGATGGTCGAACTGGAGACCGAGGCCGATTACTTCGGCTGGTTTTCCGGGTACATCGCCGGGTACCAAACCCTGGACATGGTGCCGGAAGTGCTGAGAAAGATCTACGCCGAATACCAACTGGGGGACAATATACCGGGGTACCCTTCCCTGTCCGAGCGCCAGGAGATCGGCCGGCACTCTGCAGAAAAACTGCACCAACTGGTGCCCATCTTCGAGGCCGGCCAGAATCTGTTGATAGTAAAGCAGTACGAAGAGGCGGCCCGCTGCTTCGACCACCTGGCCCGCACCTTCCCCAGCCGCGAACTCCTCAATAACGCAGGTCTAGCCCGGGCCCTGGAAGCCATTCCCCTGTTCCCAGAAGGCCAACTCCGCTTTGCCTATCCCTTCGAGTTGGACGCTGCCACCCGGCTGCGCGGCGGCAAAAAGGCAGAGGAGTACGACCTCGCAGAGCCCCGCGAGGAGCACCGCTCCCGCTTGTTGGAAGAAGCGAAGGATCTCTTTGAGACTGCCCGCAGCAAGGATCCTAGTTATGCCCCGGCCTATATCAACCTGGCCTGCATCGCCGAGTTGCAGGACGAGGCCGGGGAAGCGCTCTTCTTTGCGGGAAAGGCCCTGCAACTGGCCCGCCGGAACCGCGAGGCACTCTCCCTGGCCAATGCCCTGATCGCCCGGGGCATTGCCCGCGCCCAGAGCAACCCCCCGGATGAGGAGGCGGCCAGGCAGGACTTTGAGGAAGCGAGGGCCGGCAACCCCTCCCTGGCCCTGTTCGACCTGAAGGCCCTGGGCCTGAGGCCTGCCGGCTCTCTCTCTGCTGACGGGGAAGAGAAGCCCTCATCGCAGCGCGAGCAACTCGGCGGCCTGAGCGCCCAGGAGTACGACCTCATCCTCGAGGCTCCGGATGCCATCGCCGGAGTGCCAGCCGCCAGCCGCAGCCAGCCGGCCATCGATATCGACGCCAAGCAGACCGCCTCCTGGAGCGGACTGGTGATCGACACCGGGTATCGCACCTTCGTTTTCCTGGAGGCACGACGAGGGTACCAGGGGGAGAGTGGACGGGGCATCCGGATCGGCAGTGTTATGGCCCAGGTGGCCGAAGCCTATGGCCAGCCATCGGCGCTGGTGCCGGGCCGGCAGGGCGTATATCATGTGTATGAGCGCGCCCGGATCATCTTTCAGGCCAGCGCCGATGGCAGGGTGCAGGGGTGGATGATCTACCATATTGAGGAGTGAGCTGCTTTCATTGCACAACCAGTTGCGTATTCTTATGATTAGGTACGCAATTTTTCGCCCGGATCGAGAGGTGTTCCCATGACGGCAATCAGTCAATTCTTCACCGCAGAAGAATTGCTGTATAGCAGCGAAGTGGTACTGGTCTGGAAGATCCCGGTCCGTGATTTATTTGTCTAGCCCTACCCTCTCTAGTAGAAGCTATCCTCGTCCATTTCCACCTGGCCGGTCTTGGAGTCGCCCACCACTCGCCGCAGGAGAGAGTTGTTCCCTCATGCAAGAGACAGACAGGCGTATCCTGGAAATATTCGCAGCGCGGGTCAAGGAAGCATTTCCCCAGGCAAAGATCTGGGCCTTTGGTTCGCGGGCCAGAGGAGAGGCGCGAGAAGATTCCGATTTCGATGTGTGTGTCGTCCTCGAACACTGTGACAGCGCGGACAGGAGGGCCCTGCGTCATATCGCTTGGGAGGTGGCCTTTGCTCATGGGCAGGTCTTCAATACCCTGATCTTCACAGAGGAGGAGTTTTCCAGAGGGCCCATGTCTGCAAGCAGTCTAGTGCGGGACATCCTGCATCAGGGGGTTGCAGCATGAATGATGCTAATCTCAAGGCCCTTGTTCGCCACCGCCTGGAACAGGCAGCGCAGGCCCTGGACGAAGCGCGCCTGCTCCAGGGCTCTGGCTCCTCTCTGGGGGTGATGAACCGGGTCTACTACGCGATGTTCTATGCAGTTCTGGCGCTTCTGGCCACGCGCGAACAAGAGACCTCTAAGCACAAGGGGGCGATTTCCCTCTTCGACAGAGAGTTCGTGCAACCAGGGAGCTTTGCCAAGGATTTTTCACGCTGGTTGCACGAGGCATTTGAGCTGCGGCTGGAGGCTGACTACACTCCTTTCCATGCGCCGGCAAAAGAGGAAGCGGAGGAGGCCATCGCACACGCTTCATCGTTTGTCTCTGGGGTGAAGGAGTATCTCGCACCTTTTCTATTGGCTTCTGAGGAAGACATTGGCTCAGGGTAAGCATTTCAGCCCTACTCCCGCCAGTAGAAGCTGTCCTCGTCCACCTCCACCTGGCCGGCACCGCTACCTTCTCCGCAAACACCGGACTGGCCGGGGCATATACCTCCCACGCATCCGCCACATCCACCACCTTCTCCCACAATGCCCGTCCGTCCAACGCCGCTACCTCCTCCGCCCCCGCTCTCCACGCCGCCACAAAACTCTCCCCTACCTTGGTGACTTCTACGGGTATCCACACCCGGTCGCCCCGGGTCACATGCCGCTTCTCCTCCACCGGCAGCTTGTACCCCTCCTGCCGCGACACTCCGGAGTCGAAGAGCAGGAAGATGTGACCGGGAGCATCCACCAGTGCAGTACTCACCCCCGCATTCTCCAGCAAGGCACCATACAGCACCGTCAGATCATCACAGTCCCCCGCCTTCTGCAGCAAGACCTCTGCTGGGTAGGAGATGTGGTCCACCACCGACCGATTCGCTGAAATCTTGCCATAGGGGGTGTTGGCATCCGGGATGTAACGCACCCCGTGCTGCTTCAACGCTTCGAGCAGTACCATCGCTCGCAGCAGATTCCGGCAAGGCTTGCCCAGACTCTTGAACTGCTCCTCGAAAGTTACCAGAGTGGAGCGAGCGAACTCACTCACTGGCGGGTCGTCCGGGGTGATGAAGGCCGCGGCCTTGCCCACCCCCTCCCAGGTGAGCGCTCCCCGGCCGTGCAGCAGGACCTCCTGCTTCGCCTTCTCTGCAATGCTCCTCTGCTCCCCAGAGGCCACGGCCAGCGATACCTCGGCCTGCACCGGCACCCTCTCTCTCACGTTGAGCACCTGCTCATCCAGCAAAGCCTTCACCTCCACCTGCTGGGAGGACTGGGGAGACAGCATGAGCGGCTGCTCCGAGGGCCGACGCATGTACTCGGGCAGGAAGAAGGAGAGGGGAGCTGCCACGGAGTCGGGGGAGTCGTTGAGCACCTGCACCGTGCCCAGAGGTTGAGTATTGTAGGTCTTGTAGAAGGAGGCAAAGAGGTCCTGGAGGTGTACCTCAGCCAACCGCACCGGAGAGACGATGGCTTGGTAGAAGACCTCGACAGCGACGGTGGCAGGTTGTTCGGAGTAGTTCAGGTCCCGGAGGACACAACCTGCCACCTGCACCCGAGCCAATGCCGGACTACTGGACGGGAGTCAACCAGAGAAAGATATCGCGGAGCTCTTCGGCGCTCCAGTTGTCGAGGAGATAGTGCACCCGGCGAAGCATCTCGCCGAGTTCGAGTTGGTTGGAGACGACGATGCCAAAATGAGATCGCCCCTCGGTGTAGTGGCGAAAGGCGATCCTGGGGAAATGCTTTACATTGCAGGTCAGAAAGGCGCGGCCCTCCTGGATCGCGTAGCGGAGTTGGTCCTCGTCCGACCGGGAATGAAGGCCTGTTTCATGAGCGCTGATCACATCGCACCCGGCAGCGCGCAGGGCGCGGGCCAGCGCATCGGTTATGTCTTCGTCAACGTAGAGCTTCGCTTTCGCCACGGCTCTCCGGCAGTCGCCTCCATCTGCTGTTGAATCGCGTTCTCCTCGATCAACCGCGCTAGCCAGTCGCGGTGGTCATAATAAAAAGAAAGGGCATCGTGGACCATGGCATGAGTCAGGTTGGGGTACATCGAGACAACCTCATCCACAGATTTTCCCTTTTGCGTCCAGACGGCGACTATCCGGACCGGGATGCGCGTGCCGGAGATAATGGGTTCTCCACCGCAGATCTCAGGATCGGACTGGACATATCTATTTTGTATGGCGGACAGTGACATCAGCGCTCTCCCGTCGCGATCTTCGCGGACTGCGATATATCGTGAATCTTCACGCCTATAATTTACGCATATCGCGTGCTGGTGCAAAGAAACGCTCTTTGGTTCTACCCCTGCTCTCCCCAGTAGAAGCTGTCCTCATCCACCTCCACCTGGCCGGCCTTGGAGCCACTCACCTCCTCGGTGCCGAGTTCCTCGGTGCCGGAGACTTCTGCCGGGGGCTTCCCCTTCATCTCCCCGGCCTCACCCAACGCCGCCATCGCCTTGTCCAGGTTGCGCCGGATGCCGATATCTCCTGGGGCCAGATCCACGGCCTTCGTGAAAAAATACCCTGCCTGCTCCAGATCCCCCTTCAGGTAGTGCGCGATCCCCAACTGGTTGAAGGTGGCCGCGTCCTCTGCCCCTTGCTGTCGCAACCGATTGTACGCTGACTTGATCGCCGCATCGTATTTGCCCAGCCCCACATACACCCTGGCCAGTTCGGACCACAGCACCGCATTGTCTGGGTGGGTCTTCAACGGATAGAGGTAGGTCTGCTCGATATAGGCATCGATCTGCTGTTCCAGGGTGGCATATTGTTCCTTCACCCCTTCCTGCAGCACCGCCTTGTCCGGCACAACCACCTTTCCCTCAAACCCAGGGCTGGCTGGACTGTATTCCTCCCAGGCTGCCTGGGTATCCACCACCCGCTCCCGCTCTGCCCGCACCTTGACCATCTCCTCTGCCCCCGCCTGCCAGGCCCGCACGAACCCCTCCCCCACCAGGGTCACCTCCACCGGCACCCACACCCGGTCGCCCCGGATCACATACCCCTTCTCTTCCACCGGCAGCTTGTACACCTCCTGCCGCGACACCCCGGAGTCGAAGAGCAGGAAGATATGACCCGGAGCATCCACCAGGGCGGTGGATACCCCGGCATTCTCCAGCAGCGAGCCATAGAGCACCGTCAGGTCGTCGCAGTCGCCGGCCTTCCCCTGTAGCACCTGTGCCGGGTAGGAGATGTGGTCTACTGCCGAGCGATCCGCAGAGACCCTGGTGTAGGGGGTATTGGCATCCGGGATGTAGCGCACTCCATGCTGTTTGAGCGCTTCGAAGAGCACCATCGCCCTCAATAAGTTCCGGCACGGCCTGCCCAGACTCTTGACCTGTTCCTCAAAGGCCACCAGGGTGGAGCGGGCGAACTCACTCACTGCCGGATCGTCCGGGGTGATGAAGGCCGCGGCCTTGCCCACCGGCGCCCAGGTGAGCGCTCCCCGGCCGTGCAGCAGGATCTCCTGCTTCGCCTTCTCTGCAATGCTCCTCTGCTCCCCAGAGGCCACGGCCAGCGATACTTCGGCCTGTACAGGTACCGTCTCTTTCAGATTGAGCACCTGCTCATCCAGCAAAGCCTTCACCTCCACCTGCTGGGAGGACTGGGGAGCCAGGGACAAGGGTTGCTCCGAGGGCCGGCGCATGTAGTCAGGCAGGAAGAAGGAGAGGATGGCGACCACGGAGTCGGGGGAGTCGTTGACCACCTGCACTGAGCCGAGAGCTTGGGTATTGTAGGTTTTGTAGAAGGAGGCGAACAGGTCCTGCAGGTGCACCTCTGCCAAACGCACCGGAGAGGAAATGAGCTGGTAGAAGACCTCCACCGCGACCGTGGCCGGCTGCGCTGAGTAATTCAGATCCCGGTCCACAGCCTTCACCTGGAAGACGTACTCGCCGCTGGGGAGGTCGGCGTACTCGGCCCGGCCCTCGCGGGTGTAGTGCCAGTCCTCCTCGTGGCCCTGAAGTCGGTACACATAGGCCATGCGGTCTGCCGGGGTCTGGGAACCGGTGCCGTAGAACTCGAAGCTCAGGAGGCGCTGAGAAGAAGGGAGGCGGAGCGCTTTGACCGGGCCGTAGGATTGGTCAGCCACCACATCCTTGACGTGCACAGGCGGGGAGGCGCGGCGGGGATGATAGGGGGTGATCCCGCCAGCGGTGGCGATCCAGACATCTCCATTGCGCGCGGGCAGGAGGTCCTGCACCCCATTGCTGGGCAGGCCATCCTGGCTAGTGAGGGTCTGAAAGGCCAGGCCGTCGTACTGGCTCAGCCCTTGGCTGGTGGCGAACCACAGGTGGCCGCGTTGATCCACGCGGATGGCATTCACCCGGTTGCTGGCCAGGCCATCGCGGGTGGTAAAGGTCTTGAAATGCTGGCCATCGTACCGAGCCGCCCCGTTGTCGGTGGCGAACCACATATTACCCTGCGAGTCTGCGGCGATGGAGGTCACGGTGTTGTAGGGCAGGCCCTCGGTGATAGTGAAGGTCTTGAACTGCTGGCCGTCGTACCGGCTGGCGCCCTTGGGGGTGCCGAACCACAGATTTCCTTGCCGGTCCTCGGCGATGGAACTCACCTTATTGCTGGCCAGACCGTCTTCCTCGGTGAAGGTGAGGAACTGGCGGCCATCGTAGCGCGTCGCACCCCCCTCACTCCCGAACCACAGGTTCCCCTGCCGGTCCTCTAGCGTAGCTGCCACCTGGTCACTGGGCAGGCCGTCGTCCGTGGTGAAGGGGGTGAATTGCTGGCCCTTGTACCGACTCACCCCGCCGCCCTCGGTGCCGAACCACAGCCTCCCCTGCCGGTCCTGGGCCATGCACATCACGCCATTGTACCCCAGACCCTCGTCAGAGGTAAGGGCCGTGAACTGCGTCCCATCGCAGCGGATCACTCCTTTACCCTGAGTGCCGAACCAGAGATTGCCCTGCTGGTCCTCCAGGAAGCACTCTACCTGGGTGCGGGCTAGTTCCTCTGTGCCGGCAAGGGGGACAAACCCGTGTTTGTCATACCGGCTGATGCCCTCGCTCCAGGTGCCGAACCACAGGTTCCCTTCCCAGTCCTCCAGGATGGACATCACACTATTCGCCAGCCCGCCCTGGGTGGTGTAGGGCGTAAAGGTTTTGCCATCGTACTGACTCACCCCGTTCTCTGTGCCGAACCACAGGTCTCCTTCTCGATCCTCCATAATGGAGAACACCTCATTGCCGGCCAGGCCGTCTTTGGTGGTGAAGTTCTTGAATTCCTTCCCATCATAGCGACTAAGGCCACCATCCCTGGTCCCAAACCACAGGTTTCCCTGCCGGTCCTGTAAGATGGAACTTATTTGATCGTTGATCAGGCCATCTTTGGTGGTGAAGTTCTTGAATTCCCTGCCATCGTACCGGCTCGCCCCTCCATCCGTTCCGAACCACAGGTTTCCCTGCTGGTCCTCCAGCATGGGCCAGACAAGGTTATCCGCCAGGCCGTCCTGGGTGGTGAAGTTCTTGAATTCCCTGCCATCGTACCGGCTCACCCCCCCGCCACGAGTCCCGAACCACAGGTTTCCCTGCTGGTCCTCCAGGATAGACCATACATTGTTGTGCGCCAGACCGTCCTGGGTGGTGAAGGTCTTGAATTGCACGCCATCGTAGCGGACCGCCCCACCCCCGGTGCTGAAACTCCCGGTGCCGAACCACAGGTTTCCCTGCCGGTCCTCCACGCCAGAGGTCACGTTATTGTCTGCCAGACCGTCCGCGGTAGTGAAGGTGGTGAACCCCTTCCCATCATAGCGACTTAGCCCTCCATCCGCTGTGCCGAACCACAAATTCCCCTCCCGGTCCTGGAGGATGCTCAACATCCGCAGCGATAGCAGTCCATCTGCCAGGCCGAAGGTCTGCCACTCGCCCTGGCGCCAGCCTCCCTGGACTAGCTTTCCAGACCCGCTTCCCACTATCCGCCCAGGTCCAGCCGGCGTGGAGTAGAGGTGAAACTCCGTGCGCAGCAGCCTGTTTGGCCGGATAATCCCGAGTTCCAGCCGCATTTTCTGCCACTCCGGGTCGGCCTGGACCTCCACCCATTTCCACCACACCTCTGCAGGTCTGGTCAGGGTGAAGAGCCGGCTGAAGACGCTGTCCGGGGTGGCTCGTCCTTTTTCGGAGGACTCCACCAGGCCGTGTGTCTTCAGGAGAGGAGTGATTTTTTCTTCATAGGTCGTTGCAAATTCGGCCATCCGATCCGGCGGCAGGTAGAAGGAGAGGCGAGCCAGGGCCGGGGAGGCAGAAGGAGGGGCAGGCATGGGTCCGACTGAACGGAAGCGCAGCCTGGCCCACTGAGCGTCGTTGTCGTCGTCCCCGCCGTAGGCCAACTGTGTAAATGAGGAACCAGGGCCGTTGTCCGGGTCGGCGACCAGGAACCAGAAGCCCACGATCCGGTCATCAAAGGGTGGACGGAAGGCAGGGGTGAGTTCCGTCAACACCGACATGGGGATGGCGGCCTCCAAGGTGTAATTCCCGCGCTCGCCCAGGCGCAGGGCCAGTTGGGTCTGGGGCGGGGCTGGCGTTTCCTGTCGCACGGGTTGCTTGGTATTATCCCCATGTCGCCACCACTTGCCCTCTTTGGGGTAGGTGGGATCAGCCACGAAGGCGAAGGTGTGGTCGCCCGTGATATAGTTGGGGCCGTCGCCATCTAAGGGGATGTCCAGGAAAAGGCTGACCGAATCCTTAAAATACCATTCACCTGGCTCCCCGCCGCTGATGTCATGCACATTATCCCTCACCTTTGCAGCCATGTAGAGCCACTCCTCGTCCCATTGCAGGCAGAAGGAACCGGAGAGATCGGCGGCGGTGGTGGCCGTGCCCGGCGCTTCGGTGGGGCCCTCGTCCACCAAATTATTGACGCCGACGTTTGACATGTGCGGCGCGCCAGGGGCAAAGAAGAGCCAGCGGGCGTCCTTCCAGTCGCTCAGGTCGCCGTCGATGGCAAGGGGCGTGGTGGCCTCCTCGATGTCCACGATCAGGTTGGGATCGGCCTGCAGGGAGGGTACTCCCAGGAGGGAGAGGAGGAGCCAGCCCAGGAGGCCGGCGTGGGTGTGGGAGGTTGCCGTGCTCATTGCCATTCAAAATAGAGTGCTATATTTTGAAGGAGCCCTATGACCTGAGGAGCATTATCCATGGAAACTCCGCTGAAGGCTGTTGAACTGACCAGCACCGTAGATGAAAAGGGCCAGTTGCACCTGGATATTCCGGTAACGCATGTGGGACCTGGAACTGTGCGTGTCATCCTCTTGAGGAAAGATGACGCCGATATCGACGAAGGTGAATGGCTCCGGGCTGCGGCGCATAACTCGGCCTTTGATTTTCTGAAAGATCCTGCCGAAGACCTCTATACCCTGGACGACGGGGAACCCTTTAATGACCAGGGGTAAGATCGTCCTCGTCCACTTCCACCTGGCCGACCTTGGCGCCCTCCACCTCCTCTGCTCCGAGTTCCTCGCTGCCGGCCACCTCGGCTGGCGGTTTCCCTTTCAGTTCCTCTCCCTTGCCTACAGATCCCCGTCGATGGTGATCCCCGCCAGAGGCACGGCAATGGCCACGGCGCCGTTGTGGGCCTGGACTCTCGCCGGCCACAGGAGGGCCAGCAAGCAGGGCATGAGCAGACAGGTCTTCGTCATGGCTTGGCGTTTCCTATCTCCTTTACCCACTCCTGAGTCGTCTCCTTGATGATCCTCCAGTCTGTATCCCATAGCATCCGGGGCAGGCGCTCCCTGTCGGCATCGTCGAAGTAAGCCAGGCTGTAGAGCAGGTGTCCGATGTCTTGGATGGAGAACTTCTTTTTGTACAGCTCCAGCATCTTCTCCAGGGGGCAGTGCTTCACTCCCAGGGCATAGAGGTCTGCGAAGTCTTTCTTGGCGCCCCGCTGGGCCAGGGCCGAGAGTTTCATACCGGCCAGGTCGTCCAGGGAGGCCAGGGAACATCCGCATGCCGGCCAGGGGACGAGGGGTTCGAGGAGAGGATAGCGATATCCCAGCAGGCTGATCCGCACCCCGGAGACGATACCGTGCAGGGCGCCCCTGCCGATCTGGCCGGTCGCAAAGGGAATGCCTTCCTCCTCTATATCCCTGGCCAGGCGCAGGGGGTCCGTGATCCCCTCTCCGGTGAACCAGTCCAGGTCCACGGAATGGCGGTGGCCCAGATGGAGGGCGATGGCCGTGCCGCCAGCCAGATAGAAGTTCCACCGGTCCATGAGGGGACCTATTCTTTTCAGCACCTTCTCCTGTCTGGTCCCCAGGACTTCTGCATGCCAGTTCATCGCCCTGCCCTCCGGGGCCAGGCGTCCTGCTCCATGAGGCGCAACCAGCCGTTCACCGTCTGGTGCGGCAGGTCCAGGATCAACTCCCAGAAGCGCAGCCTTTGGGGATCCAGGCCGCGCCCCTGGCGCTCCAGCAGCCAATGGCGAAGCTGGCAGGAGGTCACCTGCCGCCGCAGCCAGGTGATGGCCTGCCAGTCGCCAGAGGCCAGGATGCGAGAGGTGACGAGGTCCTGGTCCGCCGGCCACGACAGCTCCCGGAGGTCGTAGTCCCAGAAGAGCGGCTTGAGGGAGCGGGGAATTTTCCTCGTTTTGAGGGTTGGCTGCATATCTGTCTCCGCGCGGCGCGCGTAGATGATGGTATTCACCGCCATCTGCAACTGGGAGGGTGGAGTCGCCGCCTTGGATCTGGTTCCTCCAGCCCAGCCAGCCGGTCTTTGACAAAGTAACCCTGCTACTTCCCCCAGTAGAAGCTGTCCTCGTCCACCTCCACCTGGCCGGACTTGGAGTCTTCGGCCACCTCCTCTGCTCCGAAACCAGTCGCCCTTGGGGTTAGTTCCTAAACTTGGGAACTACCCTTCCAGCGCCTCCAGC